>NZ_KI271876.1 GCF_000469465.1 Gemella bergeri ATCC 700627 | reverse complement strand
CATTGCTGTAATATTTGTAAAATAATATATGTATAAATTTACAACAAATAAAAGTAGCTAGTTATAAAGTTGTATAATTATTTTGGTTTGGGTAAAAAAATTTGTTATAATAATTATATTAAATATAGCGGAGGAATTGGCGTGAGAATATTGCATACAGCCGATTGGCATATTGGAAAAAAATTACAACGGATTAGTCTACTCGAAGATCAAGAGTATATTATTAATCAAATTATTAATCAAATAGAGAAATATCATCCGGAATTACTTATTATTGCGGGTGATTTATACGATAAGAGTATTCCGAGTAAAGAGGCGACGCATTTACTACAACAGGCACTTTCAGATATTAATATCAAACATAATTTACCGATTGTTGCAATTAGCGGTAATCATGATAATAGAGAGCGACTTTCGGTAGGAAAAGCGTGGTTCAGTCAGCATAATTTCTACTTACATACAACACTTGAGCAAAGTTTTAAAAAAATAACATTTGATAATGTAGATATGTATTTGTTACCATATTTTGAGCCGTATGAAGCAAGGGAGTATTTTAACGATAATACACTTGATACACATCATAAAGCGACTAAGAGAGTTATTGATGAAATATATAGTACCATGAATGAGAAGAATGTTAATATTCTTGTTGCACATACTTTTGTAGCCGGCAGTTTAGAAACCGACTCCGAACGTGAAATTTCTGTCGGTACTGTTGAAAATGTGGCTGTTGATGTTTTTGAAAAATTTGATTATGTGGCACTTGGACATCTTCATAATCCGAATGCGTGTAACGAAGAAAAAATAAAATATAGTGGTAGCCCGTTAGCATATTCATTTAGTGAAGCAAAACAAACAAAAGGGACAAGGCTTATTAATATTACGAAAAATTCATTTGAAGAACAGTTTTTACCGTTGGAACCACTACGAAAACTGTATAATGTAGTGGCAGATTATAACGAAGTAATGACTAAAGAGTTTCAAAATAACTTTAATTTTAAACATGATTTTTTTAGTATGGAACTTAGCGGATTGGACGGTATAACAGATCCGATGCCAAGAATACAGGCAATGTATCCCAATACACTGTTATTAAAGAAAAAAACAAAAAAAGAAAATAGCGAAAAAGAAAGTTTAACCAAAGAAATGTTATCAAAAACTCCGTTAGAACTTATAGAAAACTTTTACAAAGAAGAAGTTAGTGTAGAGCTTACAGATATTCAGAAAAAAACACTGGAGAATATTTTTAAGGTGGTGAATAGCGATGAAACCAATTAGATTAGAATTACAGGAGTTTGGACCGTATAAACATGAAGTAATAGAATGGAGTAAAATAATAAATGAACCGATATTTCTTATAACAGGTAAAACCGGTGCAGGTAAATCAACTCTGTTTGATGCAATGGTCTATGCGCTTTATAATAAAACTAGCGGTGGAAAGAATATCGATAGTTTACGCTCGAAAACTGCCGATGATAAAATTAAGACAAAGGTTATTTTTGATTTTGAGATAAGAGAAAAACGCTATCGTTTAGAAAGAACCCTAGCGTATCTTAAAAAAGGGAACAGATCGCTAACAGCCGGTAAAGTTGAATTTATGCAAATAAATGGAGATAATATAAAAGTTATTGCTAGTAAAGAAACAACGGTGAATGAAAAAGTAGTTGAATTATTAGGACTTGATGATAAACAATTTTGTCAAATTATAATTTTACCCCAAGGAGAGTTTAAAAAGCTGTTACTCTCAAAATCATCAGAAAAGGCTACAATCTTACGCTCATTATTTAATACTTATTTATATCAAAAATTTGTAGAAAAATTACAAAACTATGCTAAAGAATTAGCGAGTGAATATAAGGTAAAAGAAAAAGAATTGATAAATAGATTTAGTCATTTTAAATTTTCAAATAAGTTGGAAGAGGTAGAATATCTCCAAGAAAATAGTTTTGATAATTTAAAAGATGAGCTTAAAAAACAAGAAAAAGAAAAAAATAATTTAGATCAAGGCTTAAAAGAAAAAGAAGAGGAGTTTTTAAAACTTCAAAATAACTATTTAGAGTTAAGTAGAGTAGATGATAAGTTTATTCAGTTGGATAATTACAATAATGAATATAAAAACTTACAAGCTAAAGAAGAAAATATCACAAGCCTTAATCAAATAATAGAGAAATTAGAAGAATTAGAGAAAAATAAACATAAAATAGAGTTGTATTATACTTTGTTGGAAAAAATAAAGAGTGAAAAAAATAAAAGTGAAGAATTAATAGAGAAAAAAGCAAATTATATTAAGGAATTGGAGAATAATAATAATTTAGGAGATTATTTAAAGAGCATTGCCGAAACAAATAAAAAAGAATTAGAGTATGCAGAAGAAAGAGTCTATTTTTACAATAATATTAAAAGCTACAAAGAGGCATTTTTTGATGAAAAAAAATATCTTTTGGAGATTAGTAATTTAGAAGCTGATAAGAATAAACTTAGGGAATGTAAAGCAGGTTTGGAAGGACAAATCGCTAAACAAAAAGAAATAGAAGAAGATAATACCCTAGTAGAAAAAGAATTAAATAATATTAAGCTGGAAATTTTAAAGAAAGAATATGAAGTAGAAAATCTGGAAAATTACTATAAATTAATAGCAGAGATAGAAAATAAATTAAAAAAAGTTAAGGATTATAAATCTAAATTAGAAAGATTATTAATAACTAAAGAAGAGTTGGAAAATAAAGTAGATGAAATAGAAAAAAATAAAAATAGAGAATTAATAAATAATTTAGTGGAGCAACTTCATATTGGTGATGATTGTCCAGTTTGTAAGCAAAAGATAAAACATCTTCCTAAAAAAGAAAATGTAGTTCAGTTAGATTCTAATTGTAAAGATGAGTTGGAAAATATTACAAAAGAAATAATAAAATTGGAAACAACATTCCAAAAAAATAAAGAAGATATAGCTGAATTGGAGAAAAAATCCGGTGTGTTGAAAATAGGGATAAATAAACAAGCCGCCGAAGAGTTGGAAGAATTAAGTAATAACGAGAACATATTAAAAGAGAAAAGTGATAAAATAAAACAAAGTTTTAAAAAAATACAAAAAGCTGTAAATGAGTCAGAAAAAGAAATAGTACAATTAGAAGAAGTTTTGCAAAAAGAACAAAGCTATAAGGAAAAATTATTATCCGCTCAGATTAAAATAAGTCAATATAAAGAAAAAATAAAAGATAATGTTGATGATTTTGAAAAATATTATAATTCACTACTGGATAAAATAAAAGATTTTCAGGAAAAAGAAAAAATATATAACGAAACCAAAAATAACTTAGCACTCGTTGATGTTAAATTAGATTTTGAAATAAAAAATAATAAAGAGCAGTCTGAAAAGTTGGAAATTGACAAAAGTAAGTTAACTGAAGAATTTAATAATTCAAAATTAAAACACTACTACAATAATATTGAAATTGCCAATGATAATTTATCTGAAATAAAAAAATTAGAAGAATATCGTTTAACGGTAAACGAATATAATAACAACGTAAATATATTATTGAATAATATTGAGAGATTGGAAAAAGAACTATTAGGGCAACAACGCCCACAGTTGAAACAAATAAAATTAGAATTGGACAAAAAAGGAAATTCCTTAGAGGAAATAAAGAAAGAAGCGGTTGTTCTTGAAACAATTTTTAACGCAAATAATGAGTTGTATAATGCTTTACTAGGTGAATATAATATATGGAAAAAAGAGGTTGGTAACAGCAATGAAATTATCCATTTAAGCAATGTTATTAGTGGAAAAACCGATAATAAAAAATCTCTTGAAACATATGTTCAAGGTTATTATCTTGATCTGATATTAGAAGCCGGCTCAAGACGATTTTTAAAAATGAGCGAGGGACGTTACAGTTTTATAAGAAAATTAGAACGTCAAAAAGGTAATGGACTTCAAGGTTTGGATATAGAAGTATATGACGTTAATTCGAACAGTAACAGAGATGTTAGTTCTCTTTCCGGAGGTGAGTTATTTTTAGCTTCACTATCCCTAGCATTAGGACTTGCTGAAATTATTCAGCAAGAAAGCGGTAGTATTTCTCTTGAAACGATTTTTATAGATGAAGGGTTCGGTTCACTAGACAGCGAAACGCTCGATACCGCTATCTCAACTCTTATTGAATTGCAGTCATATGGCAGAAACATCGGAATAATATCCCATGTTAGTGAGTTAAAAGAACGGATACGAGCCGGAGTGGAAGTATATTCTGATAATAATTCATCAAAAGTAAAAATTGTAGGTATTTAATTTTACTAGGGTTATTCTTATATGAAAGATACCGAATTAAATGTGTAAAAATATAATATATAGGGTAGTGATATTCTTGAAATTAAAACTACTGCAGTAAAACCTTTTATCAGAATAACGAAAAAATAATTGAATTTGATATTTAAAATAACGGGAAATAATAACAATCTAATTTTAGCATTATGATACGTTTTCTAATTGAAATCTGATAAAAAAAGTGATAGAATGATAGATATAAAACGATTTCAAGGAGAAAACTATGGATATATCTAGGGAACATTTACGTTTATTATCAAATAATTTTAAAAATATTAATGAAACAATGAGAGAAATTATTAACCTTGAGGCGATTTTATCATTGCCAAAAGGGACAGAGCATTTTCTTAGTGATATTCACGGCGAATATGAGGCGTTTGACCATGTATTACGTAACGGTTCCGGTGTAATTAAAGAAAAATTAAAAGAAGTTTTCGGCAATAGATTACAACAAAAAGAGTTAAATTTATTGGCAACAATTATCTATTATCCGGAAGAAAAATTAAATATACTGAAAAAAGAATTTACTCAGATTGAGTATAAAGAATATCAAAAGATTTTGCTTTTACGTTTATTAGAAGTAACCCAAATAGCAGCACGTAAGTATACACGTTCAAAAGTAAGAAAAATTTTACCGAGTGATTTTAGTTACATTATTGAAGAATTGTTATACAAAATGCAAACACGTGATAAAGCTGTTTACTATGAGAAAATTGTTGAAAATATCATAGAATTGGGGGCGGGGGATAAGTTTATTATTGAACTTAGTTTATCTATTCATAAACTGATTATTGATCACTTGCACATAGTGGGTGATGTTTATGATCGTGGGCCTTATCCTGATAAAATCATGGATCGTCTGCTTAATTATCATTCTGTGGATATTCAATGGGGTAATCATGATATGTTGTGGATTGGAGCATATTGTGGCGATGCAATTACTATGGCGAATGTACTGAGAATTTGTGCGAGATATGATAATTTGGATATTATAGAAGACAGATATGGAATTTCTTTAAGAAGTTTATTAAATCTTAGTGAAACATATTATAAAGATGATCCTTGTAAGGAATTTATGCCGAAATTATCGAAAAATGATGAATTAAAATACAGTGAACATGAAATTATGCAAATAGCACGTATGCACAAGGCTATAGCGGTAATTCAGTTTAAATTGGAAAAACAGGCAATTGATACAAATCCGGAATTTAATTTAGGTAGTCGTGCTTTACTTGATAAAATAAACTTTGAGAAAAAGACGGTAGAGGTACGTGGGAAAACATATCCTATGACATCATGCAATTTTCCAACCGTTGATAGAAAAAATCCTTATAAACTAAATAAGGAAGAAGAAAAAGTAGTGAGAAAATTAAGAGAGCTATTTACCACCAGTGAGAAATTAAAAAAACATATTGAATTATTTATCAATAAAGGTGCGATGTATAAATGCTATAACGGTAATCTATTAATTCATGGTTGTATGCCGGTTGATGTGAACGGTAATTTCCAAACATTTACCTATAGAGGAGAAACTTATACAGGAAAAGCGATGTTGGACTTTTTTGATAAAAAAGTTCGTAGTATTTTTTACAGTAATGATCGAAGCGGTGATGGATTATTTTTCTATCTATGGCAAGGCGAATATTCTCCGCTCTTCGGTAAACGTGATATGACTACATTTGAACGTTACTTTATAGAACATAAGGCATCTCATGAAGAAGTGAAAAATGCTTATTATAAATTGCGTGATAATGAAGCATTTTGTATTAAGTTACTAAAAGAATTTGGATTGTCAGAAAGTGGGCATATTATTAACGGCCATACTCCGGTTAAAGAAATAAAAGGAGAAAATCCGATTAAAGCAAACGGACGTACTATTGTTATCGACGGCGGTATGTCACGTGCTTATCATAAAACTACGGGGCATGGCGGATATACATTGACTTATAATTCTTATGGATTACAGATTATGCGACATGACATATTTCAAAGTAAGAAAAAAGCTCTTAAAGATGAAACGGATATTGTGTCGACACGTCGTGTTGTTGATAAGAAAGTTGAGCGAAAAACAATAGCGGATACGGATACCGGTCAAGAGATGAAAATACAGATAGAACAGTTGAAAGTGTTACTTGATGCTTATAAAGATGGGACATTAGTAGAAAGATAATAAGGGTAAATATAAAAAAAAAACAAACAGTTGCGGAATAAATTGTAAAATTTATTTTTGCAGCTGTTTACTTTTATTGTATAATAGTATGTGAGGTGATGATATGAAAACAGTTAGCTTTGATAAGTTAAAAAACATGCTGAACAATAGAACTGATAGATTGAATTTGTCGGATATTATATTGAAAAATTGTGATTTAAGTAACTATGATTTAAGCAATATTGACTTTTCAAATTCTAATTTTATTAATGTTTGTTTAGATAATGTTAATTTTACAAACAGTAGTTTGAAAAATTGTTTGTTAGATGATTGTTCATTAAAAAATGCTAATTTTAAAAATTCTAACCTACAGACAGCTTCACTTCGTCGGGCAAATTTAGAAAGAGCGAATATTAGCGGAGCAAATCTATATGGTGCGATTTTAGAAAATGCCAATTTAAAAGATATAAAATTTGATAATATGACTAAAAACTTTACATTACATTGTCCTGAAGAGGGGGCATTTATCGCTTATAAAAAATGTATTAATAATTTAATAGTAAAGTTATTAATACCCGGCGATGCTAAAAGAGTATCATCAACGATGAATTGTTGTAGATGCGACAAAGCTAAGGTTTTAGAAATAAAAAGTTTTGACGGAACGAAGCATTACGATGAAGCGTGGTCGACCGTTGATAATGACTTTTGTTATAGGTTAGGGGAATGGGTTTTTGCTAAAAATTTTAATGAAGATCGTTGGTATGATTCAACAGGTGGTATTCATTTTTGGATGAGTGAAGAAGAGGCAAAAGCGTATTAAGATATAAATGGAATAATTTATTATCCATAAAAATTTTATAGTTGGATATAGGAAAAATTACTAAGGAGGAATAATGTGAGGGTAGTTTTACTTTGTAGATATGATGGGAGCGGCTACCACGGTTTTCAAATTCAACCGAATAATAATACCGTTCAAGCAGAAATAGAACAGAGTTTAAAAAAAATACACAAAAAAGATGTGCGTATTTATATGAGTGGGCGTACCGATAGTAAGGTGCATGCCTACGGTCAAGTGTTGCATTTCGATAGTGATCTGAATATTTCGAGCGAAGCATGGAAAAGAGCAATAAATGCCAATTTACCTAAAGATATTCGTATTGTATCTGCGATGCTAGCGGATAATGATTTTCATGTGAGATATGATAGTGTAAAAAAAACATATCTTTATAAATTATATATCGGGAAAGAAGTGGATCCTCTGTTAATTAATTATGTAGGACATCAACCTTTTAATTTTGATTTAGAAAAAGCACAGAGTACAATACAATATTTTTTAGGAGAACATGATTTTACCTCATTTTGTTCAAAAAACAGCAGTGTCGAAGACAAGATACGAACAGTTTATGATTTTTCTATAGAACGTGACAGTTTGAATGATAATATAATTAATTTTGAAATTACCGGTAATGGTTTTTTATACAATATGGTAAGGATTATTGTTGGGACTGTAATAAATGTTGCAAATGGAAAATATGAAGCTGAGTATATTGAAGAAATATTTAAAAAACAGGATAGGCAATTTGCCGGAGCACGTGCTGACGCACAAGGTTTATATTTAAAATGTGTAGAATACAATAATGAAGTTGTTAATAGATTTATAAAAAATGCTTTAAAATATTATAAATAAGGAGTTACTTAAAAATTGTAATTTCATAAAAGTAGATTTTTTCAGGTAGTTTTCTGTTAGGGTTGTTAGATTTAGGAAAAGTTCTTTAAAATATACTTTCAAATCATTGAACAGTTACATCTGGCTACTAATAAGTAGATTCTATCAGGGTTTTTAGCTCTTATGGTGGCTACCGGTAAGATAAAAAGAAGCAGTTTTTATGAATAAATTTATTAATGTATTAACTATTAATGAATTTAGAAAAGGAGTATAAGGAGTATATAGTATGGATAATAAAATAAAAGATTTTTTGATTAAAAATAATGTTAGATTTATTACAGCTGATGATGACGAGAAAATAGCAAAAATTATCAAAACGAGCTTAGAAAAAGAAAAGTTGGATATTCCGGGAACGGCATATTTTGATCCGGAGTTAAATCATTTAAGTAGATATTATAATATTAATTCATACAGAAGAGCGTATTTTATTATAATGGATGATAATAATGAAATACTGGGTGGAGTAGGAATTGCCGAATTTTTCGGTTTTAAAGACTGTGCAGAAATTCAAAAATTATATTTAACTTCTAAATCAAAAGGGAGGGGACTTGGGAAACATCTTATGAAAGTCGCAGAAGATTATGCGAAATTAGTAGGATATAAGCGACTTTATTTGGAAACATATTCATCTTTAGTTCCGGCAATAAAATTATATGAATTATTAGGTTTTAAACAGATAGAAAAACCGGAAGTAATTTTACATAGTACCATGGATTATTTTTTCCTTAAAGAAATTTAAAATAAGATAAAAATTGGTTTGGGGTATTAGGAGTAATAGAATTAGGGAGAACATTTAATCACTGTTTTGGTGTAAAAGGTTTTTCTTAATTCTTTTTTATCGAAAAAATTGAGTGAGAGGGGATATTTGAGAAAAATTCTAAAATATTATATTGATATTGGAAAAAATAAATCAGAACTTGTTATGTCATTAAAAAATAAATTTACTATTTTTAAAGAAATTAAAAATACCGGATATTTTGTTTTTTACAGAATTTTAATTTTGTAACCGGTACTAAAGTTTGAGAAATATAAAGAAATTTGGTATAATAAAATGATATTGTTAAGGCAAGGACATAAAAATGATAAAATTTGATAATGTAAGTTTTATATACAATAACACTAAAAAAAAAGTATTGAAAAATATTACTTTTGAGATAGAAAAGGGCAGTTGGTTAACCGTCCTTGGAGAAAATGGTAGTGGTAAATCAACATTAATGAAATTAATTTATGGGCAGAATGTTGCAAGTAGCGGTAATATTTTTCTAAATGATAAAAAATATTCAAAAGAAATCCTAAATGACATTCATAGTAAAATAGCGGTTGTATTTCAAAATCCTGATAATCAATTTGTAGGTAGCACCGTTGAAGAAGATATAGCCTTTGGACTTGAGAATAATAATATTCCTCGTGAAAAAATGGATATGATTATTGACGAAGTTTTGGAGATTGTTGATATGAAAGAATATCGAAAATCCGAACCGACAGCATTATCCGGCGGACAAAAACAGCGTGTTGCGTTGGCATCTGCTCTGGCACTTAAACCGCAATTATTAATATTGGATGAGGCGACAAGTATGCTTGATCCGGGGGCAAGAAGTTATATATTAAAGTATATAAAAAAAATTAACAAAGAGCAAAAATTGACGATTATTTCGATAACGCATGATGCGGAAGAAAGCATCTATTCTGATAATATAATTATTTTAAAAAAAGGTGAAATAGTATATAAAGGTGATTATAATAATTTATATAATAATGCCCAAATATTGGAAAATTATCATTTAGAAGTACCCTTTTTTGAGAAATTTAAACGAGACCTGAATGAATATACAAATAGCGATATATTTACAGTAACAGACGGTGAAAAGAGCGTGGTAGATAAGTTATGCAAATTAGTTTTAAAAATGTAGATTATAATTATAATGAAAAAACCCCTTATGAAAGAAAGGTACTAAAAAATATCAATATAGATATACAAGACGGTAGTTATACTGTTATTGTAGGTAAGACGGGCAGTGGAAAATCGACGCTAATAGAACATATAAACGGTTTATTAGTACCAAGCACAGGAGAGGTTACGGTCGGTACGACAGTATTAAGACAAGCTAAAAATAAAAAAGAACGTAAAGAACTGGCAAAAACATTGCGTAATCTTAGAGAACAAGTAGCTGTACTTTTCCAATTTTCCGAACAACAGCTATTTGAAACAACTGTGTTAAAAGATATTATTTTTGCTCCGTTAAACTATGGTGTTGACGAACGGACAGCGATAAATCGTGCAAAAAGATTAATTAATTTGGTAGGACTTAGTGAAGAGTATTTGGATAAATCACCATTTGAGCTATCCGGCGGAGAGATGAGAAAAATTGCTCTTTGCGGCGTTTTGGCACTTAAACCTAAAACACTGATACTTGATGAACTGACGGTGGCACTTGATTATAAAAGCAGAACAGAGATTATGAGACTTATAAGTAAATTAAAAGAACAGTTAAATATGACAATTGTCCTAGTAACGCATAATATGGAATATGTGCTTGAGTATGCCGATAAGGTATTTGTAATGAAAAAAGGTGGAGTAGTGTTTAGCGGAAGTGCGGAAGAACTTTTTACCAATAAAACGATATTAACGGAAAACGCACTGGAATTGCCGGAAGTATTAAAAATGTATAATAAATTAAAAAATCAGGGAATAGACATAGGGTTATTTCCGAGAAAATATTCCGATTTAACAATGGGCATAAAATTATTACTGGAAAGGGCTAAAGATGAATAATTCATTAATTAGTAAATATATACCGCTAGGAACAGTTATTCATAATTTAGATCCACGACTAAAACTGTTTTTTGTAACCGTGTATTTAGTTGATGTATTTATAGCAACTGATATTATAGAATTTTTGATATTATTTATAATATTGATAATAAGCGTATACTTATCTAAAACAACATTAAAACAATTAATATTCAGTATTAAATCGGTTAGTGTATTAATATTTTTTACATCATTAATACACTTGGTGTTTAATAGAACGGGGGAAAGGTTAATTGACTATCACGGTTTTGTATTATACGGCGGTGCATTGTACGGCATAATACTTATTACCTGTCGTTTTTCATTGGTAGTAATGATTATGATAGTCTTTATGATGACAACTTCACCGACGGAAATTACCCACGCAATAGAAAAAAGTCTTGGATTTTTGAATAAAATTGGTATACCTATTTCGACTTTTGCTTTGGTTTTATCTATTTCACTGCGTTTTATTCCAACGATTTTGGAAGAAGCTAATAGAATAATTAATGCTCAAGTATCACGAGGCTCAGATTTTAATGAGGGGAACATACTCCAAAAAACAAAAAAATTTATTCCTATACTTATCCCGTTGTTTATAGCCACTCTTAAAAGGGCTGATGAACTGGCGACGGCAATGGAAGTGCGGGGATATAATACAACAGCTAAAAGAACACGATACAAGGTATTACATTATCAAAAATATGATTATTTAAGCTATGTATTAATTATAGCTATTACAATATTTATAGTGATATTATGACTTTTGTTTATTAAAATAATTAGCCCGAATTTCACCTAACAATGTAAGGAGAATATATGGAAACGGAAATAATTAATATAAATACAAGCACTGATAAAGAGAGTATTTATAAAAAATTAAAACAATATTATAATGAAAATAAATTAGTTGCTATTCCGACAGAAACGGTCTACGGGTTAAGTGCCGATGCAACTAAAGATGAAGCGGTTGGGAAAATTTATACTGCTAAGGGTAGACCGAGTGACAATCCGCTTATTATTCATTTTTATGAAATTAGCCAGTTGGATAATATTGTTGATTATTCAGATGAACGTGTAAAAAAATTAGCAGAGTATTTTTGGCCCGGTCCGATGACCCTTATTTTAAATGCAAAAGTTAATAACAATATATCAAAAAAAGCTAGTGCAGGGTTAGAAACGTTAGCGGTAAGAATGCCGTCGAATAAAACAGCACGAAATATTTTAAAAGAAACGCGCATATTACTTGCAGCACCGAGTGCTAACACCAGCGGGAAACCGTCACCGACACGTTTTTCGCACGTTTACCATGATTTGAACGGGAAAATAGAGGTAATAATCGAAGATGAACAAGCGGAATTTGGGTTAGAAAGTACGGTGATTGATTGCACACGGACACCGCTCGTTATAGCAAGACCCGGAGAGATAACAAAAGAAAATATTGAAGCTGTATTAGGTATTGGTAGTGTAAAATATAATGACGAAATAATGACTGAAACTAAAATCCCAATAGCACCGGGAATGAAGTACCGACACTATTCGCCGGAAGCGGAACTTATAGTTTATCATGATACTTTAGATAAATTAATAGAATATTTAAAAACAAAAAATAAAAAAACAGGGTTAATAACTTATAGTAATAATGAAAAAAAAGTAGAGCACTTACCGGTAGTAGTAAAATTTCTTGCGAACAACGAAAAAAATATTGAACAATCGAATAAAAATTTATATAATATTCTAAGAGAGTTTGATAATGAGAAGGTAGATGAAATATATATGCTACCTATAAAAGAAACTAAAGAAAACGTAGCTTTGCTTAATAGACTTAATAAAGCGATTAGTAAAAAGTAATTAGGAGATTAGTAATGAAAAAACTATATGTGGTAATACCTTGTTATAATGAAGAAGAGGTATTAAACGAAACGGCAAAACGTTTAGAAGTAAAAATGAACACTATGATAGAAGAAAACTTGATTGCCGAAGATAGTCGAGTTGTCTTGGTGAATGACGGTTCAAAAGATAAAACATGGGAAATGATAGAAAAATTACACAAAAATAACCCATTGTTCAGCGGAATAAATTTAAGCCGTAATCGTGGGCATCAAAATGCACTTTTAGCCGGACTTATGACGGTAAAAGATTATTGTGATGTGAGTATTTCAATGGATGCGGATCTTCAAGATGATATTGATGCAATGGATAAGATGATAAAAAAATATTATGACGGTTGTGATATTGTTTACGGAGTACGTTCAGCTCGAACAACTGATACATTTTTTAAACGTTTTACAGCAGAAGCCTTTTACCGTATAATGGAAAAATTAGGAGCTAATACGGTGTTTAACCATGCTGATTATCGTTTAATGAGTAAACGTGCTTTGGAAGGTTTGGCAGAATTTAAAGAAGTTAATTTATTTTTACGCGGTATCGTTCCTATGATTGGGTATCCAACAGATGTTGTTACTTATGAACGTGCAGAGCGTTTTGCAGGGGAAAGTAAATATCCGTTGTCAAAAATGCTTGCATTCGCTTTTGAAGGAATTACATCATTGTCTGTAAAATTAATTCGTTTTATTACAGTCGGTGGAATGTTGATGATTTTTATAGCGGTGATTGTATTTTTCTATACATTATACAGCTATTTTGCAGGTTCGGCACGTCCGGGATGGTCAAGTACAATGATTTCAATGTGGTTTATCGGAGGAATGATTATGATTTCTCTAGGAATTGTCGGCGAATACGTAGGAAAAATTTATCTTGAAACAAAAGAGCGTCCACGCTTTATTGTTGAAAAATTTTTAAACGAAGAAACAAAGGAATAATCTATGAGTAAGGAAATACTATCTAAAATTGCTAATTTTTTAATAAAAGTAATAGCTATTATATTCTTTTTATTAATGGGATTTAATACACTGTTAGTATTAACAAAAACAGCAACATTTCCAAGAGATTATCAAGAAACATTATATTATAAACAGGACAATACTATACTAAATATTATTTTTCTCGTAATATTTAGTATAGTTATCTTAATGTGTACAAAATACCTAAAAAAAATTATTAGTGTAAAGCGTTTGGTACTTATTGTAATGATTTATGCTTTTATAATGAGTATATTATTTGCAATTTTACGACGTGATTACGTGCAGTTTGATCCGTTTAATATTATTGATCAAACAAATAACTTTATTCGTGGTAATTATAGTGGACTCGATAAAGGAAATAATTATTTGTATATATACTCACACCAAATAACGACTATTTTTGTATTCCAAATAATACTTAGTCTTTTTGGAAGGGCGACATTTATTTTGTATATTATGCAAAGTTTTTCGATAAGTTTTATCATAATGATGTTATATAAAATATCTAATATATTATTTGATGATGAAGATACAAATTATCTTGTAGTTATTCTTAGTGGATTGTGTTTTCCTTTAATTTTTTATGTAGCATTTGTTTATGGTATATTGCCGGGAATGTTTTTAACACTTGTAGCTTATTATTATTTTATAAAGTACACAAAGCAAAAACAATGGTATATGTTGGTAATCAGCTTATTTGCACTTAATTTTTCGATTATTTTGATAGGTAATAATATCATTCATATGCTGGCTATTTTTAGTGTTGCGGTAGTATATTTTATTAAGAAAAAAGATAAAAAAATGCCATTATTTATTATTTCATGTCTTTTTGTAATGATGGCAGGTAAAAGTGTTATTTATAATTATTACGAGGTAAAATCACAAAGAGAAATTTCTGATGGGGTAAATAAAATAACTTGGATTGCTATGGGTATGCAGGAAGGGGAAAGAGAGGCCGGTTGGTGGAATAAATTTAATTATGATATTATGCCGGAAGAGGACTATAACGATGAGAAAATAAAAGAAATCGCAAAAAATTCTATTAAACAGAGATTAAATGTTTTTAAAGAAAATCCTAGTTATGCACTGGATTTTTATAAGAGAAAATATGAAAATCAATTTATAGAACCGACGTTTCAAAGTTTATTGGTGACAGCACCACAGCGTAATTTTGACAGTGAAACGCAACTGGAAAAAGTTAAAGACTTTTTCGTTAAACAGATTTACTTTAATGAAACACATAGTTTCTTAAACCTTTTAATGAAAATATTTCAAGTGTTTGTTTATATATTCACATTTGTTTTTTCGGTAGTAATATATAGACGTAAACAGGAAGTATATGCACTTATACCGATAGCGTTTGTAGGTGGGACACTATTTCATATGATTTGGGAAGCGAAGAGCAGATATGTTTTTCCATATTTTGTTTTTCTTCTACCCCTAGCAGCTTATGGATTAGTTGTCGTTAAAAATAAAATATTAACATATAAAAAATAAAAGAGGAACAAAATGAAAAAAGTAATGTGTAGCGTTTTTATAATCGCAACTTTAAGTTTAATGACTTCACAGCTTAATACAGAAATCGTTTTTGCCAATGATATTTACGTTCCGTTTGGTAAAAAGAATTTCTCAAAGGAAGAAAGTGGACAAATAATAGACTTTGAAGATTTGAATTTAAAAGAATCATTATTAGAATATTATAAATTTCATATTGATAAAAATTATAAAGGAAAAGATATTACGGTAGGGATGATGAAACAATTTACAAGTTTGTCATTACCGTGGATGAATATTTTTTCGTTAAAAGGACTGGAATATGCAACAAATTTAAAAACATTAAACCTATCTAATAATTTTATTGAAGATTTATCACCACTCGAAAATCTCAAAGAAATAGAAGATTTGAATTTAACTAATAATAAAATAAAAGATACCAAAAGTTTGGCACAGTTAAAAAAATTAAAACAATTATCATTAAGAAAAAATTTAATGAATAATTTAGATTTTCTTAATGAATTAAGTATAGAGTCGCTGGACATTTCAATGAACGGAGCTTTAAAAGATTACGTCCCGAATAATTTAAGACTGGACAATATAAGAAGTTTAAATATTTCAGGAATTGGTTTTGACAATATAACATTTTTAAAAAATGCGAAAAAATTGGAAAGTTTGATTGCAGCAGAAAATACGATAAAAGACTTAACACCGCTTGAGGAGTTAATTAATATAAGAATTTTATATTTAGATAGAAATAATATAATAGATATAAGTCCACTAAGAAAATTAGAAAATTTGGAAGAGTTATTATTATACAAAAACAGTATTGAAGATATAAGAGCGTTGTACGGTAAGAAATATTTATATCGTCTAATGCTTAATGATAATTTAGGATTAAAAGATATTTCTCCATTAGCTACCGCAGGTAATCTGGCAAGCTTGGATATTTCCAATACATCGGTGGAAGAAATAAAACCGTTAAATGATTTGAAATATATTTATTATGTTGCGGTAAAAAATACAAAAATCAGCAATAACGACTTGGAAAAATTTGAAGAGCATAACAAGGTTGTTAAAAAAAATAATAATATTGATAAAAAAATCGAAGTTATAAAAACGGAAGCATCAAAGTATTTCAGTATTAAAAATTATATATTTATGTTTATAATAGTATTAATAACACTGACAGGAATACGAAGCTATTGGAGAAAAAATAAATAAGGAGGTGATTTTATGGCAATGTCTATAAATACCAAAGTAGTTTACAATACCAAGGCTAATTTTTTATCAGGTGGAATAGGCAATAAACATGGTGATATTTTGGTAGGAGATAAAGCTATAGAATTTTATAATCATCGCAACCCTGAAGACTATATCCAAATACCTTGGGAGCAAATCGAAAGGGTAAGAGCACAAATATTTTTCAAAGATAAATATATTCGAGGATTTTTTATAGACACTAAAAAAGATGGTAGTTTTAATTTTGTAGTAAAAAATGCCGGAAAATGCCTTAAAGAAATGAGAGAATTTATCGGCAATGAAAAAATAGTCAGAAACAAGCCTTTAATTTCGTTGAGAAAATTATTTAAAAAAAATAACCAAAAGTAGTTTTGGCTGTTCCTTTTGAAAAAGGATAAAATAGTTTCAGGATTAGCCCAAGTTAGTTGTGGGCGTACAGATACTACTAATCATTACGGAAATATTTGTAAAAAATATATATAAGAATATTGACAAAAGAGTGATAAAATGATAATATGTATTTGTACCAACTAGTAGGTACAAATACTTTCTTTTATATAATTTCTAATTTATTCTATGATTGATTTTATCGAACATAAGAATATTCTACAAGGTTAACCCGATGGCAGTCGTTTTATATGACTGTCATCCTTTTTATTTAAGATATTTATTCTTTAATAAATTCAAATTATCTTTGAAAACATTTATGTCTTGTGTTGCCTTAAGGAGAAGAGTGTTTCCTTGGATTACGGCAATAATAAATTTTGCCTCGTTAAAAGCTACACCATAAGTATCAAAACGGTTGTTATTTAATCTCATTAAATTTTTTGCGATTAAATCAGCTAAAGTAAGTAATAAATCTCTTAATAAAGTTCTAAAATATTCTTCTTTAGCAGAAAATTCGACAATTAGATTCCCTATATGACAACCATGAAATATCGGTTTTCCCGATTCTTGTGCCTTAGAAAACCAATCAATCATATCGCAAAATATTTTATCAGGATTATTATCGCTCATTAAAATAGGTTTAAAAAGTTTTTGTTCCCACTCAGAAATATTTAACTCAATAATTTTTAAAGCTATATCATGTTTTGATTCGAAATAATGATAAAACTGTCCCTTACCGATATTAGCGGCTACTAAAATATCATTGACAGAAGTTCCGGCGTAACCATTTTCGTAAATAAGATCTCGTGCAGTTATTAAAATTTTCTCTTTCGTGTTCATACAATTCCTCTTTTTAAATAGTATATACTATTTTTATTGTAGCAGTAATTTTCAGCATAGTAAAGTTTAAAGAACTACATTTTTTACAATAAAACATAATGGAGTACAAATGAGAGTGATTTTAAAAAATTATTGAGAGCATAATTTTACTTTTGAATTGGAAAATTATTAGATATAAGAAAATACATATTTTTATAGATAAAAACCGTTAAAAAAACCTAGAAATTTTCTAGGCTTTTAGTATTACCAGCTAATAACAGTTTTATCTCTAATCTGTATATCAGCATCAAAAATGGTATTTAGCAGTTTTGTATCATAAAATTCACTTGCTTTATCTTGTTTCACTACCGTGCCGTTATGCAATGCTATAATATTATCACTGTATGTCAACGCTTGGTTAATATCATGAAGCACCATAATAATAGTTATACCGAAACGTGCATTTAACTCTCTTACCAATGTCATAATTGATTTTTGATATTTAATATCAAGAAACGTTGTCGGCTCGTCAAGTATTATAATATCGGTGCTTTGAGCAAGGCACATCGCAATATAAACACGTTGTAATTGACCACCGGATAAAGCATCAACACGTTTATCTTTATAATCGGTAAGATTAGTTTGTTCCAATGCAAAATCAATTTTTTCTATATCTTCCGGTGTTTTTCTGTAGAAAAAGATATTCTGATATGGAAGTCGAGCAAAGCTGACCATGTTATAGACCGTAATTTCTTTAGGAGTTTCATTTTTTTGATAAACTATGGAAAGCGTACTTGCCAGTTGTTTTAAAGAATAGTTTTTTAATTCTTTGTTATCCAAGAGAATACTGCCACTGTGATAAGGAAGATTTTTTGCCAGTATTTTAATTAAAGTGCTTTTACCACAACCATTTTTGCCGAGTAGGGTGGTAATTTTTCCTTTTTCAATAGCTAATGACAGATTATTAAAAATCATGGTGTCATTATTATATTTGAATGATAAATTATTAATTTCAATAATATGTTCCATTAGTTAACACCCCTTTTAACAAGAATAATAAATGCAGGGCCACCAATAATCATCATAATTAGATCCGCAGGAATTTCTACAGGGGCAAACACCACACGTCCTAAAGTATCAAAGAGCAGTAATACAAATGCACCTAAAACAGCACTAAAAGGTATTGTGTAGAGATGATTACGCCCGATAATAATTTTTGCGATATGCGGTACTATAAGTGCTAAAAATACTAAAACACCGGCAACCGCAGTTGCAACAGATGCAAGTGCTACTGCAACAAATGAAATAAGTAAACGTATATTGTTAATGTTAATTCCGAGTGAAGCGATAATATTGTCATCAAGTGTAAAAATATTACATAGTTTTGCTAAAAACAAACTGATAATTAATAACACCGGAATCCATATTAAAAGAAGTCGCACATCTTCCCAGTTTTTGGTTCCAAGAGCGACGGTTTTAGAAGCTGATGATGTAGACGGGCTTGATTGAGTAATATATTGTATGCTACTTAATATTCCTGTAAAGAAATAACTGATAGCAATACCGATAAGAATGATTTTGACATTATTTTTAGTATGACCCGCAAGGTAATAGATAATAATAAACCCAATTATCCCCCCTATGATAGAAAAAACTGTTTTAAACATTAATAATTGGGGGAACAGACCAATACCAAGATATAAAAATAAATTAGCCCCGCTGGATACTCCAATAATACTTGGATCAACGAGCGGATTTTTTAAGACGGTTTGAAGCAGTAAACCACTAACACCAAGAGCCGCTCCCACCAAAATCGTAATAACAATACGAGGGAAACGTACGTCTACAATAGCATTAACATTAGCGTATTTATTATTAAAAATTCCAACAACAAGTTCATAAACGGTCGCCTTAATACTACCGCTGTTTGCAGAAACAAATATTGTTGCCAGCAATAACAAGACAAGAATAATAAAAGAGATTATTTTTTTATTACGCAACATAACTTCCTCCTTTCTAAATGCGAATAAATAAAGTTGATTGTAAAGATTTATAAATATAATTTAGTAATTATTAGGAAAAATCCGGAAGAGGCATATGCTACTTCCGGATTGGTAACATTAGTTTCCATAAAATACTTGGTATAAGTTATTAAGACCTTTTTGATAGTCATATGTAGCGGTCATACCGAATATAGAATTATCAAGGTCAATTACTTTATTATTTTTAACCGCATCGAAGTGCGACCAACTTTTATTTGTTTCAAATTCCTTTTTGAACATTTCCATTACAGTTTCAGGCATAGCATGTGCAGTACGTAAAATGTAATCCGGTTTTTCATTAAGTGCAGTTTCTAAGTTTAATTGTGTAAATTCTTCAGAGCCTTTAATAATATTTTCTCCTCCCGCAAGTTTTACTAAATTACCCACATATGATTTTTCGGTAGCAGCCATGTAACTGCCGGGTAATCCCATTAAAACTAATACTTTAGGTTTCTTCTTATCGGCTATTTTTTTATTAAACTCTGCAAAAAATGTATCATGTTCTTTTTTTAGTTGGTTAAATTTTTCAGTTTTTCCAAACTCTTTAGCTAAATCTTCTGTTACAGAATATAAACCGCTGACACTACGAATATCGACAAATTTGTAAGGAATATTATTTTTTTCAAATCCTTCTTTAATCCAATCTTGTAAACTATCAGGTGAATAAACGATTGACGGATTTATTGATTTAATTACTTCCATATTCGGATTCATAGGCAAGCCGATTTGAACGGTATTTTCATATCTTTTTGGCATATGACCTAATCTTGTTGTAGGAATACCCGCAAGTTTAATATCAAGAACATCTGCAACTTGACAAAGAGCAACAGAATCCATTACAACACGTTTACCGTTTTCTTCTTCGGATTTTTTATCTTTGTTAACTCCCGTAAGGTCAATAGTTTCATTAAAAGCCTTATCAGCAATATTCGGATCATCTCCGGTTGTGTTACCGTTCTTGTTAGAAGAACAAGCAGTTAAAATCAGTGAAAAACTTAAAAGAATCGTTAATAATAGTGATAATTTTTTTTTCATGTTTATATAACCTCTTATTCGTTCTCTTTTGTGATTTCTTCGGTAGGATTTTCGGTGACTACATTATTTTTACGTTTTTTAATGCCAATGAAGATGCCGGCGATTATTACAAGAACAACAGCTCCACCTCCAAGATAGTACGGTAGGTAATTTTTTTCTTTTATTACTTCCATATCAAGATTATCGTTTCCGTTTTGAATAGTATCGGTGTTTACTTCAACGAAAAATCTAACCGGACGGTTCATAGGTTCTACGTACATTTGAACCATTGCTAAGAAGTTTTCGTTCGGTACTTCGAAACGATAGTCAACATAGCTGTCTTTATATTGTTCAATATTAACTTTTGTTTCGGAAGCTGTAACTTGTTTAAATTCTCCGTCTTTTTGCAATACTTTAATAAATGGTCCTTGTTCTTTACTACGTTGTACCCAGTTCATTAAGTGAATTCGAACGGTAGCATATAATTTTCCGTCTTTAGTTCTTTGTAATAAGGCTTTAGACCAACGTTTTTCTCCGCCCGCCTTTTGATTTTTAAGTGCATCGTTTAAGTTTCCGCCGGAATTAACAGGAGAAATAACCCCTTGAACCATACCTTCGCCGATTGCGGCATTTTTAGTTCCGCCGTCAGCAGTAATTCCGGTTAATGGACTTAGATAAGAACCTGTTATATCAAGGTTATAAACACCGGTGTTTTTAGTTTTTTGATCTTCTTTAAAATAATCTTCTAATTTTTTAGTAACAAATCCTTCCGGTGCTTTATTTTCATCCTTTTTCTCTTCTTTTTTATCTTTATCGGCATTACTATCTTCATTATCTGAAACCTGTTTTACAGCTGACCAGTTAAATTTTATAATAGCATTTTGAGAAGCGTCGCCACCCATAATTTTATTCATAGCATCAACAGAAACTCTAACTCCGACTTTATCGGGTTTAGCAGTTCCGAAGTCAAAACTTAGATTGCTAGGGTAGGTACTGGTTCCGCCGTCAAGGTTAGTATCGTTATAGGTGCTTACGACAGAAGCCGGAGTTAATTTACCGGAAAAAATTGGTGAAGAATAAATGCTTAATGACAGTAAATGACCGTGCATATTATTAAAATCCATCGGAACGAATTGAACCGTAATTGTTGAGGTGTTATTATCATGAACCTTAACGGTAGCCTTAGGAGCCAGTGCTTTATTTCCCATTGATAAACGCCCGGTATTTTCAGAATGCCATAACTCAATCGGAACACTATAAACTTTATCTTCAGCTTGAACTTTATGATTTAACTGAACACTACTTGATGTTACAATAAAAGCTAAAGTAGTAATTGTTATTGCAACAAATTTCAATATTTTTTTCATTATTATTACTCACTTTCTAAATAAATATATCTTTTCAAAAATAAAAAGCGGGAATAAATTTTCCCGCTTTTAAAGTTAGTAGTAACATGCCAAAATAAGAGCGGGGCTACTAACTATATTTAATTATTATTTTTGTTTTCTTCTACCAAGTAAAACAGCACCCATTAATGTAATAGCACCTGCTAATAGTGAAGAAGATGTTTCTAAACCGGTTCTAGGTAGTATACCGTTATTAGAACCTCCTCCCGGTTCACCGCCACCAACTGGAGCTTCACCTTGACGTTCAGTTGCTTTTGACCAATCTATCGCTAGGATAGCGTTTTGTTTACCGCCTCCCGGCATAATGTTTTCCATAGTTTGAACATACACAGCAACAGGAACGTTTGTTAATTTTTCCTTACTTGTAAAGTGAACTTGAACTTGATTGTTAGGACCTCCGGTACGTGTTACAGGATATTCAACCCCTTTAACCCAGAAGCGTTTGATACCATCGGTAAATGATTTTCCACCAAATGGGAAAGTTAAATCTTTGAATTTAACAATATAGTGATAAGTATCACCATCTTTATATACAACGATTCCGTCTAAAGCGGGATTACCCATAGAAGGTCTACCTTGTTCATAAGCGTGCATCAATTTAACTGTGACATTATCAAAGTAAGTTACCATATTTTTTTGTGGTTGTTTTTGTTGTACAACTTTTGTACCAACTTCAATTACTTCATTAACAGGTTGTTGCGTAACGGCTTCCGATTTAACAGTTTTGGTTTGAGTACCGTCAGCTTTAGTAACTACTGTATAAACAACAGTTTTAACACCTTTTTTACCCGGTGTTTTAACTTTTTCGGTTCCTTTTTCAAGATTAGGGTTTTCTACTTTTGTAGTTTTATATGGAATTTCTTCAGTTTTTGTTTCTTCAGAAATAAGATCATTTATTGAAGAAGGGACTTTTGAAGTATCAAAGGTAAGTTTTGCTTTTTGACGACCGCCTCCCGGCATAATTTGTTCCATAGCATTAACAAATACTTCTACATCAAAAGAACTTTTAAGTGCAGGACTCGTAAATTCTACTTGAACAGGGTTTATAACCTTAGGATCAGGATAAGTTATAGATTTAAGAGGTATTTCTTTTCCTTCAACCCAGAATTTTCTGATTCCGTCACTCATTCCTAAAAATGTGATATCTTTTAGTATTACAGTATATTTGAATTGATTACCCACTTTTTGTACGGTGGCTTTTACCATAGCAGCATTACCCATAGAAAGCTTATTGGGTGTATAATAGTTCATCAGTTTAACAGGAATATCATACACGGCTGAACTAGGTGTATTTTCAGCAGCTGTTGCTACTTTTGCAGGTAATTGCACATTAGAAAGTTCGGTCACTGATAATGTGGATACAATAACAGCGGCAGAAAAAACTTTTAATAGATTATTTTTTTTCATATCTATTATCTCCTTTTATTTTTTATATTTTATTTAACTTACCTATTATTATAGTATAAAAATAACAAAAAATAAAGTAGTAAATGATAATCATTATTAATTCTTTTAGTATCTTTAATTTAAAAAATATTAGAGTAATGTAAAATTTACACTACTCTAATAAAATTATTTACTACTTATTAATTTTTCTACGAAGAACCAATGCAGAAAGAAGAGTTAAGAAACCAAGTCCGGTAACGGTAGCGGTTGCAACGCCGGTATTAGGTAATACTTTTTTATTAGTTGAATTATTACCGATAGAATTTTGATTATTTAAGTTATTGTTGTTAAACTGAGAATCTTTATCCTGTTTTTTATCTTTTTCTTTATCGGAAGTTTCTTGTTCAACTTTTTTATTATCTTCTTTAGTATTATTTTCTTGTTTATCCTGTCCTTTAGGCAGTTTGTTTTCATCTTTAATGCTAGGTTTCTGTTCTTTTGGAAGTTTATTATCTTCTTTGGCATTAGGAACTTGCTCCTTAGTTAAAGGAGTAGCTTTAGACCAGTCGAATGATAGACGTGCCGGAGTGTTTGCATGGAATAATTTTCCACCAACGGTAATATCCATAGTAATAGGAACAGTAGCTAATTTTTCAGAGCTGGTGAAGTGATATTGTTTTTCATGGTCATCACCGCCAAGGTCTTTAACTTCCGCCTCTTTACCATTAACTGTAAGACGGCTCACACTACCTACAATAGGTCCTACATGTAAGTCTTTGAATGTTACGTAGTAGTGATAGATATTGCCGATTTTTTCAACACGAGTTTTTTCGCTAACTAAAGCCGGATTACCCATAGAAAGATTATCGGTATTGGCATTAAGCAGTTTAGCCGGAACGCTATTATAAGGACTGTCAGCTTTTTCTACCGTAGGGAAGTTTAAAGCTAAAGTAGTTTCCGTCGTTCTATCTTCATAACGGGGTTTTGCACCGGCTTTTACCCTTACATTAACGACAACATCTAGCTGAATTTTGTCCAATAAACTATCGGTAACAATTTTACCCTCATATAATTTAGTAGCTGAATCTACTTTGGTAAGTGTTATTTCTTTACCTTTATAATAAATTTTAGAAAGGGTAAACGGTTTGTTACGAAGCAACATATTAGATGATGTTCCTTCTTTTACTTGGAAAGTATATTGATATTTATCTCCAACTTTTTCAACTTTTACGTCTTTAATAAAGGCGTTAGAGTAGATAGAAGATTCGTTACGATCTCTCCCGTTAAGTTCTCCTTTTACTGTAGTCGGGAAAGTGTTGGGAACTTTGTTGGCTTCAGCTTCGTGGTCTTTAGCAATAGGTTTAGCCGGGGTAGGTTCTTCTTTAGGTTTTTCCGGTTTTGCAGGTTTAGTAGGCTTAGTAGGTTTTGGAGTAATCGGTTCAGTAGAACCGTCTTTTTCAACAATAGGTCTGTCTTCCCATTTACGAGCAGTTTCATAATATAGTTGCAATGTGACGAAATGAGACATATCACGTCCGTCCGGATATTTAGAAGTACCGTCTAATTGAATTTTATCCAATAATTTATCTGATGTAATAGATGCTTCTTTAATACGTTGTTTTTCGCTTAATGTTTTTAATTCCAGCACCTTATCCTGATATATGATTTTACTTAATTCAAAATTATAAAATTCTCCACCGACATCGGTAATTCCCGGTTTAATTCTAAATGTATATTTGTATTTATTACCAATTTTTTCGACTTTAACATTGTTATCTAATGCCGGTTCATATAGTGACGGTTCATCATTATTGTTTGCATTTCTTAGATGCCCTTGAACATTAAGTGGAAATTCTTTTTTTACAGTTTTTGAATCAATCTCTCTGTCTTTATTCGGATTTTTATATGTAGCAGCCTCGTAGCTATCAGCTGTAACTTTTTTACCTTCATCATTTTTTAAGTTTTTACCATCTTGTTTAGAGATAGTCGAAGTAGCAGCGGTAGTTTGTGCTTTCGGGGTGGTGTTAGGTTTGTTTACTCCCGTTGTAGCGTGGATAGCACTATCTTCCGCAGCGTATGCAAGTTCGTCCTGACTGTAGGCTTCAATGGCTGCTATTGCAGAGAAAATTGCCGTAGCAGAAAGAACTTTTAATAATGTGTTGTTTTTCATATTGATAAATCTCCTTATTTATATGTAATCGATTTTAAAAAAATCGCTAAGCAATATTATATTATAAAATCTGTAAAAAATAAAGAAGAAAATAATAATCATTCTTAATTTATTTAAAAAAATATATAATTTCAGCAAAATATAAGGATATTATCTTTGTTTTATTATAAAAATAAAGATAATTATCAGCAATTTAAGTGATATATAAAAATAAATAAAACGATTGCATTAAGATTGACATTTTAAAAAAAGTCTGTTACGATAGGGTGGTAAATTAAATATAAGCACTAGGGGTGCCTTTAGGCTGAGATAACGAATGTTAGACCCTTTGACCTGAACTAGATAATGCTAGCGTAGGAAATGTGATGAAAATTTGTCTTTTTATGTAAATATTAATACACTTTTTAACTCCCATGCACTACGTTTGGGAGTTTTTTAGGTTGTGTTTATAATCAAATAAAATACTAAGGGGATATATTGATGAAACAAATTACAGATATAATGGAAGAAAAGGCACTGCCGATTATTGATAAAATTTATTATGACGGCTTTATTCAAGGGTTAATTCATGCTGATTTATCAGAGGAAGCAGTGGTTCACTACTTAAAAGCGGATGCGTTGTATTTAGCTAATTTTAGCGATATTTACGCATTATTACTGGCGAAAAGTGATAACAAAGATGAAAAAAATTTCTTTTTAAGTCAAATAAATTTTGTTTTAAATGAAGAAATTGCCGCTCATAAAAACTTAGCCGATTATATAGGACGTGATTATAATGAAATTATTAAAGGTGGCGAGTGGTATCCGTCGGCTGATCATTATATAAAACATATGTATTACAATGCCTATGCTTTCGGTATGGCAGAAACACTTAGTGGTATGGCGCCATGTCCATGGATTTATGCGAAAATAGCAGAGAAAATTCTGGCAGAAAATAAATTGGCAGACGATCACCCATTAAAATTTTGGGTTGAGTTCTATGCCGGAGATTTGGCAAAAGATTGTTTACATTGGTATTATAAAATAATTAATCGTTTAGCTGAGCATATGTCTATTGCTGATAGAAAACGGCTTGTTAAAAATTTTTTGGAAAGTTGCGAACATGAAAGAAAATTCTTTAATATGGCGTATACACAAGAATGTTGGGAGTTGAAAGAATAATGAGTAAATTAAATATTGCGTTGACGATAGCCGGCACAGACCCTACAGGGGGAGCGGGTATTATGGCGGATTTGAAAACATTTCAGGCACGTGGTGTCTATGGTATGGCAGTGGTAACCAGCGTTGTTGCCCAAAATACTTTGGGTGTTCAATATATTCAACATCTGAATTTAGAAACGATAGAAGCACAGTTGAACAGTGTATTTAACGATATAGCACCACACGCTATTAAAACCGGAATGATAGCTAATGCTGATATGATGAGATTAATAAAACGATATATACCGAAAAATCATCTGTATGTAGTTGATCCGGTTATGGTAGCCACAAGCGGAGATAAACTTATAGATGATAAGGCAAGAAGAAATTTAAAACAAGAAATTTTGCCTTTAGCTACGGTTATTACACCGAATATTCCGGAAACAGAAGAAATAGTAAATTTTGAAATAATAACGGAATCGGATATTAATAAAGCAGGGAAATTTATTATATCGGAAGTTGGATGTCAGTCGGTTGTTATTAAAGGCGGTCATCTTACAGGTAATGCTGCGGATTATTTATTTACCAAAGACGGTTCACGTCATGTATTTTTCAGCGAACGTGTAAATACACGTCATACACATGGGACAGGTTGTACATTTTCTGCGGTCATTACAGCGGAGTTGGCAAAAGGGCGTGATTTGGTTGAGGCGGTGGCAACAGCTAAAAGATTTATATCAACGGCGATAAGCGAAGCACCGGGAATAGGGCATGGGAATGGACCTGTTAACCATTTAGCATACAAAGGAGAATAAAATAATGAGCAGTATAAAATTATTAAAAGAAAAAGCTCCATTGGTTATTTGTATTACTAATGACGTTGTGAAAAATTTCACAGCGAACGGGTTGGTAGCACTCGGGGCATCACCGGCAATGAGTGAATATAAAGATGATTTGGAAGATTTATTACGTTATGCGAGTGGATTACTTATTAATATCGGTACATTAACCGATGAAAATTGGTAACTTTACAAAGATGCGTTAACGCTCGCCGAACGTTATAAAGTACCGGCGGTGCTTGATCCGGTTGCTTGCGGAGCAAGTGCTTATAGAAAAAAGGTTCTGGAAGACTTAATTAGTAATCATAAATTAGCTGTAATACGTGGTAATGCAGGAGAAATCGGTGCTTTAGTAGGAATGGATATAGAGTCAAAAGGTGTTGACAGTGCAACGGTAGATAATGTAGCGGAGTTGGCACTATTGGCGAACAAAAAATATAATATTCCGATAGTAGTGACGGGCGAAGTAGATGCGATAGCGGTAAATGGCGAAGTTCTCACTATATATAATGGTAGTGCCATGATGCCTAAGGTTATAGGAACAGGGTGTCTTTTAGGTGCGGTATTGGCAGGTTTTATCGGAGTAGATAGCAATAATCCGTTAGCCGCTTTGGAGAATGCTATGTTGACATATAATATTGCCGGAGAAATTGCGGAAAAAATGCCACGTGCAGACCTACCGGGTACGTATAAAGTAGAATTTATTAACGCTTTATATACGGTAACGGACGAAGATATAGTGCGTTATAAAAGGGTGAAATAGTATGTTTAATAGACAAGTTTTACAATTATATTTTATTTGTGGAACGACTACATGTGATAATAAATATCTACCGGATGTTGTCGAATCAGCACTTAAAGGTGGTATAACAATGTTTCAATTTCGTGAAAAAGGCGTGGAAGCATTAAAAGGTGATAAAAAAGAACAAATGGCACGAACGGTTCAAAACCTATGTAAGCAATATAAAGTACCATTTATTATCAATGATGATGTTGATTTGGCAATAAAGCTTCAAGCAGATGGTGTTCATGTCGGTCAAGGAGATATTGATGTAGAAAAAAATTCGAAAATTACTGCCAAAGGCAATTATCGGGTTATCAGTAGGAAATACCGCAGAGTATAAAAGTTCAAAACTAGACTATGTTGATTATATTGGAGTAGGACCTGTTTTTTCAACAATATCAAAAGATGATGCAGGTAGGGCAATAGGATATACCGGCTTAAAGGAAATAAAAGAATTGGCAAAAGATTTACCAATCGTTGCAATAGGCGGTATTAATACAGAACATATTAGAGATATTAGAGATATTGGGATAGACGGTGTATCAATTATTTCTGCCATCTCATATGCAAATGATATAGAAGAAACCGTTAAAACCATGATAAAACAATTATAAAAAGCCTCCAAAGGAAATCACTTTTTGAAGACGATTCGCAAAGTGATAAAAAGGATATACACTAAATTAATAGTGGTATATCCTTTTTTAGTAATTATTTATTGTTTTTTCTACGAAGAACCAAAGCGAAAAGCAGTGTTAAGAAACCTAAGCCGGCAGTAGTTGTGGCTGTAATACCGGTACTAGGTAATTTTTTACCGTTATCGGTAGGTTTATTATTATTATTGTTGTTATTGTTGTTATTGTTGTTATTATTGTTATTATTGTTATTATTGTTATTATTGTTGTTATTGTTGTTATTGTTATTATTGTTGTTATTGTTGTTGTTATTGTTATCGTTATCGTTTTTACCTGATTTGTCTTTATCAGATTTATTTTCTTTGTTTTGTTTTTTCGCATCTTCTAAGATTTTATTAGCTGAATTAATATCTTTTGCATCATTTAATTGTTTAACAAATTTTTCTTTTTGTTCTTTAGTTAAATCAGATAATTTTTCAATCTCAGTTTTTGCATTTTCGACGGTTTCTTTTAGTTTTTTTGCTGTCATTTCTTCATCACTTGGCACTTCAGGACGATTAATGGTAGTAGAGAATACTAATTTTGCCTCCGGTCTTGAAGTTCCCATTCCGTCATTAGGTACACGAACATCATAGCTGTTTTTTACATCTTTTTCTAATTCAACGAGCAATTTTTTATTAAAGTTACCGATTTCTCCGGTTAGCGAATTAAGGTCATCGTATTTATTAACAACATGATATGGTAGTTTTTCTCCATCAAGTTGGTCTTTAAAGACATCAAAATCTAACAAGTGAGCATGCACTGAACCGAATATCATAGTTTTTAAATCAATATCCAAGTAAGTTTTAGTTGGAGTGAAGATTAATTTTCCTTTGTTAACAAATACATTATTTGCCATTGAAGTTTCTTCAGGATGATGGAATTTTTTAATAGCGAACTCAACGTCTTGAGTAGGGTATTTGTACTCTAATGTATTTAATGCGGTTTGTAATTCTTTTAGATTTTTAGATAGTGCTTCGGTATCTGTTAATGAATTATTCATACGTGTTTTTAATTCATTTAAAGAAGCAAGTTTTTCAGGTGTTAATAATTGTTTTAAAATATCAGAATCAACAATATCGCTTAGAGTTTTAGCATTTTTTTGCAAGTATTTTATATCTGTTGTTTTTTCAGATTTTAGAATTTTTAGGTTTTTATCTATGTTTTCCAGATGCAGAAGAACAGCATTTAATGTAAAACTATTGTATTTAATTTTTTTCTTAACTTTTTGTAATTCCGCTTCTAAATTAGATTTTGCAGTAGAAATACTGGTAGTTTCAGCAAGAACTTTTTCCGCTTCCTTAGCTTTTTCTTTAAGTTCTGCAATTTTTTCTTCAGTTAGTGCTTTTGTATCTTTTTCAGCGATAACAAAGTATGCTTCATCACTATTAACATTGAATTCCAAACCGGTTCTACTAGCTTTTGTCGGAACCGGTCGAAGAATACCGTTTTCATAGATATAAGCGTGAGTGTTAGCTGTTGCTTTATAATTTTCCAGTTTTAAAGTAAAGATTGGATTTTCACCAACATCCCAACCGTTTTTAGTAATAGGAGTAAATTTAGAACCATCTTTTTTAGTAATATTTAATTTTAAAGTTTTAGCATTTTTTAAGCCAAGTTCATTAATCTTACTGTCCAGTGTTTTATTTATTATTTCTTCAGAAATAGGGGTAGCTTCAAGACGTGCATCTTCATCAAGTAAGAATTTTCTGTCAGAAGATAATGTAGCTTTGTACTTGGTACCATCGATGTCAACGGTAGTTTCTGTTTTGTCAAGTGTTTCTTTATCAAAAGGTAATACGTAAGTTTTTGTTTCGCTACTTTCTTTACCGTCTGCACTAAATGCTTTTACTTTTAGTGTTAAGTTTCCACCGGTAGTAGGTACTTTTGAACCTTCTTCAAAAGGATCTATGTTTAAGTTGTAGTAAAATTCCGGTTTATGTGGGTTGGCATTAGCAAAACGTGCTACAGCATCTCGTGATGAAAATGTCGGTTCGCTGCCATCTAAGGTATATTTTAGATAACGAGTTTTAGTATTCACAAGACTAAGTCGTTCAAATGCAGCTTCTAATGAGAAGAAGTAGTTATTAGCTAATTTGAATTTATCACCGTTAATACCGTTATATGGTGAATAATCAACACCGTCTTTAGAAAAATCGAATTCCTGCTTAGGGTCACCGGCTTTTTTAACGGTAGTTCCATGTACTACAGGTTTAAGAGAGAATAGTTTAGGAGCATCTACTTTAGGTGATTTATTGATATTAACATTTTTATCATCCCAAGAGACAATTCCGTATTTTTTGAATATGCCTGCCGGATATTGAAAATCACCGTAAACAAAAACTTCTTTTTTACCGGTAACGGGGATTTTAGCTTGAGAAATTTCAAAAGTCTTTTCGGAAGTTTTTAAAGTTTGGATTACTTTTACCTCTGTAGGAGTTTTTAAATCAGAGTCTTTAGCATTTTCAATAGCTTTATCCGCATATTTAATATTTTGAAGACCGTCATTCTTTTCACCTTCACCGATTTTACTATAATAGGTAAGAACTAAGTATTCTTGCTCGTTTTCTTGAACTAATTTTCCGATAGTATCAACATTTTTTCTAACTACAGGAGATACTATAGTATCATCTTTAACATGAATGTTAACATATCGTTCAATGGGTTTCGGATCTTCTGCTACTTTAATTACTTTAAGTGTACTAAAATCATGATTTAGTATAATGTTTTGTGTTCCAAGACCCTCACTAATAGAATCCATAACAGGAACGTAGACCTGACCAAAAGTAACCAGTTTGCTATCAGCAGTTATTTTATTTTTATCAATAGGATATTCTACTGTCTTAGGATAAGCAGTTCGAGAAGGATAGTGTTTTTTGTAAGTATCGAAAAAGTCATCTTTTTCGTTAGTGTTATAGTTTTCTACTATTGTTGTTTCTTTAAATTCATTATCAGCGATTTTCATTCTATCAGCATAAGATTTATCACCGCTGTAATATTTTAAATCACCTAAGTAACCTCTGAATTTTTGACTTCCCATACCATGTTCAATCGGTTGGAAAGAAAGTCTGATAAAATATTGCCCATTTCTAACAATAAGACGTGTGTTTTCTCTTTTTACAGCACCGTTTGCCATTGATGCCGTTTTTCCATTACTGAAATTTAAGATTTTCACATCAAGTGAGTATTCCCCGTCTTTTAGATTTTTAATATCTAAAGTTTTGTTGGTAGCGGCAGTTTTATCGGTAGCATTTGCTACGTTATTATGATTGAGTGCCGTATAAGGTGCACTTACACCGGTTGTTACAACTCCTGCCAGCAACAACGTAAATAAACTATTTTTTTTCATTTAAGATAACCTCTCTTAGTATATTTATTATTCAAAACTTTGTTATGTATTTTAAAAATAATTTTTAAAGAAAATCACGATAGAGATAATCGTTATCAATAGGTGTTTAAAAAAATACACAACTAGGTTGCTCACTAAATATATTATCATGACTTACAGAAAAATACAAATAAAAACTTAAAATAAACTTAAAAATAACTGTGGAGATACAGTAAATGTGAAACAAAAAAGGCAAATCATGTATGAAATAAATTTATAGAGTTTATTTTATAAAAGGGTAATAACTATGGTGTAAAGAATAGAATATGTTAAAGTTCTATATATTATAAATACTTTTAAAAATATATTTTTCAAGCACTCTCAAAATAATTTTATTTTTTTGTTATTTAGAGTATAATAAGTGTAAAATTTAATTTGCTAAAGGAGATAGTGTTATGAAGAATATCGTTTTGATTCACGGCACATGGTGTGACGGAAGTGTCTGGGGAGAATTTGCCACGGAGTTGGAAAAATTAGGGTTAAAAGTTTATACACCAAGTCTTCGATACCATGATTTACCGTATAAAGAAGCTGAAAGAAAAATCGGAACGGTAAGCCTTAATGATTATGTAGAAGATATTGTGCAACTGGTAGAAAGTTTAAATGAACCGCCGATAATATTAGGACATTCACTTGGCGGGTTAATAGCACAATTAGTAGCTGTTAGAACAGAGGTAGAGGGTATTGTACTTATGGGAACGGCACCGGCTACCGGAATTTTTGCTTTTTATCCGAATATGGTAATTTGTTTTTATAAACACTTTTTACGTTGGGGTTTTTGGAAAAAGCCTATGCCACCATATAAACATGCTTTTTATGATTACTGTATGAATAACCAAGAATTACATTATAAAGAAAGAGAATTTGCTAAACTGGTTCCGGAGTCCGGCTTTGTATATTTTCAAATGGCTTTACCATTTTTAGATAAACAAAAAGGAGCAAGTGTCGATTTTGATAAAGTAACCAAACCGGTTTTAGTAATAACCGGTACAGATGATAAAATGGTTTCGCCCAACATCGCAAAAACTACAGCAAAACGTTATAAAAATTCTGAATTAAAAATTATTCAAGGTTCTGATCATATGTACGAAGCACCGAAATTCAGAAATGTTACAATATCAATTATAAACGAGTGGTTAGAAAAAAATAATTTAAAATAAAAAATTTGTGTTATTTTATTGATTTCTCAGAAAAATGTATTTTTTGAATAGACAACTACCTGAATTAAAACCCTTACAAAAAAGAATTTTCAAAAAATTTAGCAAAAAGTTAGAAAAACTATTGACAATTAATATCGATGATGATAAGATATACTCAAGTTAAAGAATTACCAATATTCAAATAAGTAGTATATAAGAACTTTTTCAGAGAGTGTGGGTAGGTGTAAGCACATAATGTAGACGATATATGAAAATGGTTTGAATGGTAAAAAGAGTGAGTTTTAAACAAACTTTTTTCGTGAGCATTACGTTATAAATGCACATTATCTTTGAATATATAATATATTCAGATGTAGTGATTGAGTTCGTATTTACGAAAAGTAAGGTGGTACCGTGAAATTGATTTCGCCCTTATTCTCTTAGGAGAGTAGGGGAGTTTTTTATTTTATGGAAAACTCACAGTTAATAAAAAATATTATAATATAAAAGGAGATTTTCATATGAAGAAAATATTATCATTCGTTGCAAGTCTTTTAGCACTTGTAGTAGTTTTAACAGCTTGTTCAAGTAAATCAAGCGAGAAAAAAGGTATTGATGTTGAAAAATTAGACCCGAGCAATCCTGTAACTGTTAAAGTAGGAGCAACTAACGTTCCACATGCGGTATTATTGGAGCATGTTAAACCACAGTTGGAAAAAGAAGGAATCAAATTAGATATTATTACTTACCAAGATTATTATGTGCCTAACAAAACGTTAAACGATAAAGAAATAGATATTAACTATTTCCAACACGTACCGTTTTTAAAAAATGCAGTTAAAGAAAATGGCTATAAAATTGAAGATGCCGGGGCAGTACACTTGGAGCCGATCGGATTATACTCTAAAAAAGTAAAAGATGTTTCTGAACTAAAAGATGGAGCACAAATATTAGTAAGTAATAATAAATCTGAGTGGGGACGTGTAATTAAGTTATTAGCTAAAAAAGGGTTAGTAAAAGTTAAAGATGGTGTTGATCCGATAACAGCTACATTTGATGATATTTCTGAAAACCCTAAAAACTTGAAATTCAGTTACGAGAATGATCCTGCCTTAATGACTAAATTCTACGAAAATGGAGAGGGCGACTTAGTTTCTATCAACGCCAATTTTGCGGTTGATAACGGCTTAAATCCGACAAAAGACCCTGTTTTGGTTGAAGAAGCAACAGAGGATAACCCATATGGTAACATTTTGGCTGTACGTGAAGGGGATAAAGATAAAATTGTTGTTAAGAAAATTTTAGAAGCATTAAAATCGGAAGATACTAAAAAATTCATTCAAGAAAAATGGAATGGTGCAGTATTACCTGTTAAATAATGAATGAAACATAAAAGATAAAGGCAGCCAAAAAGCTGTCTTTATTTTTAGGTTAAAATCTATTTTAAAATATTTTTCAGTATGATACAATAAGGCTATAAATGTTATTTTAGGGAGAAATAGTATGGAAAAGGGAGTATTACTTTGTTTTTATGTTGTAATAATGAGTGTTTTTGCGAGTGGAGTAAAATGTTTTGTTGATAGTAGCAATAAAAGAAGTTTTTTGTATAGAAGAAGTTGTTGCGATAGTTGTAAACACCTATTAGGGTTAAGTGATTTAATACCGATTGTAAGTTTTATTATTAATAAAGGGCGTTGTCGTTATTTTCATACTCATATTCCTATTGATATTTTTTTATATGAAGTTTTTGCGAGTATGTTAACCTTATTATATTTTATTTTTCAGAAGCAGTTTATTTTTTTAAGTATTTTTCATCTTGTAATTGCTGTTTTAGTTTCTTTTATTTCTATAGAAGATGTGAAGTGTTTTGAAGTAGTTGATGAATTATTTTTCCCGTTATTATTTTGCAGTATAATTTTTGTAATTTATAATTTTAAATTTTTTTCTTTTTATAATTTTTTCGAATTAATTGTTCTTTTTCATATTTTATATTTTTTAACACGTTTTAAAATGGGATACGGTGATATAAAAATTTTCTGTATTTTAGCTCTTGGTCTTAATTTTTATGAGGGAGTGTATTTATTGATTTTTACTTTTTTATATGCCGGAAGTTTTGCGATAGGGTTATTAATTTTAAAGAAAGCTAAAAAAGGGTCTAAGATTGCTTTGGTACCGTTTATTACTTTATCCTATTTAACAATAATTTTAATAAGGGAGGCAATTTTATGGTAAAGGGATATACGATTAAAGAGTTAGAGATGGATGAACGCCCGAGGGAAAAACTAAGAACACTTGGTGCAACATCCCTTAGTGATAGGGAAATTTTGGCAATACTTTTAAGAACAGGAACAAAAGAGAAAAATGTGTTAGAACTTGCTACCGGTATTTTAAAAGATGCCGGCGGAATAAGAAATCTTCGAGAGGTAACTTTTAATGAATTGACGAAGCATAAAGGAATTGGTGATGAAAAAGCCATTCATATACTTGCTAATATTGAATTTGCAAGAAGAATTTATGCAACCGAGCAACCTGAAGTAATATGCAATAATCCCAATGTAATAGCGAATTATTTAAAATCTTCATTAGAAAATTTAACACAAGAAGTTTTCGTTACACTTGATATTAATACAAAGGGAAAAATTTTACAACAACGAGAAGTCTTTAAAGGTAGTCTTAGTGTGTCAATTATTCACCCACGGGAAATTTTCAAAAATGCAATAAAAAACAGTGCGTCAAGTGTAATATGTATTCACAATCACCCGAGCGGAGATGCAACACCATCATTAGAAGATATTAAAACGACGGTTAATTTATTAGAAGTTGGAGAGATAGTAGGAATAGAAATGTTAGACCATATTATTATAGCAAAAACCGGTTATGTAAGTATACGACGAGTTTTAAATTATTTGACTGAGGAAAATATCGATTATAAAAAAGAAAAAATCACACAAAAACAGCTGCAATATATTATTAGAAAATATAAAATTGTAAATAAATATTAAATTTATGTTAATAAAGATAGAGAATATATTTAATACGGGCATAAGAAAAAGTAAATGGGTATTAAATAAAAAAGATTATATATGGTGTTATAGTAACTCAATTCTAGTAATACCGGTACTTTTAAGTGATACAAAGTACAAAAATATAAGCTGTATAATAAATAGAGGGGATGGAAGAAAACCATCGCTTCTATTTATTTTTTAGTATATAAAAAGAAGAAGTAAAACTTGGTTTGTAGTAAGTTTAATCATTTAGCCAAAACCTCATAGGCTTCTTTATTCTTTTTCATTAAACGTTTAGAGATTGTTAAAATATCTTCATCAGTTGCTTGTTGTTCTTGTTCGAACTCATTAAATTCTATTAAAACGTAACGTGGGGTATTATTTTTTAATATTACTACTGAGCCGTTCTCATCGACCATACGTGCAACCTTAGAAAAGTTTTGATTAGCTTCTGTTATTGATACTAAATTATTTGTGTTGATGTTCATAAAAACACCTCCTTTGATTATTAATATTAATATACAAGAATAATAGGAGAAATTCAACCTAAAAGATACTGTAGAAATAAATTCTATGATAGGCTCATTTGTATAAACTAAATATTTTGTAATATATTATATTGGAACATATTAGTTATTTTGATATAATATTTTTATAAATGAAAAAAATTCATAAGAGAAACAAAGTAATTATTAAGATAATAGTATTGTTAAATATAATTCTATCTATTTGATATAAGTATATGGAAAGGATAATAAGTGTGAAATTTGAAAATTTTTCTTTAAAAATAGAAAACAAAAAATTATTTGATAATGTAAATATAGAGTTTAGTAGCGGAGTATCGCATTTAATAGGTAGAAATGGCTCAGGAAAGTCTTGTATGGTAAAGGCATTGAAAGGGAGATTTGACTACTCAGGTACAGTATGTGCAAATGATGTAGTAGTAATTTCTTCATATAGTAATATTCCTTCTGATTTAAAGTGGAAAGACTTAGAAAAAGTATTAAACAGAGATGATTATCTTGTGGAAGAATTAAAAAATACACTTAATATAAATAACATAGATAAAAACATTCAAATATCAAAACTAAGCGATGGTCAGAAACAGAAATTAAAATTATTGTTCTATTTAACGAAAAAACCTAAAATTATTATTTTTGATGAATTTACAAATGGCTTAGATAAGCAAACCACACTGGAGTTGTATAGATTTATAAATAAATATATTAATAAATTCAGTGATGTCGTATGTTTAAATATTACACATAATATGGCAGATTTATCTGAGTTAGGTGGTAAATATTACTTAATAGAAAATTACAATATAAAAGAGTATAAAAACAAAGAATTAGTTATTGAAAAATATATAAAAGGGGATATATAAATATGGAATTTAGACGTGCTTTGAATAATAAATTGTTTTTATTTATAATGTTTTCGTCATATATAATGTTTATATTTGGATATATTTTACTGAAAACTATAGACAATATAAATCAAGTAAATTATTACCAATTTATCTTATCCGTATATACGGTATTTACTCAGTTTGGTCCATTAATAATTTCTATTCCTATTATAAATTTTATTAATGTAGATTATAAAGAAAAAAATATTATATTTTATAAAACTTTAAACTATACGGTATTTAAATATTTTATTCAAAAATTTTTGGTGATCTTTTTTTGGTATTTTATATCAGCCATATCAGCTTTAATAATATTATCTTTGTATTATGATAATTTTAAAGATTTTTTAATAATATGTTTTTATTTTATTAGTGTAATTATTAGTATTTTATTAATTTCCGGTATATTTGCATTTTTGTTTTCTAATATACTTTTTTCATTTGGAGTGAATATAGTTTTTTGGATATTAGGAATAGTTGTAAACAGTATGTTAGGTGGAAATTCGACTTTTGCTTTCTTTGACGCTACTAATAAGACTTACAAGGGTTTTGAGAAATATTTTTCTACAGGTGATTATAGTATGTTAAATATGCCGGAAATTTTAATATATATTGTTTCTATTTTTATTTTAGTATTAATAATATTAAAAGTTATGAAAAAGTCTTGGATAAAGAACGGTATCTAATTTATGGTAAAGACATATATAAAGAAAATTCATAAAAACAATGGTTATGATATACAAAACATTAATATATAGAAAATTTTAAAAATATGAGGAACTATATGAAAGAGATAATAAGAGTTGATAATCTTAACAAAGACTACATAATTAAAAATAGAATCAGTTTTTTTAATACAGAAAAGAAAATAAAGAGAGCGTTAAAGGATATAAACTTTAGTATAAAAGAAGGAGAGATTGTAGGATACATAGGAAATAATGGAGCGGGGAAATCTACAACTATAAAATTATTACTGGGGATATTAACAAGTACAAAAGGTTCTATAAAAGTATTCGGTAAAGATCCCTTTATTAACAGACAAAAAAATGCCAAATACATAGGTGCACTTTTTGGGCAAAAATCACATCTATGGTGGGATTTGCCATTAATAGACTCCTTCAAATATTTATCAAAAATTTATGATGTGAATAATAAAGAATGGTTAGATTACTTGATAACAGAATTAAATGTAAAAGAATACTTATATCAACCAGTCAGACAACTTTCTTTAGGGCAAAGGATGCGTGGAGAGTTTATAGCTAGTATTATACATAAACCCCAATTAGTTTTCTTGGATGAACCGACAATCGGTTTAGATATAGAAATAAAGAAGAAAATTATGGAACTTATACTAAAAATAAATGAGAAGTATAATACAACTATTATATTAACAACACATGAAATTTCAGATATAGAAAAAATATGTAAAAGAATGATTTTAATAAGTGATGGTGAAATAAGCTATGACGGTGAAGTGAAAAGTTTTAAGAAAATTTTTAATAAATATAAAAAATTAAAAATGTATGGAAGAAACTTGGTAGATTTAGAAAAAGAAGGAATATTATCGTTACGCACAAATATTGATTCTAAAGAATTTGTTTTTGATGAAACTAAATTTAATGTGTTAGATATAATAAAATTAATACCGAATGAAAGTATCGTTACTCAAACAGAAGTATTGGATTTAGATCTTCAAGAAGTATTGCTTGTGAAGGATAAGACAGGTGATGACTATGAATAGATTTTTTTCCTATACTTTATATCAGTATAAAAATTTATTACAATATAAATTTAATACAATAATGCAAATAATAGCATCACTCTCTATGGTATTAATACAGTACAGTACAGTATATGGATTTATGTTGAAAAATATAATTCTACTAATATTGATGAAATTATAACTTATGTTTTATTAGCTATTATGCTACAAATAATATTACCTATGAAAATAACTACAAATTTTGTATCTGACAAAATTTTAAAAGGTAATATTATTAATTATTTGAATAGACCTAACGGGCTACTGGTTATAACATTCTTCACTACTTTAGGTAACTTTCTATACAAATTAAAGTTTCAAGTATTACCTATTTTAGTTGTTTATATCTTGTTTTTTTATAATTTAGTGTTTAAAATTTTATCTTTTAATCGATTAATACTTTTTATGTTAGTGTATTTATTAAGTTATATTATTGCATTTTTATTAGGTTATATTGTTGCACTCTTGTCAACAGTATTTATAAGGATAAATGGTATTTCTGAATTAGTAAATGCCCTACTTATTATTTTTGGAGGTGGATTACTACCACTAGATTTATATCCAAAATTATTATTGAAAATATCGGAAGTTACTCCGTTTTATGCTATAATGTATGCCCCCATCTCTATAATAGTATATGATAACGATTTCGGGAAAATTTTATTTATTCTAGGAATACAAATATTTTGGTTGATTACACTATTGATAGTTTCAAAAAAATTATCACAGTACGTATTTAAGAAGTTTGATATAATGGGAGGTTAGGATGAAGAAACACTTATATTTATATGTAGAGTTTTTTAAAATGGATGTAAAAAGAATATTAAGTTATAAACTTGATTTTTTCATAGGGAATATAGGTTATTTACTTGATACATTTACAACATTATTTATTTTACTTATTACGCTAAATTATACAGATTTAATCGGTGGCTTTTCTTTATATCAATTATTACTTTTATATGGTTTTCTAACATTAACATCGGCGTTATGGGAATTTTTCTTCGTTACAACATTAGAAGTTCCATATTTAATTCAAACAGGAGAACTTGATTTGTTTTTATTAAGACCGCTTAATATACTTTATCAATTTATTATTTTCCAATTAGATGAGGAAGCTTTATTTGAGTTAATTACAGGTATAGTTATTGTGTTTTTTTCACTATATAATTTAGGTATTGATGTGAATTATTTATTTATAATAAAATTTATTTTGTTTATAATATCGGCAGTTTTAGTAAGAGAGGCTATATATCTAGCACTAGTATCATTTAGTTTTTTTTCGATAACAAATGATGGTATAAAAACAGTTTTATGGCAAATATATCAATTAGCAAATTATCCAATTAATATTTATCCATTTTTTATTAAAGTAGTACTAATAGTTATTCCATTTGCATTTGTGGGATACTTTCCAGTGGTAAATTTAATAAATTTACATGATAGTTTTAATTTGGAATCGTTACTTCTAATATTATTCGGTCCATTTCTTCTTATATTAATCTATAAAACAATATGGAATTTTGGATTAAAGAAATATCAAAGCACAGGGTCATAGTTGCGAATAGGATTCCAAAGGAGGTGATAAAAAATGAATACACTTAGCACACATATAGGAATTTATGGAATATATATAAATAATGGAGAGTTGTTATGTATAAAAAAAAATAAAGGACCGTATAAAAATAGATATGATTTACCTGGTGGAAGTCAGAAAGACTATGAGGGATTAACGGAAACACTGTTAAGAGAGTTTAAAGAAGAAACTGGATATGAAATATCAGAGTATTATAACCCAAAGGCATACGATGTCTTTGTAACAGAAGAAACTGGGCATACAACACATCATATTATGATATTTTATAACATAGAAATAAAACCCTTGCAAAAAAATATTTTGGAGTATCTAAATGATAGTGAAATAAATGATTCTAAAGGAATATGTTGGGTGAAATTAAATTGTTTAACTGAAAATAACTCTTCTCCTGTAATATTAAAATTGAAACAAGAAATAAATAAAGAGAAGAATTTTTTAGATAAGGTAAAGTATAATAATTGGAAAATTTTATAGACGTAATGAAAGACGGTGACGATAGTAAAAAGAATTTACTTTCTTTAGAGTATATTATATGGTTTGTATATTTGTAATAATTATCTTAATTATTGTAAATCAATTTTTGAGTTTGTTATCGTTATGTAATTAATAGCGAGAATATTCCGTTATATTTTTTTAGTTATAGAAGAAAAATATCTGATATAATATTTATAAAAGTAATAAAAATGGTAAAAATTGCAGGATATATGTTTATTATTCTAGCTTTAATAATGTTAATATTAGTATGGTTTAAAATTAGATAGATTATTTTTATAAAAGTAAAGAATTCTATTCTTTATAATAATATTTTTTATAAT
>NZ_KI271875.1 GCF_000469465.1 Gemella bergeri ATCC 700627 | reverse complement strand
TTCTCATGCCCCGTATTTGACACAGAGCCATAAAAATATACAGAATAATGGGCGGTGTGTCTATCCCGTCATCTCTTATACCTCTTGGGTGCGTAGGAACACTAAATCTCTACTTCATTATTCTTCTTTAATATCATTATATCTTATTTGTTGAGAATTGTAAAGAATTTTTGTTTTTCCTAGCACCCTTTTTAATCTTTTATCAGATATTCTAAAAGCGGTAATAATAGAGTATTCTTTTTCAGAAGTAGATAATTTGATTACTACATTTATATTATTTTTTTCATCATTCAAAATAAACAAAGCTGTGTTAAAGTTTTTATTGTCTCCTAAATCGGGGTGTCTTTCTAAAATGTGATCCAACCTTTCTTTCCGTAAAATTACATTTCCTGAAGTAATATTCCCAAATTCATTTTTTAAGCTCTTATAAATTTCATCGTCTATCAAAATTTTAGATATTATATCTTTAGAGGTAAGGATAAATTTTTCCACTGATTTTCTCCATAAATTCATTTCTGTACTTTTTGTAAGTAGTTTGCTTCATATGGAAAAACTTCTTAATTTCCTCTTTGGTAAGGTACGGAACAGAAAAATCAACTTTATTAAGCACTGCCATATCAATATTTAACTCTATTGTCATTTTAATCATCTCCTTTCATATTTTCTATGTTATAATTACCTCAAAGGAGGTGAATTATAATTTATATATCTCCTGCTTTTTATTGTTTAAAGTTTTGTGCTATAATTAGATTACGGAGGTAAAAATTATGTTATTAAATGTCTGGTCACACGTTGCAAATTTTAGTATTCTATTAGCCTATGTAAGTATATACTTGACTTATAGGACTTTTAAAAATACTAAAAATATTCAAATTCAAATTAACAAGAATACTAATAGACTTCTTTTACTAAAAGATAAAGAAGAATTAATATCTTCACTTGAAAACTATATAAAGCTTATTAAAGAACAATCTAATGACTTTCAATTATGGAAAAATGATATATATGCTACTCTTGTAGATATAGAAACATCCCACGGAGAAATATTAAACTGTGCTAATGAAGAATATTCATCATATTTTAAAAAAAGATATATAGACAACCAAGAAACTATTAGATTACTTACCAAACTTAAAAATTCAATTAAAAAGGAGTGTTCAATATGACTCAATTCAACGAATTTGTAGCAAAATTGATAAATAAAACCATACACAACAAAATAACTTGGAATGAATTAACTTATGTCCCTAATGAAATTGTTGAAATGGTGTCAGAAAAATCAAACAAATCTCTTGTATTTAATCTTCAAACTAAAACTAGCAATGAAAATATACTTGGTTTTTTTACTGCGAATAACAACATAAGTATTTATATTTTTAAAGATGCGCCCAACTTATTATTTTTAACAGATGGGAAATATAAAAATATCAAATCAATAGCTATTGACAGTAACCTAATGTTAAAGCTATATAAAACTATAGAAACTTTATATAATAAGGACCAAGCAACTTTAAACAATATGATTAACAGCTTTTTTAACGATTAATTTCTTTGGTTATTATTTTATTTGCAACTCTATAATTTGTTTTTAAATCCTCTTTAATCTTGTTAATAATTATATATTGATATATATTTCCTAATATTGATAAAATTAAAGGAATTAGTATTATTACCATACACATTTCTATTCCCTCCTTTCTTTCCTTGAGCAATAAGGGAGTTTTTGGTTGGTGGCTAGTAATATTCAATATTATATGGAAAAAAGAGGAATGAATGCAAAAGGATTTGCTACAGAACTAGATTTTAAATATACTACTGTATTAGATTGGTTAAATACAAAAACTTATCCTAGAATTGATAAAATAGAGATAATGGCTAATTTTTTCGGAATTGAAAAATCAGACTTAGTTGAAGAAAAAACAAAACCCAATCCAAAAGGAATAAAAATACCAGTATTAGGAATAGTTCCCGCAGGTGTGCCGATAGAAGCGGTAGAAGATATATTAGACTATGAGGAAATACCGCAATCGTGGGCGAATCAAGGCGAATTTTTCTGATTGAGAATAAGCGGAGATAGTATGCTGCCAGACATTACCGATAATGATATTGTGATAGTTCGGCAGCAATCAATGGCGGATAACGGAGATACGGTAATAGCACTTATTAATGGTGATGTCGCCACTTGTAAGAGGTTTCAACGTCAAACCAATGGAATAATGCTAATACCAAATAATAGCAGTTATCCTACTTATTTTTACTCAAATGAAGAAATAGAAAATCTTCCGGTAAAGATAGTAGGTAAAGTTAGTTGAATTAAGAAGAAAATATTAGGGAGGTAGAAATTTAAAACATATTAAAAAGGAAGTAGGAAGAAAGGAGAATTAATGGAATTATACCTTACAGACAAAGAAGCAAAAGAACTGTTATGTTTTTCAAATTCATATTTGAAAAACATAACAGAACAATTAGAGAAGATGAAAAAACACACGGAGATATACTTATTCAATCCACTAATGGAGATAAATTTATTTTATCGTATAAATACTCATTAAGAAACAAAGTATTTAACTTCAGAGAAACAAAATATAACTATACATTATTTAGAGTCAATCTAAACAACAGTTTTCACAAAAATGCAAACGGAGAAAAAATAAAAGGCAATAGAATAAATATATTTTCAGAACAAGAATACCTGGACAAAAACGATGGACAAACCTATTATAAAGCATATAGCTTACCGTTTAATGAAATTAAAAATACAGATGACTTTATAGAAATGTTAGACATCATAATAAAATTTTCAAACACCGATAAAAATGATAATCTCACTATACGAATCCAAGAAAATCTTATATAATAATATATGAAGGAGGTGTTAGTTATGATAAACATCACTGAAATAAAAGAAGAATATATGAATTACATAAGTAAAAATACCCATATGAACTTATTAGCAGGTGATAGTTATGAAGTTAACACCCTATATACTAATGCATATGGAGACGGTATTTCTTTTACTATAAAATATGATGGAAACCACTATATATTAACAGATGATGGTTTTACTCTTTGGGAATTACAACTAAACGGAATTGACTTGACAAAGAAAAACAAACGTTATCAATTATTAAAATCAATCTTAAATTATAATGGATTAGAATTATCAGGAGAAGAAATTATCAAAAAAACCAAAAGGCAAAATTTAGGTCAAGCTATTCATGACATGACTCAAGTATTACTTAATGTTTACGATTTGTCATTATTGCACCCTCAAACAGTTCAATCACATTTTTTAGATGATGTACGAGGCTATTTTGACGGTAATACAGACTATAACGTTTTTCCAGACTTATCCATAACTGGAAAATCAAGAATAGAACATAAATTTAATTTTTTAATGATGTCAAAAGGAAAATACAAATTAGTTCAAGTTCATAATAAAATAACAAAAGATAAGCTACACTTCATTCTAGCAAGTTGGTTAGATACAACAGAAAATCGAATAAAAAGTTACGGACGCAACGAAAGTTTATCAATCATCATTAGCCCAGATGGATACCAAGAATTAAAAGAAGAATATCAAGAAGCCCTTAGTGAATACGATATAAACATTATTAACTTTGAAGATAAGAAAAAATTAAAAACTCAATTAGGAGCATAAGAAAAAAGTTTGTATAATAAATACGGGGCATGGAAAAAATTCCATATCCCGTATTTATTATACAACCTAAAAATCTTGCGGATATTTTGCGTATATTTTTTATCCTAAGTCATGAAATCCTTTTAATATCAACGTTATTTTACTTATTTTTCATATATGGGAACAGCAATACGTCACGGATTGATGCGGAATTTGTAAGCAACATCACAAGTCTGTCAATACCAATTCCTAATCCTCCGGTTGGTGGCATACCATATTCTAATGCTTCTACAAAATCTTCATCCATTTCATAAACTTCCTCATTACCTGCATCTTTTTCATCCATTTGGTCTAAGAAACGTTGTTTTTGATCAATCGGATCATTCAATTCACTAAACGCATTAGCATGTTCACGACGCACGATAAACAGTTCAAATCTATCCGTAAATCTCGGATCATCTACATTAGTTTTTGCTAATGGAGAAACTTCTACAGGATGCCCATAGACAAATGTTGGTTGAACTAAGGTTTCTTCAACAAATGTTTCAAAAAATTCATTAATAATGTGACCGACTTTCATATCTTTTCTTACCGGTACATTATGCTCTTTAGCTAAAGCATGAGCTTTTTCGTCTGTCATTTTTTCCCAGAAATCAATTCCTGTTACTTCTTTAATAATATCAACCATATGTACTCGACGCCATTTTGGTGTCAAATCAATCTCATCTTCACCATAGGTGATTTTGGTTGTTCCATGAATTTGTTCACAAATATAGGCAATCATTGATTCTGTCAAATCCATAATATCATTGAAGTCCGCATATGCTTCATACAACTCTATCATTGTAAATTCCGGATTATGTCGTGTTGATACGCCCTCATTACGAAATGCACGTCCTATTTCATATACTTTTTCCAATCCGCCTACAATAAGTCGTTTTAACGGTAACTCTAAGGCTATACGCATAAATAACTGCATATCCAACGCATTGTGGTGTGTTACAAACGGTTTTGCCGCAGCTCCTCCGGCGATACTGTGCATCATAGGTGTTTCAACTTCTAAATAACCACGTTCGTTTAAATAACTACGCATAATTTGAATAATTTTTGAACGAAGGATAAAAGTTTCTTTACTTTCACTATTCATAATTAAATCAACATAACGTCTTCTATAACGTTCTTCAACATCTTTAAGACCATGAAATTTGTCAGGTAAAGGACGTAATGCTTTTGTCAAAATTTCAAATTTATCAGCTTTTACCGATAATTCACCTACGTTTGTTTTAAACAGTATCCCGCTAACTCCGACAATATCCCCTAAATCTAATGTTTTAAAGTATTCATAACTATCTCCTACTCTATCTTGACGTACATAGATTTGAATTTGTCCTCCTAAATCTTGGACATGGGCAAACCCCGCCTTACCTTTTCCACGTTTTGTCATTACACGACCTGCTATTGTTACAGAGATATTTTTTTCAGAAAGTTCTTCTTTACTGTATTTATCATACTCATTCACAAGTTCACTTGATAAATGTGTTCTTTCAAATTTTGTACCAAATGGATCTATACCATTTTTACGCATTGCATCCATTTTTTCACGACGCACAACCATTTGATCATTTAATTCAAGTGCATCATTTACTTTGATTTCTTCTGTCATGTTGTGTTCCTTTCTAGCTCTTTTTTATCTAATCTTTTCCACATAAACACTATTATAACACATTTTAACCGTTTTTTGTTACCCTTTATTATTATATTTATTGAATTTTTTTATTTTCTGGTTTATAATGGCATTAAAATTATAAAGTAAAGGTAAAAAACATGAAATTTATTAATAAAATCCCTATACCAATAGCCGGTCTGGCTTTAGGGAGCGTAGCGCTGGGAAATCTTTTAGCAACGTATAGTTCCCTATTACAATTATTTTTTAGTCTGATATCACTAATTATCATTATATTATTAACGATTAAATTTTTTATTACTCCTAAAATATTAAAATCGGAATTTACTAATCCCTTAATAGCCACCGTATTCTCTACTTTTCCCATGTCAATAATTTTACTAAGTACATACTTTAAGAAATACTTTGGTTCCCCAATGAGTGTTATTTGGCTATTCGGTATTGTATTGGATATTTTTGTTCTTTGTTTCGTTGTTAGTAATTTTTTGATTAAAAAACAAAATCTTAAATTTATTTTTCCAACATGGTTTATTACATTTGTAGGGCCTGCGGTTGTGACTGTTACAGCTATTTCTTATAATCTTGAAATACTGGGCAAAATATTTTTTTGGTTCTCGTTTATTAACTATATTATTTTAATACCTTTTGTATTATATAGGGTATATGTGTATAAAAAATTAAATGTTTCCGCACTTCCCACCCTAACTATTTTTTCTGCACCGGGTGGACTGCTACTTGCAAGCTATGTGATTGGAATTACTAATAAATCAGAACTGGTTATAAAGATTTTATTAATTCTCTGCTTTATATTTTATATGTTTGTTCTTATCCAATTACCTTTACTACTAAATAGGGAATTCTATCCCAGTTACTCAGCTTTTACTTTCCCGCTAGTTATCTGCGGAATGGCTTTTCAAAAAACCTATAATTACTATTATAATACGGAAAATAATTCTCTCATTCTAAAAATAGGAGTATATTTCAGTGAAGCATTAGCTACTATTATTGTAATATATGTTCTATATAGTTTTATTAAACATATTTTTAAATTTGGAAAATAAGTTAATTAATTTATTTTTAATTAACTTATTTTATTTTTTAATATTATGATGTTAGATTTAAGTTAGATAAATTAACATAAATTTGACTTTAAGTATTGTTTAGTCTTCAAAAATAATATATAATATACTTGCAAGAAAACATTTTCAAATTTTTGTGCTAATGACGGAAACTATTTCACATTAAATTTTTGAATATGTATTTTATTTTTTTATAGAAGGAGATTTATTTATGAATGATTTAAAAAAAGATATCGGTTTCTTCGGGGCTTTCTCGACAGTTGTTGGAGTCGTAATTGGTTCCGGAGTGTTTTTTAAGGCAGCCGTTATTTATAAAACTACCGGCAATGTCAGCCTTGGTTTACTTGCTTGGATTTTAGCCGGTATAATTAGTATTTGTGCCGGACTTACCACAGCAGAATTAGCTGCGGCTATTCCCGAAACCGGCGGAATGATTGTTTGGGTAGAACGTGCTTATGGAAAAACTATGTCTTATCTACTTGGTTGGGCCCAAGCTGTTATCTATTATCCGGCGAGTATAGCAGCAGCATCGGCTATTTTTGCTACACAATTTACCAATTTATTTCATATAGATAAAAAATATTCTATTCTTGTCGGAGCTTGCGGAGCAGCGACTGTTACTTGTTTAAACTTATTAGGCAGTAAGGCTAGCGGTCGTATTCAAACAGTAGCAACTATTTGTAAATTAATACCTATTATAACAATTATAGTTTTCGGTTTATTGCAACCTAATCCGACAACGGTAGAATTTTTACCTACCGGTTCCGGTAACAGTTCACTAGGTGGTGCATCTCTATCGGCTGTAGGTGCAGCCCTGCTTGCGGCAATGTATGGTTATGACGGTTGGATTAATGTTGGTACCGTAGCCGGAGAAATGAAAGATCCAAAACGTGATTTACCAAGAGCAATTTTATACGGTTTACTAGTTATCACCGCAATATATTTACTTATCAATGTTGCTTATTTAATGACTATGCCAATGGAACAAATCGCCGGAAATGGTAATGTTCCTAATGATGTTGCAACAAAATTATTCGGTTCTTATGGCGGTAAGATAATCACTATCGGTATCATGATTAGTGTTTACGGTACTATGAACGGTTTTACTATGACCGCTATTCGTGTCCCTTACGCTATGGCTATGAAAGATCAAATACCGTTTAAAAATATATGGATAAAACTTAACAGCTTTTCTATTCCTTATGTATCTGCTCTTGTTACACTTGTACTAACCATTGCAATGATGTTTACAGGAGAGTTCGACACGTTAACAGACTTCTTGCTGTTTACAATATGGATTTTCTTTATTTTGACATTTTTCGCTGTATTTGTTCTTAGAAAAAAAGAACCTGAATTACCAAGACCTTATAAAGTTCCATTATATCCAATTATACCTATAATTGCTATTGTTGGAGGAGCATATATTGTCATTGCCGCTATTATAACTCAATTCACATTAGCAGTGAGCGGTGTTGCATTAACATTAGCCGGTTTGATTTTTTACACAGAAACACATAAAAAATTTAAAAAATAATAACTAATTGTAAAGAGATTAATTTTAAAATTGAATTTTTTAAACTCAATTAATTTAAAATTAATCTTTTTATTATTAAATATTTTTTAAAAATTATAGCACTTGATGGTTTCCCCTCTAATTCAGTAAATAATTCTGACACTTCCATTACAAAATTACATTTCATATTCTCAGACAAAACACCATTAAATATATCTCAATTACTTTACTACTCTTCTAACTGAATATTCTATATAATTTGACTTCCCATATTTTTGGATATATTATTTAGGTTCAATTTTTTAAAAATTTTTGATACAATATAATTATAAAACTTGAAAGGAGCGGCTATGAATAATTCTTCGAATAAAACTCTAAAAAAAGAAATTAATATAACTGAATTACTATATGATTTTATTTTTTCTTTTGCTTTTTGTAATATTTTTAATATAATTCTTGGTAATTATAACTCTTCATTAGGTTTTAATTTTTTTCTTTCTTTTCTTTTTATATTTATTATTTTTGTAAATACTTGGAATATTGAGATGATTCATATAAATCGTTACGGGAAAAATTCTTTATTTAATATTGTTTTTATGATTATTCAAATTTGTGTTTTAATAATAACATTGAATAATATTGATACTTATCACTGGGACATATTATACAAAAATTTAATATTGTATTTAACTGTATTATCTTTTATACTTACTGTTCAGCATACTATTCAGTATTTTATCGTTACCGATCTTATAGAAAAAAAGATAACTGAGCCTTTTATTTATATTCTTGGCGGTCGTACTTTCGGTTTATTTTTGGGTATTATTTTACCTCAACCATACTCATTATTATTTATTATGATTGGTTTCTTTACAAGTTGGCTACTTCCCAGTTTTATCTCACGTTCACTTCATGCTAAAACCATTATTTTTTCTCATGTTGTTAAACGTTGTTTTATTTTTACAACAGGTTTATTTAGTTCTATTATTATAAATAATTTTATTACTACCGTACCAAAAAATTGGTTTATTATATTTGTTAACATCGCTTTATTATATCTATTTTATCAAATAAATATCGAACGTTTTATAGATTTTTCCCTAACTAACCAATCGGGAAATAGTTACCTGTATCATAATTATTTTATTATACTGGGATTATGTATTATTAATTTTACACTTCCAAAACTAACCGAAAATAAATTGTTTTTATTATTTATAACGGGAGTTTTCTTCTTTTTAATCGGTAATCTTTGGCAAAATCAATACAACAAAAAAGGCTATAAATATTCTAAATATTTTTTTGCAATTATTTTTCTAATTTTTTTACTTGGTTCACTACTGAGCATAATATTAAATTATTCATTGATTGTTATACTTCTGACTATTATTTTTATATTATTATCTTATTTTATTTTCAACATAAAAAGAACTAATCCTAAGTTATAGAATTAGTTCTTTCCCATTATCTTGCTTCTTCATAGTCTAATATTTCTGATACTTTGCTGGCAATATAACGACCTAGTTGCTCATGATTTTTTTCATCTAAATGAATACAATCTATTAGTGATGCTTCCGCTACTCTTGCTGCATTTAAAAAATCTACTTCATATTTATCGCTTATTTCTTTAAATGTCTGTGATAAGAATTTAGATTGTTTTAAGCTATTTTCATCAAATTCTCCAAAAGAACTTTGTCTTTCAACTATTTCATCACGTAAATAAACCGGAGAAACAACTAAGATTTTCGGTATTTTGTATCCCTCCACTAAATGTGGATTTCTTATATATTTTATAAATTCTTCCATACCTCGTGCCAAATGTTTTGCACTAGGATTAAATTGTTTTTTTAAATCATTAGTCCCTAACATTATAATAACTAAATCAACAGGTACATGACTAAGCATTAAAATCGGTAATGTATCCACTCCACATCTTACAGGTACTATAGTATCTTTTGCCGTAATTGTTCTGCCGCATAGTCCTTCTTCTATTATTTCATCTTCTGAACGAATTTCAGATAAAATTTTTGTCCATCGTTTTTCCATTCTTAAATTATCATCTCCGGGTACCAAGCCCCAAGTATTACTATCTCCTATACATAAAATTCGCATTATTACCTCCACCTTTTAAGCATCTTTATTTTAAAACTTACATTTATTCTATCAAATAGACTATTAAAAATCAATATCCTTAACATTATAATTTTTATTTAATAAAAATGCAGCTGTTAATTAATAAAAATTTCATCATAACCTCATATATGCTATAATAGTATTAAATTTTTAATCCTATACTAAAGGAGATAATATGATTAAACTTATTGAACCGACTATCGAACTTAAAGATGAAATACTATCATATAAACAAGAATTTATTTATAATAATGAAACTATTCATGGTGGTTTAAGTCTTGAAGAATATGAGAATATAACTGATTTTATTAAAAGTTTAGAAAATTATAAACATAAAAAAACCTGCCCCCAAAATTTTGTTACAGCTCATACCTTTCTTATTATGAACGACGATCATCTTGTAGGTATTATTAATACCCTCCACGACTTAAATGATTATCTATTTAAACATGGAGGACATATTGGTTATAGCATAAGAAAAAGCGAGCGTCGAAAAGGGTATGCCAAGGAAGCATTAAAACTTGGTTGTGAATTTTTATTTAATGAAATTGGATTAGAAAAAATTCTCGTTACCTGTGACAAGAAAAACATTGCCTCTAAGAAAACTATAGAAGCAAATAACGGAATATTCGAAAATGAACTACAAGAAGACGAGCGTACTACTTTAAGATATTGGATTAGCAAACTTTAATTAATACTTTTTCCTTGACCTTAATTCTTATTTTTTTTATAATTGGTAAATGTATAAAAAAACTTTAGGAGATTAATATGAAATTAAATAATATCGCTAAGTTTTCTTTAATTAGCATTTCTATATTACTTATGTCGCATTTAGCCATTTCTCCGGTTATTCCGAATTTGTATAATTTATATCATACAAAAAATTCTAATATTGGACTAGCTTCCGTTGAAAGTTTAGCGACTATTCCTGCGATGATGATTACTATTTTTGTTTTGATAAGTAATATTGTTATAAAATATCTTGGTAAAAAAAATACGGTTCTTCTCGGACTTATTATTATTTTCTTTGCGGGATTGACACCGATTTTTACCACAAATTTTAAAATAGTTCTTATTAGTAGACTTCTTTTAGGGGCAGGTATCGGATTATTTAATTCTTTATCTATCAGTATGATTAGTGATTTTTTTGACGGCGAAACTAAAGGAACAATGATTGGAATGAGAACGGCATTTTTAAATATCGGTAAGGCCCTCACTACATTTATTTCCGGATATTTACTAATATTTGGTACACAATATATTTTTCTGGTATATTCACTGGCACTACCTATATTTTTCTTATTTTTAATATTTGTTCCTAACACCGATAACGAAATCAACAAAAAAGTAAGTGTGAGATTTCATAAAGAAACTGTTATTTTAACTTTGTTAACATTCTTTGTTGGAATTTGTTATATGGGTGCTACTATAAAAATTCCTACTCTTTTAACAGGAAAATATTTTTATTCGCCGGATGTAACAAGAAATTTACTAACCGTTTTAGCTATTAGCGGAATTTTCTCAGGATTTTTATTTGGTAAACTGGTCAAAAACTTTAAAAATTTAACTTTAACCATTATGCTCGGTTTTATGACTGTTGGTAGCTTTATTTTTGCTGTATCAAATAATACCTTACTATTCTACATTGCTGCGGTTTTAATAGGAATTAGTTTTGTCGGCACAATGTCATTTAATTTCTTTTATATTTCTAAAAAATTAGAAAATAAATTTATTAATTTTTCAACAAGTGTTCTGTTGGTTGGTGGAAATATAGGGGTTATTTTAACACCGCTAGTGCTTACCAAACTACCGGAAAAATTACATTTAGAGCCGTTTATTACACCATTTTACATAACTTCAATAATTATGCTTATATGCTCTATTATAAGTTATTTTAGTTTGAAAAATAGCAATTAAACAGTTTTTAATTAAAATTAACTGTAAGTATAAAAGAACAAAATACCCCAAAAAACTTATCTAAGTTTTTGGGGTATTTTTATGCTCTGTACTTATTATAACAACCTGAATTTTGTATGCTAATTCACCATATTTAATTGTTAAATTTTTATACTTCTCTTATATTAACAAAATCTGTTGGTGGTACATCTTTTTTCCCGAGATCCGGTTGACCTGCTGTTATTAAAATAAAATCACCCTTTTGTGCCAAATCTGCTTTTTCAGAATAGCTTGTTGCATATTTCAGCATTTGCTCTGTAGTTAACGTTTTTTCTTCTATAAAAGGAACTACACCTCTTGTTAAAGCCAACTGCCTTGCTTTTTGTTTATTTGAAACTACCGCTAAAACCGGAACTTTAGGTCTATATCTTGCAATAAATTTTGCTGTTTGCCCGGATTTTGTATAAGTTACAATATTTTTCACTTCAATAGAATCCAACAGATGTTTTATAGAAATTGCGATAGCATGGGCTATTCCCATTGTATGATTTCTATACTCATTATCTTCTTTAAAAATATCTTGTTGTTCTATATAATTAATAATTCTGTCTACTGTTTCTAACGCTTCTTTCGGATAACTTCCTATTGCTGTTTCTTCTATAAGCATTATAGCATCTACTCCGTCAATAATAGCATTAGCCACATCTGATACCTCAGCACGTGTCGGACGTGGATTATAAATCATAGAATGTAACATCTGTGTTGTCAAAATTACAGATTTCATAGAATTATTAGCTTTTTGAACTATTTCTTTTTGAACACTTGGGAGATTTTGGTATGGCATTTCCATTCCAAGTTCATCTCTATTAATCATAATAGAATCAGCAAAACTTATTATTTCATCAATATTTTCATAGGCTTCCTTACAATCTATTTTTACAATCAAACCTATATTTTCTTTATTATGTTCTTTTAAAATTGCTTTTACTTTTCTTATTTCATCTAAGTTACTAACAAAAGGACAAGAAATAAAATCAACGTCTTGTTTACATGCAAATTCTATATTTTTCTCTTCAATTCTAATTAATTTATATTTACTTTGAGCATATATATGATCTAAATCGTATATAATAGCTGTATTAACATCGTTTTTATCTCGTAATTTTTTTACCTCTTCTATTCTTCTAATATTTTCCTCTTCTTCTCCATAGTAATTGTCTATTAATATTGCATCAACATCATTTTTTATTATGTCTTCTAAAATTTTTTCTGTACTATTTCCTAATGTTGCAATTACTTTTACTTTTCTTACCATAACAATTCCACCTTATAACAAAACATTATATAGAAAAATTATAACACATTAGATGATTAATTTCTATTCTTTGTAATAATAACATAGATAAAATTTTATCACTAATATTATTTTTTAATATATTCATCTGCTATTTATGTTATAATTGAATTTATATAACATTTTAAGGAGATTTTATGATTACTACATTAATAAAAAATGAAATAAAAAAATATTTTCCTGAAATCATCAAACTACGTAGACATTTACATAAATATCCGGAAGTATCATTCCAAGAAATAAAAACTTCCCAATTTATTGAACAATATTTAAAAAATATCGGTATTACTGATATTCGTACACATGTAGGATTAAATGGAATTGTTGCTCGCATTAAAGTACCAAATAGCAAAAATACTATAGCTTTTCGTGCTGATTTTGATGCACTTCCGATTAATGACGCTAAAAATACTGAATATAAATCTACTATTCCGAATGTAATGCATGCTTGCGGTCATGATGGCCACACTACCGCACTACTGATTACTTGCAAAATACTCATGAAAAATATTGATAAACTTACCAGTGATGTTGTCGCAATTTTTCAATATGGAGAAGAGCAAGCACCGGGTGGTGCTAAACCGATGATTGATGACGGTTGCCTAGTTGATGTAGATGCGATTTTTGGTGCACACCTATGGACACCGCTTCCACTAGGTACACTTGGATTTAATTATAAAGAACTTTGTGCAGCAGCTGATAGATTTGAAGTTAAAATCACTTCTAAAAAATATGCAAATATTATAGGTGCTGAGTTTGTTAGTCTTACACAGCAAATTGTTTCTCGTTTTTCCAAACCTCGTGAAACCCTTGTTATTACCTTGGGAAAATTTGAAAGTACAAAATCATGTGCAAGTATTACAGGAACTATCCGTCATTTTAATAAAAAACTTCACAAAACTGTGCTAAATAAATTAAACAGATTATGTAAATCATTAGAAAGTGAATATCTGGATACAACAATAAAATTTATTTATTATGGTGGTTATCCCCCATTGATTAATCACAAAAAAGGTACGGAAGAAATTCTTGTTAAAACAAAAGATATTCTACCTGAACTGAATTTACAAAAGGTTGAACCATTAATGATCGGGGAAGATTTTGCCTATTACTTAGAAAATGTCCCCGGTGCGTTTTTCCTGATCGGTGCAGGAAATAATACTTTTGCTCAATATCCACATCATCATCCAAATTTCGATTTTGAAGAACGTGTTATGCAATATACTGCAAGTATTTTCCTAAATCTTGCCTTTAACGCCGACGAAATAATACAAAATTTAAAGGAGAATAGCAATGAATAAATGGAAGCTAACAATAATCGGAAAAGGCGGTCATGGTGCTGAACCTCATAATACAATAGATGCAACTGTTATAGTAAGTGAATTCGTAAGAAAAATATCAAAATATCCCGAAATTGATATTCTCTCAATTTCAAGTGGCAATGCCTTTAATGTTATTTCAGAAAAAGCAGAAGTTATAATACAAACCTCTTCTAAAGATATAATAGAACGGATTATCTCATCGTTGTTGTTATATTATGGCGATAAAACGTCCTACAAATTAATAAAATGGTAAAAGTTTTATTACAAAAACTGACTATTGGGCGAAAATTTTAATATTTTCTGCCTGTAGTCAGTTTTGATTTATTTATTCAACACTTCTCTTACTTTTTCTCTTAACACCGGCACAACATCTTTTTCAAACCATGGATTTTTACTTTGCCAACGAAAATTTAATGGAGATGGATGCACTATTGGGAAATACTGTGGTAAATACTCCTTGTAGTGATGCACAGTTTCCGTTAGATTGCCTCTTTTAACATCACATAAATAATAATCTTGAGCATATTTTCCTACTAAAATAATTAGCCTAATATTTGGTAATAATTCCAATACTTTATTATGCCATTTGGAAGCAAAATTTTTTCGTGGTGGTAAATCTCCACTTTTCCCTTTTCCCGGGTAATAAAAATCCATCGGTACAACGGCTATTAAACCGGAATTATAAAATATTTCGTCATTTATACCCATCCATTCACGCAGTTTCACACCACTTTTATCATTAAAGAATATTTTACTTTCTTGTGCTTTTATCCCCGGTGCTTGACCCACTATCATAATTTTTGCCGTACTAGGAGCTGAAAATAGCGGTTCTATTCCTTTATCCGTATACTTTCTATTTTCATCATCTCTCATAATCTCCTGTTTTAGATGCTCTAATTTATTATCCAAGATTATTCCTCCCTTACTGAAATTTATAATTTCTTATTACAATTTAGATAATTTTTTTCATTATTTATTATCGCTATTATTCTACTTTTTCACCAACTCTACTACCGCTTCTATCGTCGGTGTCCCCGGAAACATATCTATTGGTTGAATACGACGAATTTTGTATTTTCTTGCTAATATCTTTAAATCACGGGCAAGTGTTGAAGGATTACAACTAACATAGATAATTTTTTTCGCTCCAATATTTAAAAGATTTCTGGTCAGATGTCCTAACCCGGCACGTGGAGGGTCAACTATCGCAACATCAAAGTTAATACCTTTTTTTATCCACTTAGGTACTATTTTATTTACATCACCTGCTACATAAGTACAATTTGTCAAATTGTTAAGTTTAACATTATCATTGGCATCTTCTATCGCTTCTTTTACTATATCAACGCCGTATACTTCTTTGCATTTTTTACTTACATACTGCCCTATCGTTCCGACTCCGCAAAAAGCATCCAACACTACATTGTTTTCTTTTAAATCTGCAAACTCTACTACCTTATCGTAAAGTTTCTTTGTTTGTAGGGGATTTAATTGGAAAAATGAATTTGCTGATAATTTATATTGAATATCTCCGATTTTTTCAATTATACAATTATCACCATAAAGTGTAATATTTTTTTCACCCATTACTAAGTGATCTTTATCATTAGTGATGTTTAACACTATGCTTTTAACATTTTTTTCATGCTTAATCTCATTTATGATTTTGTCAAGATTTTTTATTTTCTCAGTATTGGCAACAAAAATAAGTTGAACATCCCCATTACAAAATGATGTTCGTGTGGCTATATATCTTACTCCATAATGATTTTTATTCATTGAGATAACTATTTTATATTTCTCTAAACATTTTGTAGCAAGTTGAGTAATCTTATTTCCATTATTATGTAAGGCTAAATCTTCCTTTATTTCAACCAACTCATTTGTCCCTTCTTTATACAATCCGGCTATAACCTTACCGTTACGTACAGCAACGGGAAACTGATTTTTATTACGATAGTGCTCTGTTAAAGGGCTGGCTAATGTTTTTAAAACTAATTTATCGGTTTTAGGAAGTTTATAATATTTATCAAAAGCATCTATTAATATCGAACGCTTATACTCTAATTGTTTTTTATACTCGACATGAAGTAATTGGTATGCCCCGCTTTCTGCATATTCTTTTTTCACTTCAACACGATATGGGCTAACTTCTTTTATTTTTATTAATCTTCCTATAATATATTTTGGAGTTTCTTCAATTATTTCACAAATAATCACTTCATCAGGTAATGCCCCTTTGACAAAAGTAATTTTCTTTTTATAATAACCTATTCCTTCGCCATTAATTCCAACTTTTTTTATCGTCAATAAAATATTTATCTTCTTATTGTTATTTTTCTTTTTCATTTTATCCTCATATAAAAAGAGCTAAACAAGAAATAACTTGATTTCATTTAGCCCTCTGTACTCTATTTTATAGTTTTTATTTCATTATCTAATTCTTCTACCAAAGCTATTAATCTATCAATTTGTGATAAGTCTACCTTTTCAGGTTCGATATTCTCCAACTCGCTCGCAAAATCTTCAAATTTTGTTTTTAATTCCTCTAAAATACTATTAGACACTATAAATAATCTCCTTTTTTATTCTCTTCTTCAATTATAATATAATTCTATAAAAATTCAACTTATATATTTTATTGTTTTTTAAATATACTATAAATTAATTTATCTCCTAGTTTTGGAAATATCATATTAATTTTTGCACCCAACGCCAATTTAATCGGCGTATTCACTTCACGTTTTTTTCTTTCTATACCTACTATTATTTTTCTACAAAGACTTTTTGGTGTAATAGTTTTATCACCCAATTTTTTTAAATATTTCTTATTTTCATCCGAAGCACCAAAGAAATTTGTTGCAACCGGACCGGGATTTACGGTCATAACATGAACATTATCTTCTTTTAATTCTAATCTTAAAGAATTACAATAACCTATAAGTGCAAATTTTGTTGCTGAATAAATTGATGTATATTGAGTTGCTATTTTCCCTGATAATGATGCTATAGTTACAATAGTTCCTGATTTTTTCTCACGCATTTTTTTAGCAATTTCATTAGTTAGTTGTATCGTTCCTATAACATTTGTATCAAACATTTTAACTACTTCATAATCATTAAATTCACTGAATTCCTTCATAATTCCGAAGCCGGCACCGTTAATCAATATATCAATATTACCTAATTTTTCTATCAGTTTATCTACTTGTTCCTTGTCTCCAATATCAACTGAATATGTATTTGTAGTTACATTATCAAAAGTTTCACATTTTTTAGCTACTTTATCAAGAGCTTCTTTTCTTCTGGATACTAATATTAAATGAACATTTCCTTTTTCTGCAAACTGATAAGCGAGTTCCCTACCTATTCCACTAGAAGCTCCGGTTATCACAATCGTTTTTTTATCTTTCCCCATAGTACTGACCCTCTTTTATAATTAGTAATACCAGTATATCATATTTCAAAAGGTTTTTATACATAATTATTTATTTGTAATAATTATATTATGGTATTCTAAAAATTCTTCGTACTGAAAACTATAACCAACATTACCATCAACTAGTTTTATTCAAAAAACTATACTAAAAAAGACTGTTTACACAGCCTTTTTATAATTCTATAATTTTATTCTTTTTAATCTTAGGGCATTTAATACAACAGATACAGAGCTTAAGCTCATTGCTAAGCCTGCTATCATCGGATTAAGGAGCATACCATAAAATGCGTAAAACACGCCCATTGCCATCGGTATTCCAATAATATTATAAATAAATGCCCAAAATAAATTTTCTTTTATATTTTTTTCGGTTTTTTTACTTAAATTTATTGCTTTAACTACATCCGCCAAATCGTTTTTTAATAAAATTATATCGGATGAGTCTAATGTTATATCTGTTCCTGTTCCTATTGCAACACCTATATCAGCTTGAACTAAGGCCGGAGCATCGTTAATACCGTCCCCGACCATTATTACCATCTTATCTTTATTTTGTAATTTTTTTATAGCAGTAGCTTTCTCATCAGGAAGAACATCACTTATTACTTCTTTTATTACAACTTCACTCGCAATTTTCTCTGCCGTTTGTTTGTTATCACCGGTTAACATAACAACTTCCAAGTTGGAATCTATCATTTTTTTAATTGCAAGTTTGCTACTTTCTTTAATTTCATCACGAATAGCAACAATACCTAATAACCTATTATTCTCTGCTAAATAAACTACTGTTTTAGATTCATTGCTATAATCATTTATTTCATTTTCGAATTTAGAAATATCAATATTATTTTCATTCATAAGTTTTTTATTACCTAAAAGTAGCTTTTTATCGTTATAATTTGCTCTAACTCCCTTCCCTACTATCGTTTCAAAATTTTCCACTTGAATATCCGAAATATTATCAGTATAGTCAATAACAGCTTTTGCTAACGGATGTTCTGATTTTTTCTCCAACGCTTTTAATAATATTAAAAAGTTTTCTCTATCATAATTTTTTACGTTTACATCAGTTACTTCAGGACTTCCTTTTGTTATTGTTCCGGTTTTATCCAAAACAACCGTTGTAGCTTTTGAAATAATTTCTAAAACTTCACCATTTTTTATAAGAATCCCATTCTCCGCACCTCTACCTGCACCGACCATTATTGCCGTAGGTGTTGCTAATCCCAACGCACACGGACAAGCGATTACTAATACAGAAATAACAATAGTTAGCGAAAATTCTATATTCTTATCGCCAATAAAATACCAATATAAACCGGAGACTATTGCTAACGTTATTATCGTCGAAACGAAAATTCCGGCTACTTTATCCGCCAAACGAGATAGTTCTCCTTTATTATTTTGGGTATTTTCCACTAAGTTAATAATTTTTGACAGAGTAGTATCTTTCCCTACATCAGTTACTCTAAAAGTAATATAACCGTTTGTATTAATAGTACCTGCTACAACCTTATCATCTTTCTTTTTTTCTACCGGTATACTTTCACCGGTTAACATAGCCTCATCAATAACAGCATTTCCGGAAACTACAACACCATCAGCTGAAATTTTCTCTCCTGCTTTAACCCCTACTATATCTCCAACTAATAACTCTGTAGTTTTAATAATTATCTCTTGATTATTTTTAATTAATGTTGCCTTTTCAGGAGTTAGTTGAATTAATTTATTTACAGCTTCCATAGTTTTTCCTTTTGATAAACTTTCAAAATATTTACCAAGTGTTATTAATGTTAATACAACCCCTGCCGATTCATAATAAAGATGATGAACAGCATGAATATTTCCATACAGAACCCTAATGCTGTTATATAGGCTATAAATAAATGCTGCACTTGTTCCCAAAGCAACTAAAGAATCCATATTAGGATACCCTGCAAATAATGCTCGATAACCCTTTATAAAAAAATTTCTTCCCATATATAAAATAGGAATAACCAAAATAAGTTGGATAATCGCAAAAGTTTTTGAATTTGTATTCATATCTATTATGTTTGGTAAATTTATCATCTCTGCCATGGCAATATACAATAACGGTAGAGCAAAAACAATAGAAACAATTAATCTGCTTTTTATTTTGCTTAATTCTAATTGTTTTTTATTCTCTTTTTCTGTAAAGGAACTTTCCTCTTGTAATTTTGCTTTATACCCTATCTTTTCAACTTTATTTATTATTTCATTAGTAGTTTTATTATCTTTGTATCTTACCGTTAGTTTCTCACCGGCCAGGTTTACATTAGCCACATCTACCGAATCTATTTTTGAAATAGCCTTTTCTATTCTCATTGCACATGCCGCACAAGTCATACCCTCTATATCGAATGTTTCTATTTTCATATTACCATCTCCTAAATTTCGGTAAGTTCATAACCAATTTCTTCTACCGCTTTTATTATTTCATCAACCTTTTCTCCTTCAACATATTCAACAGTCAATACTTTATTTTCAAAATCAACACTTGCACTTTTCACATTATCTAAAGCACTAACAGTTTCTTCTATAATCCTTACACAGTGTGTACAACCCATTCCACCTATTTTAAATCGTTTCATTTTTCTCTCCTCCTAAATTTGTTATCTATGACAAATACATTGACCATTATTATGACAGGTACATTGGCCTTTAACACAATTACATTCTATTACTTTTTTAGCTGTTTTTTTCTTTTCTTTTAATTTTAAAATGGTATTATCTATATCTTCTACACTTAGTCTATCCTCATCTATTATAATTTTTATTATTAACCCTGTTTTCCTTGCACAAATTTTATTTAAAAATTCCTTTGTAATACTTTCAAGACAATCATTTTCACTATATACCGCATTATAAATAAATTTATTACCCTGTTTTCTTGTATTTAACATGTTTTTCTCAACTAATCTTGAAAGTAATGTCTTGATTGTAGAAACTGACCACCCTTTCTTAGAACTTAGCGTATCAATAACAATCTTGCTTGTAGTATCGATATTACTCCAAACTACTCGCATTACTTCCCACTCTGCTTCAGAAATATTAAACACCATTCGTTAATTCTCCTTTGATTGATTTTCGTCTACAAATGTAACCTTCAAATAATATTATATGCTCTTCGTCTACAAATGTCAACAATTATTTTAAAAAATAAATATGTTTTAATCATAAAAATACCAGCATGAGAAATCTTAAAATAACTATAATGATAAATAATAAAAAAGAAGTAACTGCCCATTACTTCTCTAAAATAAATATTATTCTTTCCGAATTTTTATAATTTTTATTTTCCCTGTCAAAATCACAAAAATAATCTTTAATTTTAAATCCTATATTTTTTATTTCTTTTTTCACTTCACATATATCATACGTTCTTTGCCTTTGATATTCTTCTAATTTCTTATATAGATTATTTTTTTCTTTAATGAAAAATGTAATCTCATTCTCTACTTCTAAATTATTTTCCGTTTTATAGGTAAACCATATATAACTAATTTCATCGTCATCATATGCGAACACTTTATTTTCTAACATAGTGTTAATTTTATTCGGTGTATGAATATCAAAGATAAATTTCCCGCCTTTTTTCAGTGAATTATATACACCTTTTAATCCTGCCTTAAACTGTTGAAAATCTTCCAGATAATTAAACACATCAAATGCACTTATAATAAAATTAAAACTTTTATTTAATTTCTCTACATCTAACAAGTTCATCATAAAATAACTAACACTGGATTCCTTTTGACTTGCTAAAGCAAGCATTTCCTCACTATTATCTATTGCAAAAACGTCGCCATATTTTTTCAATTCTGTAAGTAATGCACCACTTCCGCAACCTAAATCAAGAATTAGAAGATTTTCTTTATCTCCTAATTCTTCTCGTATTATTTCTTTATAAGTATCGTAATCAACGTCCATTAATTTGTCATAAACAACACTTAAATTTTTATACATTCTAAACCTCTTTTAGTGGATATTTTTCAAATAACAGATCCAATTCATAATATTCTCTGTCATCTCTTGTTAAAATATTGACAATTACATCTCCTAAATCCATAAGAACCCACTTAGCCTCTTTTAAACCTTCTGTACTATAAATATCAACACCGCTCTTTAGTACTTTTTCTCTTACTTCATTAGCTATAGCTTCTACTTGTCTTGATGTTGGAGCATGACAAATAACTGTATAATCATACAATACTCCTGCATCCGTTAAATCATAAGCTACGATGTCGTATCCATGCTTATTATCACAAGCATCAACAACCATCTTTAATAAATTTTCCACTTTCATTATGTATCCTCTTTCTTTATTTTTTTATAATGTGGAACATTACTACATATAATACATCATCATCGGGATAACGTTCTGCTAATTTATCTATCAGCTCTTCTAATGTAACACCATAATACTTAGCATAACGCTCGGTCAACGTTTCTCTAGTTACCGGTTTTACCAAATCTACTTCCAAAGTGGCAAATACTGTATCCGGATCTTCATATGTAGTTGCCTCCAATAAATCTCCTTTTTTGAAGTGTGCCTCACTTTTATTTCTTATAGTTATCGTTTTTTCGTCTGCTAAAATTTTATCTTTATTTTTTTCTTTAAAACCTACTCGATAATTTTTTATATTATAATAATTATAACATTCTAACAACGACGGATAAATTCTCTCATCATTATCAATTAAATATACTAATGTATATTTTGCAGCAAGCCTTACCGCCTCATCTAAATCGTACTCGGCTATCTCCGTTACTTCTTTTAGATGCGGGTGTTTTCTTTTTGGTTCTATATAATCAGCAATAAAAATTATTTTCTCAAGTAGAGTCATATGTTTTCTACCGAATGTATGAGTAGCAACTGCAAGTTTTACCTCTTCGTCTTCAATACCAAACTTCTCTCCAATATAGGCACTTCCCACCGGACCATGTAATACAGCTACAGGATAATCAAGCAACTTAACATCTAAATTATGTAAGATAACATATTTTTTCATTTCCACTTCGTCCATCGGTTTGCAAACGTCATGTACTAAAGCTGCAAGAGCTGCTCTTTGTTCACTGGCTCCATAAACTCGTGCCAAATACTTAGCAACTTCTACTACTCTTAATGTATGTTCATATCGTTTTTCCGGTAATATTTCTTTTATTTTATTTTGAATTTCTTGAAAATCCATATAGACTCAACTCCTCTATGTAATTTTTACATTCTTTTGTAATCATGTAATCTACATTTTTGTTATTCTTTATATTATCTCTTATCAAACTGGAACTTATTTCAATAATTGGCGACGGCATTATTTCATAGCTTATAGATTTATAAAAATCATCATTTTTAATAATGTTTCTTAAACTCTCTTCATTTCTTGCAACAAAAATAAAAGTCACCATTTTTGAAAGTTCTATTATATTATACCATTTTTTTAAATCTTTTATCCTATCCGTTCCAATTATAAAATACAGCTTATCGTTTGGATAAAATCCTTTAAAATATTTTACCGTATTAAAGCTATAACTTATTGCAGAATTTTTTATTTCATAATCACTTAATTCAAATTTTCTATTACTCTCTATACTTAAACTTACCATTTTAGCTCTATCTTTATCACTGGCATTTAAAATTCTTTCCTTCAGCGGTGTTATATGGGAAGGAATAAAAATCACTTTTTCTAAATTATAAAAATCTAACGCATAACTCGCTGTGATAAGATGTCCTATATGGATAGGATCAAAACTTCCTCCATAAAGTGCTATTTTCATACTACTTCACCAACTCAATTTTTCTATACTTTTCTTTTGAACTTTGTTTATACAAAACTATTGTATTTCCGATTAATTGTACCAATTCCGAAGCCGTTCTTTCTGCTAACAGAGTGGCCAATTCATTTTTATCTTCTTCACAATTTTGGAGTATACTGACTTTTATTAACTCTCTTCGTTCTAAAGCATCCCTTATACCTTTAACCATATCGCTTGTTACTCCGGATTTTCCTATTTGGAAAATTGGAGTTAGGTGGTGTGCTAAGGCTCTTAATTGTCTTTTTTGTTTTCCTTTTAACATATATTCTCGTTTCTTTCTATATTATCGATTCTCTTACAAATACTTCGATTTCAGCCGGTGTGTAAATATCTATAAGACACCCTTTATCACTATTTACTGTAATCCACCCTAATCCTGAAATTACTATATCCATCTTCTTATTATCTATTTTAAAACTTCTCTTAACCTGCTGTTTAAAAATTGATACATTCTCTTTAAATGGCGGTTTTAACATTGTTCCTAAATGTTTTTCAAATATTGTTTCGGCATTACTCAATTTCGTTCTGTGAACTTCTACTAAATTGGAAGCATATATTGTAAAACTTTGGCGTTCTCCCAAAACAAAATCCATTCTTGCCATTCCGCCAAAAAATAACGTTTGCTCCGCATTTAATTGAAAAACACGTGCTTTTATTTCTTTTTTCGGCATTACTAATTTTAAACTTTTCGAATCCAAATAATGTGCAATATCATAGTCTAAAATAATCCCCGGCGTATCATAGATACTGGTTACCTTATCTAGCGGTATTTCTATCATTCCTAGAGTTGTCCCCGGAAAATGTGAAGTTGTAATTACATTTTTATCCCCACTGGTTAATTCTATTAACTTATTAATAAGTGTTGACTTACCGACATTAGTCGCTCCGACTATATAGATATCTTTGCCTTTTCTTAACTCATCCAGTCTATACGCTAATTCTTCAACTCCATAATTTTTAATAGCACTAATCAAAAGGATGTCTTTCACTTTAATACCTTTTAATTTCATCATTTTAAAGAGCCATTGTTTTATCTTATTTTCCTTAACTGATTTTGGCAGTAAATCTAATTTATTAGCAACAAGCACTATATCTTTATTATTACCAACTATATCTACTACATCCTCAATCCAGCTTCCGGAAAAATCAAAAATATCCACCACCTTAACTATAAGAGCATTTTTTTTCTTAGATAACGTCTTTATCAAGGCGTAAAAATCTTCCGCACCCAGTTCAACATCAGATACTTCATTATAATTTTTCAAACGAAAGCATCTTTTACAAACTAAGTCTTTATCTTTATTTTTCTCAATTACGCTATTAGGTAAATATCCTTGTTTTTTAGGATTTTCTGATTGAACTTCCGCTCCGCATCCTATACAATATAATTTATTATCCAATATATCCACCATTACTTCCCTTTACCTTTTTTTTGGTGAGTTTATATTTTAATACTTTCATCTGTGGAAATACTTTTTTTCTTTTTAGAATAGTTATTATTATCCCCTCAAAAAAGCGATTAATTCTTGTCTTAAACGCATCCGTTTTTGAAATCGGCTTAACAAGTACACTCATTACGCCAAAACTCTTAGCGCCTAATATATCCGTTAGCACCTGATCGCCTAAAATAATAGCTTCTTCCGGTTTTCTGTTCAACTTATGAAGAGCTTTCTTAAAACCGGTTGTGAATGGTTTTTTAGCTCCTGCTACGTACTGTAAATTAAGTTGTTTACAAAATTCTTCAACACGTTCTTCTGTATTATTAGATACTACAATAATATCAAATCCGGCTCTACGCATTCGTTTTAACCAACGATTCAACTCTTTTGTATCTTTTTTACTATCCCACGAAATAAGCGTATTATCTAAATCGGAGATAATTACTTTTTTATTGTGCATATTCATATATTCAACATCAATAAACTCATATTTTTCTATAAAATCATCCGGTAAAAAATATCTTCTTAAAATCACTAATATCACTCAACAGCTTACAATACCGTAGCTATTTTTTCTCCCATCTTAATTACTTTATTTTCTAAATTTTCCTCTAATAGAATATTATCTTTTTCAAATAATAATACGACCGTAGAACCAAATTCAAAATATCCTAACTCATCTCCTTTTTTGACATAAATACTCTCATAAGTCGGAATAATTGAGTTTACATTTTGAGCACCTACAGGTATGAGTGTATAATTAATTTTTCCTGATAGTTTATAAACTTGACGATAATTGTAACTTAATATATTATCCCCTAACTCTAATCCCAGCTTATTGACCGGATATGAATACTTTCCTAAACTATAAGCCTCTTTTACTTGACTGTTAAGCGGGAAATGTATTCTATGATAATTTTTGGGACTTAGATAAATAATTACATACGTACCACCTTTATACTTATCAGCAAATTCCTTATCACCTGCCAGCGTTTTCACACTATACACCTGATTTTTAACAACAAATGTGCTATTTTCAGAAATATGACCTACTTCTGAAATCACGCCATCTGTCGGACTAATGAAACTATCTTCTTCTTTATCGATAGGTCTGGCATTCGGGTGTAACTTTCTTATAAAAAATTCATTCAAATTTCTAAAATCATCCAATTCATCTAAAATTTCATCAGTGTCAATATCATATACCTTTGCAAAAGGTTGTATCATTAATCTACTTAAATTCGATTTTGTCAATTTTTTTAAAGCCTTTGAGCTTAATTCTCCATTTGTCAACTCTACACACAGTTGAAACATTTTCTTTTTTAACATGGCAATCTCCTTACAAATATCACTCTATATTTTACTATAAAATCGCTATTTATTCAATATTTTGACTGTTATCTACCCGGTAACTCATAAAAATTATATTTAAGTGTATTTTCTTTTTTAATGATGATTTATTTTTTATTTTTTATATTTTATTTTTTATTTTTTTAAAAAGTAAACCGTTCTCATCACTTTTAATTTAGCAATTCTACAAATTATATTTTTTAAAATAAATTATTATATATTATTGATTTTTGATATATAAATATTGTATAATAAGAATACAGATTGGTGTATGAGGGAGGGAAACGACATGACACTTAATAATAAAGTTAAAGAAAACATTATATTAACCACTGTCCAAAACGTTTGAACTAAGGGCTACTCTCTGACAAGTGTTCAGGATATAATTAAAAAGGCAAAAGCCCCTAAAGGAAGTGTATATTACTATTTTCCAAAAGGAAAGGATGAAATCTACTTAGAAGCTTTGGATAAAATAAGTTGTAATGTTAAAAAGGAATTTAAGACTATTTCTCCAAAAGAAAAAACTTTGGAAGAATATTTAACTGCAATTTTTGATTTATTTATTTCAAAAGGTAAAGCATGTAAACGAAGTGGTTTTTCTTTAACATTATTAGCATTAGAAACTGCGGAACTTTCACCTGTAATTGCTGAAAAATGTAGTGACATACTTGAAAATTGGAGATTACTTCTTGCCGATGCTCTTTTTGATAAAAATATCGCAGAGGAATTATGTAATCCTATTAGCGAATGGCTTTTCACCAGTATTCAAGGTGCTATTTCAGCACATAGAATTCATAAAGATGAAGCATTTTTATACAATATAAAATCTTCTATTAAATTTATTACGGCTGCCAGTCCTGAGATGCTTAAAGAGATATTCACTAAAGTGGATGAAGAAGAAAATGTTGCATAATAAAAAACTGAAATTTAGATCTATAACATAATAATTCTCTAAATTTCAGTTTTTTTATTTTATAGTATTTATCATTTGAACTGTAAGTGCATTAACTTTTTGACTTAAAAATTTTTTTATTGCCGGATCTATCTCTAATCTGTTCAATGCAATTTCAAAATCCTCAAACCAATACTTCGCTTCATTTATTGATATAGGCAAATTTATATGCTTTTTTTTTAAATTCGGTGTATTAAAAATAGAATGTCCCGGTTCACCAAGAAATAACCTGAAAAATTTTTTTTGTTCCTCCTTTATTCTATCAAAACCATTAGAAAATAAAACATTAATTCTATCATCATTTGGAATAATATCATCATACATATAACTTACTAACAGATCAATATTTCTTTCTCCTATTTGATTGTATAAATTCATGTCTATCTCCAACTTTCTTAATATATCCTTATATATATTAAACATCATAATAACCGTTTTTTCAAACAATATGCAACTATATTATTACAAATATTAACTACTTAAGTAAAATTAAGAACCGGAGTTGAATTAAAAGCTAAAAACTTTAATAGAATTTGTTTATTAGTAGTTGTCCGCAGTATTAATTAATCCGGTAATTCGCTTTAAATACTTTTCCAAAATTTAATGAACTGTGCAGAGGCGACTCTACAAAATCAATTTTTAACAAAATCACGATTTTTGAGTCGCCTCCAACTTTTATTTCTATTTTAATAATTTTTTAAATTCCTCTACTCTGTCCAATCTTTCCCAAGTAAAGTCTTCATCATCACGCCCAAAGTGACCATAAGCGGCAGTTTTTTTAAAAATAGGTCTTCTTAAATCTAATGTCTCAATTATACCGTTTGGTGTTAACTTAAATTCTTTTTTTATAGTTTTAACAATCTCTCCCTCATCTACTTTTGAAGTTCCAAATGTTTCTACGAAAATTGATACCGGATTAGCAACACCAATAGCGTATGCTAATTGCACTTCAATTTTATCACAAACTCCGCTTGCGACAATATTTTTAGCAATATAACGTGCCATATATGCTCCGGAACGATCAACTTTAGTTGCATCTTTCCCACTAAATGCACCTCCACCATGTCGAGAAAAACCACCATATGTGTCGACAATTATTTTTCTTCCTGTTAAGCCGGCATCTCCTACTGGCCCGCCTATTACAAAACGCCCTGTTGGATTAATAAAATATTTCGTATTCTCATCTAACAATTCTCTATCTAAACATGGTTCTACTACATATTTTTTAATATCAGCATGAATTTGTTTTTGAGATATTTCTTTATCATGCTGAGCCGATACTACTATAGTATCAATTCTTTTTACTTTATGATTAATATCATATTCTACTGTAACTTGAACTTTCCCGTCAGGTCCTAAATAAGATAAAGTTCCATCTTTTCTAACATCTGCTAATTGTTTTGACAATTTATGACTTAGATAAATAGGTAATGGCATATAAGAATCTGTTTCATTAGTCGCAAAACCGAACATTAAACCTTGATCTCCTGCTCCTACCTCTTTTACTTCAGATGACTCTTTAGTTTCTAAAGAATTATCAACCCCAAGTGCAATATCAGGAGATTGTTTATCAAGTCCTATAAGAACCGAAATATGATCCCCTGAATAGCCATTTCTCGGATCATTATATCCTATTTCATTTATAGTATTCCTTACTATTTGTTGGAAATCTATATTAGCCGTTGTTGATATTTCCCCAACAAGAACTGCTAAACCGGTATTAACACAAGTTTCACACGCCACTCTTCCGTATGGATCTTGTTTTAAAATCTCATCTAAAATTGCGTCAGATATTTGATCTGCAATTTTATCCGGATGTCCTTCTGTTACTGATTCTGATGTAAATAAATATGTTTTACTCATTTTTTAATCTCCTAAATATTTTATTTCTGATACTAATATAAAACTATCTCATTTATCCTTATAATAAAAATAACCCCTCGCCTTGAAACGAGGGGTTTTCATATCTCATCGTTCAAAGTTAACTTTGCTAAGGAAAGCACCTTAATCAATCGACTAGGTTGCCGGAGTTCATCGGGCCTCATCCCTCACTCACTCTTGATAAGTATTTATATTGCACCGTCAGTATATCAAAATTAATTATGTTTGTCAAATGATATCCATTATCAAAAAATAATTTTAACTAACATCATTTCTTGCTCCGAGAATGTTTATAGCATTTTCTATTCTATCTTTTGTTGGTGGATTAATATCATCTAATTCATATTTTATTCCAAGTTCTTTATATTTAAACTTCGCCATATCATGATAAGGTAATACCTCAACACGTTCTACACCGTGCAATGTATCAATATATTCACGTAATTTTTGTAAATAGTAATCATCATCTGTCCATTTAGGTACAAGAACATGTCTTATCCACATTTTTGCTCCATTATCGCTAAGAAATTCAGCAAATTGAAGTATATTTTTGTTTGTTCTTTTTGTTAATTTTATATGATGTTCATCATCAATATGCTTTATATCTAATAAAAATAAATCAGTAAGAGATATTAGTTCTAAGACTTTTTTGTTCATACTTGGAGCATTTACGTAAAATCCACCACAGGTATCAACACAAGTATTAATACCTAACTCTTTTAATTTTCTAAATAACTCCAATATAAAATCTATTTGTAATAATGATTCTCCTCCACTAACGGTTACTCCGCCTCCATTACTGGCTTCAAAAAAATCACGATATTTAACTATCTCTTTGGTTAATTGGCTCACTGTAACCACTTTTGCATCTGGATTATGCATTCTCCAAGTATCCGGATTATGGCAATATTTACATCTTAACATACAACCTTGGAAAAATACTACATATCTAATCCCCGGCCCATCAACGTTACCGAACGACTCAACAGAATGTATATTAGCCGTTAACTCATTAGTTTCTTCTACTGGTGCTAAATTTGTCAATTTCATAGTTTGCCTCCTCCTTTACTAATATTTTATTCATATAATCATTATATATTATCTTATAATTATATGTAAATCTATTTGTTTATTTGTAACATAAAAAAGTGGGGGCTAAAAGCCCCCTACCTTTCCTGTCTTTTTTACTTTTATTACATGAATTGGTGCATTGTACGACTTAATACGTCACGTTGTTGTTCCGGAGTTAAGCTGATTAAACGTACAGCATATCCTGATACACGAATTGTGAAGTTTGGATAATCTTCTGGTGATTCAATAACTTTAAGTAAAGTTTCTTTGTTAAATACGTTAGTATTTAAGTGGTAACCACCTTTTTTGAAGTATCCGTCCATCATTGCTGTTAAGTTTTTGATTTGGTCTTGTTTTGTTTTACCTAATGAATTTGGAGTGAATGCCGCTGTTAAGCTGATTCCATCACGGCTGTATTCATATGGTAATTTAGCTACTGAACTTAAGCAAGCTAACGCACCACTTTGGTCACGTCCGTTCATTGGGTTAGCACCTGGTGAGAACGGTTCTCCTGCACGACGTCCATCTGGAGTGTTACCGGTTTTTTTACCGTAAACTACGTTAGAAGTAATTGTTAAGATAGATGTTGTAGTTTCATCTGCACGGTAAGTTGGGTGTTTTTTCAATTTAGTCATAAATGTTTTCAATAACTCAACTGCTATGTCATCAGCACGATCATCGTTGTTACCGAATGTTGGGAATTCACCTTCAATTTTGTAATCAACTGCTAATCCTGTTTCATCTTCAATTGGAGTTACTTTAGCATATTTAATAGCTGATAAACTGTCTACTGCTACTGAGAACCCTGCAATACCAGTTGCCATGAAACGTCTAACATTAGTATCGTGTAATGCCATTTCTAAACTTTCATAAGAATATTTATCATGCATGTAGTGAATTACGTTTAATGTGTTGATGTATAATTTACATAACCAATCCATAAATCCACCGAATTTTTCCCATACTTCGTCGTAGTTTAGTACACCACGTAGTGGTTCTGTTTTTGGTCCTACTTGGATTCCAAGTTTTTCATCACGACCACCATTGATTGTGTATAATAATGCTTTTGCTAAGTTAGCACGAGCACCGAAGAATTGCATATCTTTACCTGTAGTCATACCACTTACACAACAAGCGATAGATTTATCACAAGTTCCTAGGAAGTCCGCTAATAATTCATCACTTTCATATTGAATAGCACTGTGGTTGATTGAAGATTCAGCACAGAATTCTTTAAATCCGGTTGGTAATTTACTAGACCAAAGAATAGTCAAGTTTGGTTCTGGAGAGTTACCCATATTATCTAATGTATGGATGAAACGGAAGTCAGTTTTTGTTACTAATGATCTTTCAGCATCCAACATTTCACCTACGATTAAAGTAGCCCAGATTGGATCTCCAGAGAATAATTGGTTGTATTCTGGAGTACGAGCGAATTTAACGCAACGTAATTTAAGAACTAAATGGTCAATTAACTCTTGAGCACCTTCTTCAGTAAGTGTTCCGTCTTGTAGATCTCTTTCAATATAAATATCTAAGAATGTAGCAATGTTACCGATACTCATCGCAGCACCGTTTTGTTGTTTAATAGCTGCTAAATATCCGAAGTATAACCATTGAACTGCTTCTTGAGCATTTGTTGCCGGTTTTGAAATATCAAATCCGTAAATGTTAGCTAATCCTTTTAATTCGCCTAAAGCACGAATTTGATCACTTACTTCTTCACGATCACGGATAACATGTTCAGTCATTACTCCGTCAGCACCGATTTTTGTTAAATCTTCTTTTTTCCATTCGATTAATTGATCAACACCATATAAAGCAACACGACGATAGTCACCGATGATACGTCCACGACCATAAGCATCAGGAAGTCCGGTAATAACACCAGATTTTCTTACTAAACGCATTTCTGGAGTGTACGCATCAAATACACCTTGGTTGTGTGTTTTACGGTAGTCAGTAAAGATTTTAATAACTTCTTTATCTACTTCATAACCATATGCTTTACAGCTGTTAACCGCCATGTTGATACCGCCAAATGTCATTAAAGCACGTTTTAACGGTTTATCAGTTTGTAATCCTACTATTTTTTCTAAGTCTTTTTCTATATATCCAGGTCCATGTGAAAGGATTGTTGAAGGAATACTAGTATCCATGTCTAATGTTCCACCAGCAATACGTTCTTGACGCATCAAATCATTGAATTTTTCTACTAAAGTTTTAGTAGCTTCAGTAGGACCAGCTAAGAATGAAGCATCTCCTCTGTATTCTGTATAGTTAGATTTAATAAAATCCACTAAATCTATTTCTGTTTGCCATTTACCACCAACGAAAGCTTTTTTTTCTGCAATTGTTGTCATATATATTTCACTCCTTAAAATTTTATAATAAATGTGTGATAAATAAATTTATAATTAAACTATTTGTTACACTTTTAGTTTACATCAACTATATGGATAATACAACATTATTTTTTTTGAAATTGTGTATAAACTGTGAACTCCAGTTATACTACACCGCTTCTCTGTTACAATTTTTTACCTGTTATATGATAAAATATTTATATTAAATATTATGAAATTAAATAGAAAACAAATGAAATAGTAAAGAAAACGTAAATAATTAATATTACAATTATTGATTGAAAATTTATCATTTTTTTATAACTGTTATTATACTGTTTCACTTTTTTAATGATAAAATCTCGAAAACAATTCCTTTTTTAGTTAAAAAATATCTAAAAACAAATTCTTCTCTACACTAAATGATAATCGTTATTACTTAGAATGTCTTCTATTAATATATGGTATTAAATCTACATAGCCTGCTTCTTCCATATCTTCTTTTTTAATAAATTTTAATGCTGCACTATTAATGCAATATCTCAATCCTCCCAATTCCTTTGGCCCATCGGTAAATACATGTCCCAAATGTGAGTCACCTACTCTGCTTCTAACTTCTATCCTTTCCATTAGATGAGAATTGTCTTTATAATACTTTGCAACATCTGCACTAAACGGCTTAGAAAAACTCGGCCACCCACAACCGGAATGAAATTTATCTTCTGAAGAAAAAAGAGGTTCTCCTGTTGTAATATCAACATAAATTCCTTCTTCAAATTTATCCCAATATTCCCCTGTATAAGGACTTTCTGTTGAATTTTCCATAGTTACGGCATATTGTTCTTGTGTTAATTCTTTCTTTAAAAGTTCTTTTTCTTTTTTATTATACTTAGTTTTATCTACTAATGGTTCAAACGCTAAGTTCGGATTTATATGACAATAACCGTTCGGATTTTTTTTCAAATAGTCTTGATGGTACTCTTCCGCTTTTATATAATGTTTTAAAACTTCCAATTCTACTGCCAATGCTTGATGATATTCGTCTTCTTTTTCTTTATATATCTTCTCTATTTCTTTTAAATCTTCTTCATCGGTATAGTAAATACCCGTACGATACTGTGTTCCTATATCGTTTCCTTGTTTATTAACACTTAACGGATCTATTATTCTAAAATAATGTAATAAAATTTCTCTTAAACTAATTTTATCAATATCATATTTAATACAAATAGTTTCAGCGTGATTAGTTTGTTTTAACAATTTATATTCTGCTACTTCTGAATTTCCATTAGCGTATCCAACGGTTGTTTCTACCACACCGTCTAATCTTGAAAAATATTCTTCTACTCCCCAAAAACAACCACCTGCTAAATATATTTCTTTTATATTACTCATCTTTTCACCCTCTTATTATTTTTATAATTTTATTATAGATTTTTCATATGCAGTATCCTATTTATTCTGCCAGATATTTTTTCAATTTTCCAATTATATCATGTCCGTCTTTTTTACCCAGTTCATAAATATGTTGAAGTTTATTTATATCTTTTTCCAATCTCTTTATTGTAATAGCTTTACTCGGTCTTATGACAAATATTTCATTATTTTTTTCCAGTTCTATTATCTTTTCTACAGTATTGTTATAGTTTTTATATCTGTTTTCCAATTTATCTACTAATCTTGGATACTTACCGTAAAACAATCTATACAATAAACTGTTACTCTGTTTCTTACGATAATCTACTGATCTTGTTAAAATAACTATTATTTTATCAAAATTTTGTTTTTTGAAAAATTCTACCGGAATACTGTCCGCTATCCCTCCGTCTAAATATTTTTTCCCATTTTCTTCTATTATCTCTGAAACAAATGGCAATGCAGATGTAGCCCTTAATATTTCCATTTGGTTAAAAACATCACTGATTTTAATATATTCCGCTTCTCCTGTTTCTATATTGGTAACTGTTGCAAAAAAATTAATTTCTGAATTTTTAAAAGTTCTATTATCAAATTCATCTAATTGAAACGGAATCTTATAGTAGGTAAAATCTTTATTTATCAAATTTCCGGTTTTTAGCAGACTTAATACACTCATATATCTTTTATCATTAACATATTTTTTATTATATCGCCATGCTCGCCCTTTTTGCTTTGAAACAAAATTGACACCAAACAATGTTCCTGCCGAAACACCAACAACATCAGTTACTTTTACATTACTCTCTAAAAATACGTCCAATACCCCTGCAGTGTAAAGACCTCTCATGCCTCCACCCTCTAAAACTAATCCTATTTTCATAACTACAACCTCCATACCTTTCACAATCTTTTACTTTTATCTTCTACTATGTTACTATTTTATAAAATGAACTTGAAATATAATTAATATTTTCACGAGGTATTTGCTTATGAATATACTTTTAATCGGTGGTAGCGGTTTTGTCGGAAAATCCCTAAGTTGTTAGTTAATAAAACATGGTCATTCTGTTTCTTATCTCTCACGTACTGCAAATAATACCGAACTTCCTTGGATATGTGCTAATATTTTTTCCGGCAACACTCTTAATCTCAAAAACTATAATTTTGATATTGCTATCCATCTTATAGGTACTATAAAAAATAAAAATCAGTATAGCAAAATAAATACATTAAGCGTCAAGAAATCTATTGAACTTTGTAAAAAATCCAATATTAAAAAATTAGTTTTTATATCTGCTCAAGGCGGCTTTAAAAGTTATTTAAACAGTAAACTGGAAGCAGAGAAACTTATTATTAATTCCGGGTTAGATTATCTTATCGTAAAACCCGGTTTAATGTATGGAAAAAACCGATTGTCTTCTTATCTAAATGTCATACCTATTAAAATTTTTTCAACTTTAGGAATTAAATTCTTCAAAAATGTTTATCCTCTTCCTGTCGAAACTATTGCGAGAAAAATTGTTTCCAACTTAGAATTAAATTGTACTTTTTTGACGTTAGATAACTTAAAAAATTGATTACTAATAAAAATTCGGCATACATTTTAAAGTTAAGCTATTAATATATTACATTTGTCATATTTTTATATGACTTCTCCTACTGAAAAATTATATATTTTTTATGATATAATGTAACTACAAAATGACAAGAGGTAATAAAAATGAATAATAAAAAAATTATTTCAGTAAAAAATATAACTAAAACCATTAAATCTAATGATATTCTAAAAGATATTTCATTTGATGTTTATGAGGGTGATTGTCTAGCGTTAATAGGTCCTAACGGAGCGGGTAAAACCACATTAATGAACTGTCTTTTGGGTAACAAATTTATCAATTCTGGTAACATTACGATTAACGGTCTAAAACCTACAAATTTGGAATTAAAAAGATATGTTAATGTGCTAAGACAAGAGAATAAAATTCCCAATAGATTAAAAGTGAAAGAATTAATTAACTTTGTTCAAAGTATTTATCCTGAACATCTTAATATAGAAGAAATAGACAAAATTCTTTGCTTTGATGATAACCAAAAAGAAAGTCTTGCATCAAAATTATCCGGAGGACAAAGAAGATTATTGTCTTTTGTATTAACCTTAATTGGAAAACCTAAAATAATTTTCCTAGACGAACCGACAGCCGGCATGGATACTTCTACACGTGTTCGCTTTTGGGAAATCGTTAATGATTTAAAAAAACAAGGAGCAACGATTATCTACTCTTCCCATTATATTGAAGAAGTCGAACATACAGCAGACAGAATACTGGTTCTTCATAAAGGAGAATTAATACGTGATACCACACCTCACGCCATGCGTGCTGAAGAAGTGGAAAAACTATTTACCCTTCCTGTTAAATATTTTGACTTATTAAAAAATTGTGAAAATATATACAGTTTAGAAGTTAAACTGGATAGTTTTAGTTTCCTTACTAAAGATGCAGATAACATCTGGAAATTGCTGGAAAGAAACGGTTGTACTTTTAAAGATTTGGAAGTACAAAATAGAACTTTGTTAGATAGTATTTTTACTACTACTAAAGAAAATTAAGGAGTTATTATTATGAAAAATTTTTTAACATTATTAAAAATGGAATTTATTCTTACTAAACGAAACATATCAAATTTCACAATGGGTCTCGGATTTCCGGTTATATTCTTTATACTGTTTTCGGGAATGCAACAATTCGATGATCCGAGTGTTCAAACTCGTGTCATTAAAGATATGCTTATTTCTATGACAGCATTTAGCAGTATCAGCTTCGCTTTATTTTCTTTACCGCTATCTATTAGAGAAGATGAAACCAATAGTTACCTAAGTATTATTAATAACTCTCCAATTAAATTAGTTGAATACTATTTTGCTCGTTTTACCCGTCTTTTAGTAACTTTTATTATAGCAGTTATTGTTGTCTTTACGGTGGGGCATTTCTTACGTGATGTTAATATGAGTGCTAAAGAGTGGATAATGGCAGGAATTTTAATGGTTATAGGTAGTACAACTTTCTTAGGAATAGGTCTTATTCTTAGTTTAATTCAATCTACGGAAAAATTAAGTCTTTTGTCTAATATTTTATATTTAGGTTTAGCAATGCTAGGCGGTTTATGGTGGCCTACCTATCTTTTCCCGGAATGGTTGCAAAATATTTCAAAAGTAACTCCAACCTATCATTTATTAAACTTTGTCAATAAATATATAAAAGAAGATATATTTTCTTTTAATTCCCTTGGTATTCTATTAGCCTATGGTATCGGTTTTATTATTCTTACTTTAGTTATTAAAAGAAAAATGGAAATTAAATAATTGTTTAAAGTGTGTGAATAATTATCTAGTTTATTCACACACTTTATCTTTTATGCTAAAATGTAAATAAAGTTTTTTAAATTCACTTTAGCAACATCAAAATATAGTAGAAGGAGTTTTCTATGAAAAACTTAATTAAAAAGTTGGCTAATTTCCCTTTTTATATTTCGTTAATATTTTTCGCCTTTCCTATTACATATGTATTAGATGGAAGTTATCCAAAATATACGTTATTTCTTACATTACCAGCTATAATTTGTTATATCTCCATGATTTATGCAGATAACAAGTACATTAGTTTTATTCTTTGGTTTTATCTATCTTGTTATATTATCTATATGACAATTTGGATTCATCCTATGAATATGCTATTTTCATTTTATCTTAGTAATCTAATAGTCTGGCATTTTAAAGATATTTCATTTCGTTCATATAGAATTACGAGCTTCTTTACTATATTGAACTTTTTAATAATAGCTATTCTTTTTGGAAACTACCGTATTCCTGAAAAATTTATTATGTCTTGTTTTTACGTTTTGTGCTTAGCCACTTTTATTTTCCAACGCAAAGCATATTTTGATAAAAAACTTAAGGAAGAACACAGAAAACACAACGAGCATATTAATATTTTATTAGCAGAAAATGAAAGAAATAGAATAAGTCGTGATTTACATGATAGTATAGGCCATGTTTTTGTTATGCTAAAACTTAAAGCCGAACTTGCAGAAAAACTTTTAATAAAAAATAAATTAGAAGAAGCACAAAATGAGCTTCGTGAAATTATAGAAATCAGTACGAAATCTATGCACGAAACTCGTTCTATTATTAACAATTTAAAATATCGAACAATAAATGAAGAATTAAAAATTATTGAAGATATTACTTCATTGGCAGAGATTAAATGTGAAATAGAAAATAATATTTATACCAAAGAACTTAGCGGTTGGACCACTACCACCACTACTATGATTTTAAAAGAGTTGATAAATAATATTATTAAACATAGCAATGCTGACAACTGCTCATTAATTCTTAATGAAAAAGAAAATGATATAACCATTATTTCAACAGATAATGGAGTCGGTTTTAAAGAAATAACCGGAAATGAACTAAAATCTATTTATGAAAGAATCAAAATAGTAAATGGAACTATTACTATTATATCAAAAAATAATCCAACAAAAATTCAAGTAATTATACCGAAAAAATTATAAAATAATAGGGGGATTTTTTATGAAATTACTTATTGCTGAAGATCAGAGTATGTTAAGAGATGCTATGACAAAATTATTATTAATGGAAGAAGACATAGAAAGTGTTGTTCAAGCCGGAAATGGAAAAGAGGCTCTAAGTCACTTAAAAAATAATAATATTGATGCTGCAATTTTAGATATTGAAATGCCGGAAATGACAGGTTTAGACGTGCTGGAATGGATTAAAAAAAATAATATTCCCACCAAAGTTATTATAGTAACCACCTTCAAACGTAGCGGTTATTTTGAACGTGCTGTTAAAAATAATGTTGATGCCTATGTTCTTAAAGATCGCTCTATAGAAGAACTTATGCAAACTGTACATAATGTTCTAATAGGTAAAAAAGAGTACTCTCCTGAACTTATGGAAAATATTTTTTCAAACCATAATCCATTATCAAGTCAAGAAATTATTTTATTAAAAAATATTAAAGAAGGTTTATCAAATAAGGAAATTGCTACCAATTTATTTTTATCGGAAGGTACTACCAGAAATTATATTTCTAATATCTTGGCAAAACTAAATTGTAAAAATAGAACGGAGGCTGTAAAAAAGGCAACTGAAGAAGGATGGATTTAAAATAATATTACTTTTAAGGGTGATTTGAAAAATATCAAGCGACACCATTGTTGCTTAGCATTTTATTCTTATTTTTCTCTACCCCGCATTTTACACAGAGCCAAAAAAGCTAAACAACTTTGTACTGCTTAGCTTTTTTCTCTATCCTCTCTATTTAACATAAAACCTGATAGGCTGTTTGTCATTTCTATGCAATGAGGCTATCCGAATATTTTGGACAACTTCTAATCTTCCTATCCCTACAAACCGGGATTTGTTACGCTCCAAGATATTTAATATATATTTGGCACGGATTCCATTCATCCCATAAAGTTGGGAAACATTCCAATTCTTTATATCCCATCGCTATATAAAAATTATTGGTGATATCATATTCTTTGTAGTGTCCCATTTGTACTGTTTTTACCTGTGAGTATGTATGCCCCAACTTCCTTGCCATAACTTCGTATGCTTCATTAAGCACTGATCCAATACCCATTCGATGGAATTCCTTTTTTATGCCCATTACAAAAATATCTGCACAATCCTTGCTGGTTGCGTTTAGTACAACAAAACCAACGGGCTCATCATTTATATAGCAAGCGAGAAAAGGCTTGTCCTGTGAATCACGAATATACTCTTCCGTACTTTCCGGCATACCAAACCATTCCGGAAGGTCATATAATACTTCTCTTGATACCTCTTCCTTTTCCGTTTTATCTACAACTTCTCTTATTTTTATATCCATTTGTTCCTCCACAACTTCTAATTTGGTTAATATCTTTTTCCATATAAATTTTTTGCTAAGTTTGTATATTTTTTTATAAAATCTGTTTTTGCTTCGGTATATCCATCTCTATCATGTTCAAACTTTTTCCAAAGTGATAGTTTTAAGATTTCATATTCTTTTCCTATTTCCTTATGCTCATTCAAATAATCTCTAAAATATAATTCATCATTATCTCCGACAATTCTAATATGAAGATGGAATACTTTTTCTGCAAATCCTTGTTCTGTGTACCCTTTATTTAATGTAATGCGGGTTTCAGTCATATTCATACAGAGCCAACCATTATTTATGAAAATATTTTTAACAATATCTAAATCCGCCTTATCGTTTACTTCAACCAATATATCTACAATATTTTTTGCCGCTATTCCTAATATAGCTGTACTACCTATATGAGATATTCTTTTTATACTTTTACTCGGCACTGCTGATAATATCAATTTCCTTTCTTCTTCATACCAATTTATCCACTCTTTATTATGTTCAACTAAAAATATCGGAAACAGTTTCCAAAGTTCTTTTAAGCTCATTTCCTCCAATTTTTTATTCATGCCTAACCTCTACAATTCTAATTTATATCCTCACGATATAATTACCCGAATAAGCAACTATAATATTTATTTCATTATAAAGTTCATTCATTGCACTTTCGTCTTTTAATTTAATTTTTCTCATCTTCTTCCTTTCCATAATCATCATCAAAACTAATCTCATCATTAGGAGTGCAATCAAGTACCTTTCATATTTTCTATTGAATTATATTTTTTTATAATAATTTTTATCTTATTAACTCCATTACACTCTTTATTTTATAAGTTGGAATTATATCTGTAATATTTTCTATATCTTCTGCGTTTATCCAACAGGTATCTATTCCAAAATTATTTCCACCTAATATATCAGACATTAGATTATCGCCTATCATCAATACTTCACTTTTATTTTCACTTCCGATTACTTCAAATACTTTTTCAAAAAATTCTTTATCAGGTTTTTTATACCCTAATTCTTCTGAAATAAATATATAATCAAAATATTCATCTAGTTTATTATTTTTAAATCGGGTGCGTTGAGTTGCCGCTACACCATTAGTAGCGATATAAAGTTTATGAGTTTGTACTAATTTTTTTAAAAGCTCCGGTACCCCTTTAAATAATTGATTCCCTTCTGCTAGGTAAACTCTATACTCCTTATCATAATTCTCATCATTAACTTCTTTATTTAATAAACTAAAAAAATGTTTAAAACGCCCCTTAGTTACATCTTTACTGCTAAGCTGTCCTAATTCAAGTTTTCTCCACAATGACTTATTTATTGTAATATATTTTTCAAATAAATCATCACTATATTCTACATTGTGGTTTGACAATAATTTTTTAAATGCTCTTCTTTCAGCTTTCTTAAAATCTAATAATGTATCATCTAAATCAAATAATAAATACTTATACTGTGTTAAATTCATCACCAGTTCCCCTTTATTATACTATTTTTATTATAACATAAATTTGACAATTTTCCTTTTTAAGAGTAAAACCTAAAAAAGGGGAATAATTTAACAATTAAGTTCAATTAGTATCATTATATGTTATATAAGTAAAAAGCAATCACTCGTATATTGAATGATTGCTTAGTTTTTGTTAAGTTTAAACCCTTATTACCTTTTCTCTTTTTAAGTAAAATGTTACTTTGATCTCAATAATAAATACTTAATTAATCAAAGTATGTCAATGTTTTTCTTCAAAACTTGTAATGAATTTTTTCTACAAACTCACCAAATTTCTGAGAAGAATATTTCTTCTCAAATTTTTACTATACAGTCTCTAAAGTACTTTTTTCTTTAATAATTTTATCAAATCCATATATTTCCAAAGTTGTTTTTCCTTGTTCCAACTTCTTAATGACTTCTACTTCATGATTAAATTTAGCCAAAGCTTTTTCAAATACTTTATCTTCATATTCTTTAGGAATGACGACAACACCGTCGCAATCACCGACTATAATATCTCCCGGTTTAATCTGAATACCTCCACAGCGAACCGGTACATCCAACTGAGCTAGACTTTCTTTTACCGTACCTGATGGGTTAAATCCTCTTGAAAAGACAGGAAACCCAAGTTTTTTTATATCTTCAGCATCTCGACAACTACCATCAATAACAACCCCGGCAAGTCCGTGGAGTTTGCACGCTGTTGCCATAATATCTCCAAAATGTCCTGCGTTGATATATCCATGAAGATCTAAAATCAAAACATCTCCCGGTTTTGCTGCATAAATTGCCTGATGAAGCGCTAAATTATCTCCTGGAAAGCATTTGGCTGTAAAAGCTCTCCCAATCATTTTCATTTTAGAATCCACAGGTTTAATCACTGTATCCATAACCCCCTGATTGGGAACTAAATTATTATTATCTGCAATATTTCCTGTCGGTAACTTTAAAAATTCTTTTCTTACTTTCTCTGTTAAATACATACTTTCCCTACCTTTCTGAAGTTTTTGTAATTAATGTGCAATTTTCATCAAGAATTCCGTCTTTTTTATCTCTCCACAGTCTATATAGAACACTCACAATTAATGGTATCAGCATAACAGGTCCTACTATCATTGTAAATCCGCCATAACCATATTTGATAATATTAATCAGGCCTAGACTTGATCCAAATGTACAAATCAATACAAAAATTATAGCAATTAAAAATTTTCGTACTGAAATACTACTAGCTTTCCATTTCTTTTCAAGCAATGGTTCAAAACGATTGCAAACCGTAAATATAAAGGCAACCGAGCTTGAAACCATAGCACCAATAGCAAATATAGCATATAAAACTTTAGAAAAATTTCCAGAGTTTGAAAGTGTGTCAATTGCCCAAAGTGTTGGAATATCCTCTTTCATAATATCCGGCATCCCTGCAGAAAAGATATAAGTAAAAATCATAGTAGAACCTGCACATAGCACTGCAGTTACAGTAGATTGTAGGATAACATCCTTTCTCGTTTTTAGAACACCTCGTGATGCCGGTACACAGGCATCATAGCCATTCATGAAAAAGACAACAATCGTCAACATTGAAAACCAAGCTTGTGGTGCCGAAAACCCATAAGATGTATAGGAAACTTGTTTCTCTAAATAATTATTAGCAAGTGGAATAGCATTTCCAAGACAAATAATTGCTACTCCTGCACAAATTAATAACACAGCAGTCCCAAATATAGCTCCCATTTTACGAAGAACTCCAGCCCCCAAAAGTGCAAACAGCAATACTAGAATACAAAAACCAATAGTTCCAATAATTCTTGGCACGCCAAATATCTGATTTAATAGAATCGCTGTTGTGGAAATTTGTGCTGATAAGGCGATCAGAACAACTGAAATAACCTGAATTTCTTTAAAAGTTCCGAAAAAGAGTTGCAATCTTTTAGGTCGGTAAATAGTGTTGTAAGCCTCTCTATATGACATCGGTTGATAGATTCGGTTAACTTCAAAGAGAAGAATACTAAAAACAAAGCATAATATCCCTGCTAATGCCGGACCAAGAAAAATACCAATCCAACCTTTATTGTTAAAATAAGAAACCGTCTGTGTTCCTGATGCAAAGCCCGGACCAAAATATGCAGTGTACATGATGGCAGAAAGCGAAAGAATTGCTGCCGTTTTTTTACAAGATGTTGCTACCACAAAAATCCCTCCTTTTATTTATTCTTAGATTGTAGATTATGATAGCCAAGTCTTTCACGTGCTACTTTCAAAGTACTACCATTCTTTACTTCAGCAATAATATTTTGTTCTACTTCTTCAATATGTTTAGCAATTTCCAAAACTTCTTCTGCTCGTTCTTTTGGAATTACTACTACACCTGAATCATCTCCGAGAATAATATCTCCCGGGCGAACTTGAACTCCGGAAATAGCAATCGGAATATTCACCGCATCAACCGTTACACGTTCCTTTCCTGTAACCATATATTTACCCTTTGTATAAACCCCATAATCTAATTCTTTAATACCGGCAACATCACGACAGACACCATCAATCACGGTTCCTTCAATTCCTTTTGTTTTTGCTGTATAAGTCATAATATCTCCCCATACGGTGCAATAAGTTCGTCCGCCATTATCAATGACTACGACCTGCCCAGGTTCTACATCATCAATAAAATCTCCTACATTACCTTTCTCTAATCCACAGGGGATATAATGAACTGTAAATGCTTCTCCACAGATTTTATTTCCACTTACAACCGCTTGAATTCCTAATAAACCACAAGAAATCCCTAATTTATCCATTGCATCTGAAATACTAGCTGTATCCATTTTTTTTATAGCTGCGATTAATTGTTTTTGTTCCATAATGGTAACTCCTTAATTTTAATAATAATTTTCAGGGTTCAGTACTGTATTCTGAGTTTTGTTTTTCTATGATTTTAATATATCATATAATATATTACTTGTAAAACAGATATTTTTGATATAAAATATCAATAAATCCGTTATTTAGAAAATGAAAGTAAATGCAAAAACGAAGGAGAATATAAAAATGTTTTATGAACAAATAGAAACTTTTCTAACAACTGTTACTTACGGAAGTATTTCGGCTGCTGCAAAGTATTTGTATGTATCACAATCAACAGTTTCTTCAAGACTTCAACAACTTGAAAATGAACTAGGAGTACAACTTTTAATACGAAATAAAGGTCATAGGAGAGTGGAACTTACAAATTATGGACATTCATTCATTCCAATTGCAAGTCAATGGGCTTCTCTTTGGAAGGACACCCAACATTTAAAAGATATTGAAAATATACAAACTTTAACAATTGCCAGTGTGGATGCAGTGAACAACTATACTTTCGTATCATTTTTTAAAAAATTTATGTCCACACACCCAAATGTTCGTCTGAATATAAGAACTCACCATTCTTCTGAAATATATTCATTGGTGGAAGACCGCATTGCTGACATAGGTTTTGTCTTTTCAAGAATTAACTATCCTGATGTTGTTAGTAAGCCTATTTATCGAGAACTCATGTATCTCATCTGCAGCAAAAATAGCCCTTATCATAACAATATGAACTGTAGTGAGTTACCTACCGAAAAAGAAGTTTTACTAAACTGGGGATTAGATTATAAAAGTTGGCACGATCTTCATTTCAACCCATCTTGCCACCCTGCCTTAATCATTAATACCGGTTCCATGCTTCAACGATACATTCAAGATGATAGTTGGGGAGTTGCACCAATGTCCGTAATCAACGGCGCCATGCGTTCTAATCCTAATCTGACTTTTTTTACATTAACAACTCCACCACCTCCTCGGATTTGCTATATTATTAGAAACCCCTATCCAAATGTAAATAATTTAAAGCTGATTGAGGAGTTTGAACAAGAATTAACTTCATTTATTTCTGCTGATGAAAATATCTGTTCTTTTGAAAGTTGGATGTTAAACAGTTAGAAATTAGCTACGATTTTTTAAAAAATTATTTATAATTAAAAAATAGATGAGATAAATTTTATCCAATCTATCTCATCTACAATAATATTTTTCATCTGCAAAATATTATCTTGCTCACAGTATTATCTTTTTACTAAATTAATTAATAATTAGTTGTTTTTACAATATTCTTATGCACTATTATATTTTTATAACTGTATGATATGCGGTTCTACTTTATCATCATGATTTGCTAATACTTCAATACAATTTTCATTTATTGTATGAGTTTTAACCCAATCAAGTGATTTTTGTGCTTGTTCTCTATTTTCGACAACACCCGGTGTTAAGTTTTCTTCCCATGAACGTGCCGCATAACCGGCATCTGATGCCAATAATACATAATGTTCATCATTCAAACTTTTAACTTTTGTTGCACATAATCCCTTGCTATGGCCGGGTATCCAAATCATCTCAACTGAACCGTCACCAAATAAATCAAATGATTTACCGAAAGGACCTGCTCCTGTTTTTTCTAATTCAAATGTTTCTATGTTGACACCTTTCCATTCATGAGATAAATATTTTATTTTATTACTATTTGCTGCTTGCCACTCTTCTTCACTTACCATAATTTTTTTGGCATTTTTTACTAATCTCAAACCATCTGCATGATCACAATGTAAATGACTTAATAACACATAATCCAAATCTTCAGATTTATAACCTAACTTTTCCAATTGTTCGGTAACTGCTTGACCGGACGGTAAATCTGCTTTATTTACCGGATATTGAAATAACAAATTTTTTATTTGATGTGTTCTATTATTAATATGCCATCCTGTATCAATTAGAATTAATCCTCTTGGATGTTCTATCAAGTAAACTGAAACCGGAATAGAGATTTGATGTTTTTTTGAGCGAAATAACCCCGTCCACGCTATTTTACTTTCACTTTTTTTATAAAACGGTAGTGCTTCATCAACGATTACTCTTCCAGTATGTAATATATGTATTTTTATATCTTTATTCATTACTATCATCTCTGTAAATTGTTAAATATATTTTACAACTTAAAATAAAATTTATCAATATAGAAAACAATTTTTTTAAAAAATAGCTAAACTTCTTTTCCTATCTATAATTAATTTATAACCCCTGCTTCAATTATAAATCTTTCCTATTTATTTTTAACTTTACTTTTTCTATTAAATATTAGATTCATTATAATTGCGACAATTGTTCCCAATACTATTCCACTATCCGTAAATACTCTTATAAACTCCGGTAGTTTGGCGAAAGCTGTCGGTACTGTCGTAACTCCTAATCCTAATCCTACCGAACAGGCAATAATCATTAAATTTTCTTGTTTTGCAAAATCCGTACTCCCCAACATTTTCACCCCGTAAGCAAGTACCATTCCGAACATACTAATCATCGCACCACCAAGAACCGGCTGGGGCACTATGGTTGCTAATGCTCCAATTTTCGGTATTGAACCGAATACTAATAACAATAACACCATAACATACATTACTTTTTTGCTCTTTACTCCGGAAATTTGAACAAGTCCGACATTTTGAGAGTATGTAGTATACGGAAAGGCGTTGACGGTTGAACCTAACATTACTGCTAATCCTTCTGCTAAATATCCGCTTCTTAAATCTTGCTCTCCAATTTTTTTATCACAAATGTTTCCAAGTGCATAATATACCCCCGTAGATTCTATCATACTTACTATTCCAACAATAACAAAGGTTAAAATGGCACTGCTCTTAAATTCAAAACCTGAAAATTTAAACGGTGTAGGATGTTGAAACCATCCTGCTTGGCTTACTTCTGCAAAACTTACCATTCCCATAAAATTTGCCAACACTGTCCCTATTACAAGACCTAATAAAATAGCTATTGAATGAATAAATCCTGTTGTAAATTTATAAATTACTAAAATAATAATCAATGTTACAAATGCCAATAGAATATTTTTTTGATTCCCAAAATCAGCTGCTCCCTGTCCTCCGGCTATATAATTCATCGCTACCGGAACTAAAGTAATTCCAATAATTGTCACTACGCTACCGGTTACTACAGGCGGAAACAACTTAGCCACTTTAGCAAAAAACGGTGATATAAGAACAACAACCAATCCTGAAATAAAAATTGCTCCATACATTGTAGCAAGTCCGAAATTTTTTCCAATAGAAATCATCGGTGCTACTGCTGTAAAAGTACAGCCGAGAACAACCGGTAACCCAATACCGACAAACTTACCTTTATAAACTTGTAGAAAAGTTGCAACTCCACACATAAATATATCAACAGAAACTAAATATGTTGTCTGTTCAGAAGAAAGTCCTAACCCCGCTGCTACAATAATGGGAACAATAACGGCTCCTGCGTACATAGCAAGTACGTGCTGTAAACTTAAAATAAATGTTTTCAAAATAATATCTCCTTATAGTTTTTGTAACACAAATAATATCCTATGAAAAATTTTTTTTACAAAAATTTAATAATAATATATTAAAATAAAAAATCGCCCCTTTAAATAAAAGTAGGCAATTTTCTTTAGTTTTTCATATATTCAATTTAAAGTTATTAAATAAATATAATATAAAAAAATGCCCATAGTCATCTAATTTAAGGTCAGATGGTAGAAACTTGCAAGCCATATTCTTGCCTTTATATGTGCTATATATATTTAGTTATAATATCAATTTTTCTTATTATTTGCAAGAGATAACAGTCATATTTTTGAAATTTATTTACCCTATAAATCTTTAATTAATTCTTATAGTAGATTGCTATAATAAAACCATTTATAATCAGACTTAAAATTCTAATTATAAATGGTTTATATTTAATATTTCTACATTACTCCGGCTACGTGTGCTAAAATACCTAACGCAAATAATCCGAAGATTATTATGATTGGGCTTACTTTACGTTTTAACAGCCACATACATACGAATGTTAATAATAATGCCGCAAAGCCCGGAATAAGTCGATTTAAGTTATCTTGTAATGTTGTTACTTTCTCCGGTGTTAGAGAATATTCTCCACTTTGTACTTTTGTAATAATATCTTGAAGTACTCCACCTGTAATATGTTCTTTTTCTCCAGGGAAGTGAATAAATGCCTTATCATCTAACGGTACTTTTGATACTACTAACGGAAAGCTGATGTTAGTCCAACGTTGAACTAAAATACCCATTACGAACATACCAAGAATTGATGCACCTTTTGTAACTTTTTGTAAGATACCGCCTGATAGATCACTAGTAATTTCTGAACCTTTTTTATAACCAAATTCCTGTGTATACCATAGGAAACCTATACGTATAGCATTCCATGCGATAAAGAATAATAAAGGTCCCAAAATAGAACCACCTAAAGCTAATGACGCTGCAATAGCTCCTAGAATTGGTCGAACTGTAAACCAGAATACAGGATCTCCAATACCGGCTAACGGTCCCATCATTCCGACCTTAACACCTTGGATAGCTGCATCATCAATTTCCGCACCATTTGCACGATCTTCCTCAAGAGCAAGTGTTACCCCAAGGATAGGTGCTGCAATATATGGGTGTGTGTTAAAAAATTCTAAATGACGTTTTAATGCTTGAGTTGCATCTTCTTTATTCGGATATAATTTTTTAAGCGCCGGAATTAAAGCAAATGCCCAACCACCATTTTGCATACGTTCATAGTTCCATGATCCTTGAAGGAACTGAGAACGCAACATAACGCTACGACGATCTTTTTTACTTAATGTAACTTTTCTCTCCATTATTCGTTCCTCCTACTAATAATCATTTAATATATCACCTAATGGATCACCTGACGAGGCAGATCCACCACCGCCACCTTTTCTATTAGAAAGATTTAGGTAAACAATAGCGATACATAATCCGATAATACCTGTCGCAATAAGTGTCAATTCTTTTAACGGTGCTAATGCAAAACCTAAGAAGAAGAATGGCCATACTTCTTTTGTCGCCATTAGATTAATTACCATAGCAAAACCTACTGCTACTACCATACCACCACCGATAGTCATACCTTTTGAGAACCATTCCGGTAGTGCTTCTAATCCGCTTTTAACCGCTTCTGACGGAATAAACATTAGTAAACCTGCCGGAATTGCTACACGTAATCCTTGCATACATAACGCTACATAATGCCAGAATTGAACTCCCGCAAAATTACCGTTTTCTGCCGCACTGTCAGCACGGTGTACTATTACCACCGCCAATGTACGAACTGCCATTGTTAATACTAATCCTACTGTTGCTAATGTGATAGCTGCTGCAATCGCAATGTTACGTCCATCAGCAGAAAAATTAGCAGCTTTTACAAAAATAATCGCTGATGCCACTGATGCCAATGCTGCATCGGGTGCAACAGCTGCACCGATATTAGCCCATCCCAGAGCTAGTAATTGTAATGCACCACCTAAAATGATACATTCTGTTAAATGTCCTGTAGCCAAACCGATTAGCGAACATGCAACAATCGGTTGATGGAATTGGAATTGATCTAAGATACTTTCCATACCCGCTAAAAAAGCAACTACAAGGACTAAAATCACTGAAAGAATATTAAAATCCATTGTGTCCTCCTAATATAAATACATAATTAAATTATAATTTTAAACCTTCGTTTGATTTTGCTTCAATTAATTTGAATAAATCTGCTGGGCTATCGTTTGATACTTTACGAACATCAAATTTGACACCTAAATCACGAAGTTTTTTATAGACATCTACATCATCTTGATCTAATGATAAGACATTATTAACTTGAACTTTTCCTACAGAATGTGCCATTGAACCGATATTTAATTCAGGAATTTCTACACCTTTTTCAATAACCGTTAGTGCATCTTGCGGTGTTTCAAATAACAATAACGCTTTAGTATCTCCAAAACGCGGATCATTATACACTTTAACAAGTTTATCTAATGGAATTACGTGAGCACGTACTCCGGGAGGAGCTGCTTGCTCAATAAGTTTTTTACGCAATTCATCTTTTGATACTGAATCTGATACAATAATAATTCTGTTAGGATTTGTAGATTTTGTCCAGTTAGTCGCTACCTGTCCGTGTAGTAAACGTGTATCGATACGCGCCAACACAAATTTAATTTTGCCGTCACCTAAAACCGTACCTTCCGGAATAGTGCTTTGTGCAACTGATTGTTGTTTAACCGGCTCTTGTTTCGGTTGAAGTTCATCAGGGCGAACTTTCACACCGTCAATCGCTGTCGGAGCGATAGCTTTGGCTATCTCATGTGCAGTTGTCATTGTAAATCTACTTGCATATGCTTCAATTAACATTGGTAAGTTAAGACCTGCGACGATAGCTCTTTTTTCCGGGGCTTCTTCAAACAGTTTATTTGCTTGATTAAATGGACTTCCACCCCATAAATCTACAAGGAAAAGAATTTCTTCAGAATCTACTTTTTTTATAGCTTCTTGAAGTTTTCTTTGCAAGTCTTCCGGGCCTTCATTTGGCATAAATACAACAGTTTCTACTTTTTCTTGTTCTCCGAAAATCATAGTTCCCGATTGCTTAATACCAGCAGCAAATTCACCGTGACTTGCGATGATAATTCCTACCATCCTAGTACCTCCTTTATTTATAAATTAATTTAATATGACGTGTACACCTTTGTATACAACATAAATTATATCACTTTACATAACGTTTGTAAATGTTTGTATTTTAGCCATTTCAAACATTGAATACGATTTCTAATGTTTATTTTTTTACTAATTAATATTTTTATATTATAAATATCAAATAATCTTAGTTATAATTCATTTTTCATCGTGTTAATAACTAAATTATCTTGTTTATAATTATCAAAATTTAAAATAAGAAATACATTAAGAAAATTTTATTTTCATTTTTTCACTATATACTATTCTTATATTTTATATAAATAATGGAGATAAAATATATTTTTACTTTATATATACCCATAACAATAATAATATAAAATACATAAATAAGAGCGACTAAAAAATCATGATTTCATTAAAAAGGCTCTGTGTCAAATACGGGGCATGAGAA
>NZ_KI271874.1 GCF_000469465.1 Gemella bergeri ATCC 700627 | reverse complement strand
TATTTTTTAATATTAATATATATATATTATTAATATTAAATTCATTTCGCATATAAATTATTTGTAATAAACCGCTTACATTTTAGTGGATTTCTTTTATTACTTAGGCAAAAATAATATATTGTTTGCTCTTCTAAATATATTATGGCAAAATTGTGATAATATCTGAGCAAATATATTGCATTTTTAAAATTTATTAAATTGAAAATAGAAAAAAGTAATCTATTCGTTATATACTAATATTTGTACCTTGTAGTTCAATATATTAAAAAAGAAGACCGATAAAAATCAGTCTTCTTTTTTTCTTATGCCGCATGGTCATTACAATGACATTCTCCTGTTTTGCAGTTACCACATTCGCAATCTTCTTTTGCACTATGACAACCACATTTGCAGTTTTCTTCACAATTACAAGTTCCTTCTTTACAATTACCGCACTCACAATTTTCTACAGCATCATGGCAATGGCAGTGGTGTTCACATTGACATTTTTCCATTTTAATGTTCCTCCTAAAAATTACTTTTGTTTCTACTTTAATTTTATATGTTTATGGTCTAATAGTCAATAGAATTTCAAATTAAGGAATCATTACGAATAAGCATTCTATCAACATTTATTACTATTTAACAATAAACAATTAGTAAACTTTAATTTTCTCTTTTATTTTAATTATAGTTTAAGTTGATAGTATATAATGATAGTCAGTTAATAATATTTTTTTCATAATATAGGCTTGCAAATTTGCAAGCCTTTCTCCTTTTCTAATCTATAAATCTTTATTTTATCTTCATATAATAATTTTATAAAAAACCCTAAAGCTAGACATGCTCTTATCTAACTTTAGGGATTTGTTACCGAATAACCTAATTATTAATTATTGGTTGTTATTCTCTTTTAAGAAATCAATAACTTTTTTAGCTGTTAGTTCTGAAACCAAACTTTCTACACTAATACGACTTCTAATACCTTCATCAGTCATAGAATACATTTCAGCCAGTTGTTTTACTTCTGAATCAATCTCTTCTTCCGATACTTTAACATTTTCCGTTTCAGCTATTTCACCTAAAACAAATGATGTTTTAATTTTATTCTCTGCTTCTGATTTCATTTCTTCTTTTACCGAATCGGTAGCTTTTCCGGTAAGTTGCTCGTATAGGTCAAACGATAACCCTTGACGAGATAAATTACCGGTAAATTGTTCGAACATTGATTCAATCTCTTGTTCTATTAATTTTTCAGGTATATTGACAGTTGCATTTTCAACAACTGTTGTAATAATTTTATCAGAATGAGTTTTTTCTGTTAATTCTTCTTTTTCAAGTTTAAGTTCTTCTTTTAATTTGTCTTTATATTCTGCAACCGTTGATGCCGCTTCTTTAGAAAATTCTTTTACAAACTCATCCGTTAATTCCGGCAGAATTTTTTCTTTTACATCATGAATAGTCACTTCAAAACGTGCAGCTTTTCCTGCTAAATCCGCTACTTGATAATTTTCCGGGAACGTTACATTCACTTCCGTATCTACCGGTGCAACTTTTCCTTCTAATTGTTCTTCAAACCCCGGAATAAATGAACCAGAACCTAATTCTAATTCATACCCTTTAGCTTCTCCGCCTTCAAACGCTTCATCGCCAACGAATCCTTTAAAGTCGATTACTACTATATCACCTTTTTTAGATTCACCTTCTTTTATTTGCCATTCAGCTTCACGACCTAAAATAGTTTTAATTCTTTGTTCTACATCTTCATCTGTTATAATAACAGTTTCTTTTTCAATGTTTAATTCTTTATACACACCTAATTTTACATCAGGTTTCACTACTACATCAGCTTCAAATGTTATGCCATTTTCTTTACTGATTTCTTTAACATCAATGTCAGGCACTGCTAACGGTGTAACTTCCAATTCTTCTAACGCTTTAGTATATGCAGCCGGTAAAATAGCATCAACCGCATCTTGATATAAAGATTCTTCACCATACATTTTGTTAAATACCGGTCTAGGTAATTTCCCTTTTCTAAAGCCGGGTGCGTTAACACGCTTAACAACTTTGGCAAACGCTCTATCTAACCCTTTCGAAAAATCTTCTTTTGATGCTGAAAAAGAGATAACTACTTTTCCATCTTCTTTATTTAAAATTTGTGACATTTATTCTTCCTCCAAAAATACTTTTAAGTATTATCGTTTAAAATACAAAAAACTCTTGATTAATTATATAGTAAATGCTTAAAAAAGTCAATGATTAGCGTTATTGTTCAGAAAAATTAATTAGGCATATTAAGAAAAAAATATTTTTTTACAAAAATTATCCGGTAAATTTTTCCTTTTAATCTATCGATATTTTACATTCAGAAAATTAATCTTTTTACAATATTATTTTGTAATTTTCTCCAATGAGTTTTTTACCAAATCAAATTCTCTTGTTCTTAATGTTCTCATATCTAAAATAATACTGTTATCTTTTATTCTGGTAATTATTGGTATTTCAACTTCTAATAGTCTTCTTTCTATTTCAGTTGAACTTAAATTTTTATGTTCTAATTTAACTACAACACTTTCTAAACTACTAGCCGGATAACTTCCGCCACCCACTTCAGCCTTGTCTTCCTCAATAGTTATCATAAAATCTAAATCACTTAATTTTGTCTTTAATACATCCGCCTTACCGAATAAACGTTCTTTTGATAATGAGATCATATGCAGTGTCGGAATATGCTCCAACGCTACTTTCTCATCTAAGTATAGTTTTAACGTTGCTTCTAAAGCAGCCAAAGTCATCTTATCCACACGTAATGCTCTGGTAAGTTGATTTTTTTTCATTTTATCTATGTATTCTTTTTTACCTACGATAATTCCCGCCTGTGGACCGCCAAGAAGTTTATCACCGCTGAAAGTTACAATATCAATACCGCTATCCAATACTTCTTTTACCGTCGGTTCATAAGGTAAGCCATATTTTGAAAAATCAACAAGCTGACCGCTTCCTAAGTCATTAATAGATACCAGCTCATTTTCGCGTGCTAAATATGCTATTTCTTCGTTTGATACTTCTTTTGTAAACCCTAAGATTTTGTAATTGCTGGTATGAACTTTAAGCAATGCACCGGTGTTTTCATTTATTGAATTTTCATAATCTTTTAAGTGAGTTTTATTAGTCGTTCCTACTTCAATCGGTATACCACCACTTAGTTTAATGATTTCAGGTATTCTGAATGCTCCACCGATTTCTACCAATTCTCCACGTGATACAACTATTTCTTTATCCTTTACCAAAGTATTTAGTGTAAGCAATACAGCTGCAGCGTTATTGTTAACTACAAGAACATCTTCAGCCCCTGTTATTTTTTTTATAATATCTATTAGGTGAACATAGCGACTACCGCGTTTTTTGTTATCAATGTCAAATTCTAAGTTTGAATAATTAAACGCTATACTTTCAATATTTCCCTTTATTTTTTGACTCAATAAACTTCTCCCTAAGTTTGTATGTAAAATAGTTCCTGTTGCATTTATTACCCGGCGCAATGAATTTTCGTCTTCTTTTTCTACTATTTTTTCAACTTCGTCTACTATTTTTTCTAAACTGGGTACTTCATATAATTCTTCATTTAAAATTTTATTTTTTATATTTTCAATATAACTTTTTATGGCAGATTTTACCGCTACTTCTGAATATGAATTTATTAACTCTTTAATTCTATCCAACAATAATATCTTATTTATTGCCGGTATTTTCGACAACAACTTATTTGGCATAATACTTCTCCTTTATAAATTTATAATTAAATATTTTCAGCTATTTTTTTTATTGCATTTATGGCATAATCAACTTCTTCTTCTGTATTCATACTCGAAAAAGAAAACCTCACTATACCTTGTTCACGTGTTCCAAGCACCTCGTGCATTAACGGAGCACAATGAGCACCCGCTCGAATGGCGATATTATACTCTTCTGCCAATACGTCAGCAACATCTCCTGCCGGTACATCTTTAAAGTTTAGTGATACTACCGCTGTTTTTTCCTTAGAAAAATCTCCATAAAATTCAAGGCAGTCCAAATCTTTTAAAGAATTATAAAATTTATTAGCAAAGCTCATTTGTTTTTTATATAGATTCTCAATACCTTTTTCTTCTATATATTTTATTCCTTCATGCAATCCCAAAATTCCCGCTGTATTTAAAGTACCTGCTTCAAGTCGTAGCGGATATTCTCCCGGATGAACTTTATCAAAAGTACGAACACCACTGCCGCCAACTTTATAACGGCGAATTTCCGGAGATTCCATATTTACACATAAACCGCCAATCCCCTGTGGCCCATATAAACTTTTATGTCCTGTAAAACAAAGAATATCAATGCCCTCTTTTTCCACATCAATAGGAATAACACCCGCCGTTTGCGAAGCATCTACCACTAAAATAAGATTATGTTTTTTACAAATTTTCGATACTTTTCTCACATCTATAATATTACCTGTCACATTAGACCCGTGAGTAATAGCAATCATTTTTGTATTCGGTTTAATCGCATTTTCCAAGTCTTCATAAGATATAAGCCCTGTCTTATCCCCCTTTATAATTGTATATTCACAGCCGATAGTTTCATGTGCCAAATAAATCGGTCTTAACACAGAATTGTGCTCCATAGTTGTAGTAATAACATGATCTTCTTTATTAAGCAATCCTAAAATTGCTATATTTAAACTTTCTGTCGAATTACCTGTAAATACTAATCTGCTTTCATCTTTTAAACCGAAAAACTCTGAAATTGCTTTTCTTGCTTCAAATACGGCACGAAAAGCATTATTAGCCTCCTGATAACTACCACGAGAGGCATTTGCATATTGTGCCGAAGACAATACTTCGTATACTTTATCGGCAACAGCTTTTGGTTTTTTTAAAGATGTTGCACCATAATCAAAATAATAACTCATAATATTTTCCTGTTTAGGTAAAATAATTTTTTATATTATTTTCCTAAAACTTCCCCCTTTTTTATTTTTTTGCTAAAACACGATAGTTTTCTACACGACGCGTTATTCCAAGTTTATCAATATACTCTAAAATAGCCATTGAGTATTTTCTACTTGAGCCGCTTATATCACGAAACTCTGCCAACGTAAGTTTTTCATTTGTTTTAAAATGATTTTCCACCATATTTATCGCTTGTTCAAGAATATCCTTATGCAAAACTAAATCACTATCTAAACGAATAATAGTATTATCTACCAGTGATTCTAAAATCTCCAAACTGAATTTAATACCTTTTGTTAAATCTTTTATCGTTGGCGGTGTAAAACCGCCATTCAACAATTCTTTTTCAAGGCGATTTTTTTCGGCTATTTGCTTATTGTCTAATTTAACTTCAAAATCTTTTTCTGAAACCAAATTACCAATATAATGTACTTCATTATTTTTTATAAATAACTCTATTATTTCAAGTGCTTCTTTTTGCGTCAATTTAAATTTAGACATAAGTTCGACTTTAGGTATCCCTGCTTTTAGTCTATTGCGTTTATGATAATCATTTAGAATAGTTTTTAATCTTTCCAGTAATTCTTCATACTTCTTATTGTGGATAAATCCTGATTTTGTTTCATAAATTATTTTATCTTCTAATAATGATGATAAATCTTTCTCTATTTCGTTACTTGGTAATTGCAAATCTTGAATAAGTTCTTTTTTGGGGATAATGTATTGAATGTGAGTTAACAAATAATTATCCACCAACTCCTTCGAATTTCCTTCTAATTGAACTTTTAATTTTCTAAGTATTTCTTCATTAAAACGGCGATGTTTTTTAGGATTAGCATCTAAAATTATCCCACCACCGATTGTTATCATCGGTGAATAAGTTCTTACAATAAATCTATCGTAGTTTTTCACAGCCACTTCTTCTTCAAGACGTAGCTGAGCAAAACCTTTATCCCCTTGTTTTAACTCATCTTGACCTAACGGCACAATTCTTGCCATAACTTCGACAGTCCCAACATAAAGCCGAACCCTGTCCCAAAGTTCAAGATTAGCCCGCGGAGCGTCTATTAATGTTATCTCGCTGTCTAACATATATGTTTTTGTAAGGCTTCCGGTTGTTGCTAATGTATCTCCACGACTTATCTCATCAAATTTTATATTCGCTAAATTTATCGCTGTTCTTTGACCTGCAAAGGCTTTTTCTACATCTTTTGAATGTACTTGAATATTTCTAACCTTGGCTTTAATTTCACTAGGATAAATAGTAAGTTCATCACCAACAGCAACTACACCTTCGGTCAAAGTTCCGGTTACAACGGTGCCAAATCCTTTTACCTGAAATGAGCGATCGACGTTTAAACGTGCGTTTTTTTCTATATTTTTCGCTTCTATATCTTCTGTTTTTTTGTCAATAATCTCCAACAGAGTATTCAATCCTTTTTTACTTATAGAATCAACTTCTACAATCGGTGAATTTTCTAACACGGTTCCTCTTATAAATTCTTCTATATCATCTTTTACCAATTCTCTATATTCTTCTTCTACAAGATCAATTTTTGTCATAACGATGATATAGTTTTTTATACCCAGTAGTGTTAAAATATCAATATGTTCTTTTGTTTGAGGCATAATACCTTCTCTTGAATCAATCAAAAGTAATACCAAGTTAATGCCACTTACTCCTGCTAACATATTTTTTATAAATTTTTCATGACCCGGCACATCAACAACACCACAGCGTTTTCCACTAGGTAGGTCAAAATAAGCAAATCCTAAGTTTATTGACATACCTCGCTCTTTTTCTTCCATGGTAGTGTCTGTTTCTATTCCGCTCAATGCCCTTATAAGTGTTGTCTTCCCATGGTCAATATGCCCTGCCGTTCCAATTATTACATTATTTTCCATCTATTTTCCGCCTCAATTTTTATTAAAAGCAGAACAAAGTTAATAAGAAAATCCTATATTACTTCGTTCCACTCCTTTTTAAATTTATTTTAACTCATAATCTTTCAATTCAACAACCATTCTTTTAATTCCTATTTTCTTTGAATAGTACAGCCCTTTATATTCTATTTGTTCATCATGAAGTAATTTTACCAATTCATCGAATTTTTCCCAAGATATTTTCAGCATAAAACCACAACCTACTGATATACTGGGGTGGGTTGGGATAAGCGAAGCTCCATTTCCTTTTTTTAAACAAATATCATCAGCCTTTATCGCATCATGAGTATTGTTAAATACCACTAAACCTTCTTCTACCATTGAACCTCCTAAGGATGAATAACTTTATTAGCTTTTCTCATATCCTCTACAATAAAATACATATTTGTCGGATTGCCGACCGCTAAATCAATTTTATTGTAATCGATACACGCTCCGCAACAAACTATTTCCACACCACGATTTTCCAATTCACGAAGTTCATTTAATACATGACTGCGCTCTTTATCTACCAACAATGCTCCACCATTGTAAAATATTATTTTTTGCGGCAATACTTCTTGTTCTGTCAAGCCGTAAAGGTATGCTTTTATTAGTCGTTTCCCTAATTCTTCACTACCATGTCCCATTATACTTTTATTAACAACAACGATATAACTGTCATCTTTAAATGTAGGTATTTCCGGTTGTTCTTCTTTTTCTTCTCGCTCTATTATTACTTTATATCCATTTTCTACTTCTTTTACTATAAAAGAATAATTATTTCTTGTAGCAAATTTCTCAAGGCTATCTACACTTTCTTGTGCTTTTACCAATAATATTACTTTAGTTTCTTCTTCTAACGTTCTTTTGGCTTGAGTAACCGGAACAACGCATTTATCCGATAAAGTATCAATAACCACACCGTCTTCTAAATCTTTATCTTTTTTTATTATTACAATATATTCTGTATTAGATATTTCTTTCATAGAATAATTGTATCCTAACTGAGTAGCTAATTTTTCCAAGTTCTGAGTTGCAACAAAATTATCAACCGTTGTTTCCACTACATCATTTTCCACTAATAATTTTTTTGTTTGAATAACAGGTAAAGGACAAGCCAATCCCTTAGCATTTAATTGTTGTTTTTTCATACTGAATTTCTCCTTAGTATTAATATTTATTTTTTAATGTCATAATTATTTCACTATAACTGCTTTTTCTTGTTTTTCTATTACCGTTCCTACTATCGCACTTTTTACATCAAGTGTATTTAAACGCTCCAGAAGTTCATCCGCTACATTTGCCGGTACACTTATTAACAATCCGCCCGAAGTTTGCGGATCATACATTATTTCTTCCAATGCGAAATCTTTTATTTTATATTCCACATTAGGTTCCACATATGTTCTGTTTAATTGTCCGCCTGAAGTAATTATAAATTCTTTAGCACAATCATATGCTTCTTCAATATAAGGAATATCCTTTGCAATAATTTCTGCTGAACATTTTCCGTCCAACATTTCTACAAGATGTCCCAAAAATCCGAAACCTGTAATATCAGTACAACTATTTACAGGGAAATCTCTCATTATCTCTGCCGAGTATTTATTTAACGTCGTCATTTGTTTTACACTTTGGGCAAATGCCTCATCAGAACATCCTTTTATCATATATGCCGTGTTAATAATACTTACTCCAAGCGGTTTAGTTATTATTAGCTTATCTCCTACTTTGCAATTATTATTTTGCAAAATTTTATCCGGATGCACTACCCCTGTAACTGATAATCCATACTTAGGTGTCGCATCATGTATAGAATGTCCACCGGCTAAAACTCCACCAGCTTCATGAACTTTTTCGGCACCACCTTTTAATATTTGATGCAATATTTCTAAATCCATACTCTCAGGAAATGCAACAATATTTAAAGCGGAAATTACTTCTCCACCCATGGCGTAAACATCACTTAAAGCATTCGTAGCTGCAATTTGTCCATATAAATACGGATCATTTATCATTGTTGTAAAAAAGTCTAATGTTTGAATAATGGCTTTATCATCTGAAATTTTATAAACAGCGGCATCATCAGATGATTCATACCCTACTATTAAATTCTTGTCTTCTTTTTTCGGCAGATCACTTAATATACTCGATAAAGCCCCCGGCCCTATTTTTGAGTTTCAACCTCCGCATACTATCATATCTAATTTTTTTTTCTCAGACATACACTACCCCCCATTCCTCTATATATTATTATACTATCATACTCACAATTTTAAAAGAGTTATTTAATATTTAGTATTGTTAAAGGTTAATATTAAAGGCTCAACAAAAAATCGGACTGATAAAAA
>NZ_KI271873.1:30737-42167 GCF_000469465.1 Gemella bergeri ATCC 700627 | reverse complement strand
ATTGCTAGAATATTTGTAAAATAATATATAAATAAGTTTCTTAGTCCTAACTATGTATTTATGATATAATTATATAGTTGACTGTTTTCGAAGAAACTAAATTTTACGGTCGATAATAATTAGTATTCGAGGTAAACAATGCAAAGAAAAAATAAGATAGTAATACAGGGTGCAAGAGAGAATAATTTAAAAAATATTGATTTAGAAATACCGAGAGATAAATTTGTTGTTATAACAGGACTTAGTGGAAGTGGGAAAAGTTCGTTGGCATTTGATACAATTTATGCAGAAGGGCAACGTCGTTATGTTGAAAGTCTTAGTGCATATGCACGACAATTTTTGGGAAATATTGAAAAACCGGATGTCGATTTGATTGAGGGTTTATCGCCGGCAATTTCAATTAATCAAAAAACAACATCAAAAAATCCACGTTCAACAGTTGCAACAGTTACAGAAATTTATGATTATCTTCGTCTTTTATACGCACGTATAGGAGAAATTTATTGTCCAAATCATCATATTAAAATTGAAAGTAGTTCCATTAGTCAAATCGTTGATTCCGTTATGGCAATGCCGGAAAAAAGCAGAATACAAATAGTATCACCTATAGTGAAAGAAAAAAAGGGGACACATAAAAAAATAATAGGAAAGTTAGCTAAGGATGGGTATATACGTTTTAAGATAGATGGAGAAAATTATGAAGTAGATGAAATCCCCGAACTTGATAAAAATAAAAAACATTCCATTAGTGTAATTATTGATAGATTGGTAATAAAAGAAGGAATAGAAACTAGATTGGCTGATTCTCTTGAAACATCATTAAATCTTTCTAATAATGATTTAGTAGAGATAGATGATGTAAGAGAAAATGCAACACAACTTTATTCGACAAAGCATAGTTGTAAATTTTGTGATTTTGCACTTGGAGAACTGGAACCGAGAATATTTTCATTTAATAATCCCCAAGGTGCTTGCCCGTCATGTGATGGTCTTGGAATACATGAAACTGTTGATGCAAATAAAGTTATAAAGAAAGATTTGTCAATAGAAAATGGTGCAATAGTCGTTTATAATAACGCCACAAGTACATATTATCCGAGTTTGATACAATGTGTGTGTAAACATTTCGAAATTGATATGACTATTCCGTTTAACCGGTTACCAAAAGAAAAACAAGAGATTATTTTGTATGGAAATGATAAAGAAGAAATTACTCATACTTATATCAACGATGAGGGAGTTAAGCGTTCTCGTATAATATATTATGAGGGTGTTGCCAATAATATATTTCGTCGTTACAAATCAGGTATGACAAAAGCAACACGAGAAGCAATGTCAAAATATATAAAAGAAGATTTGTGTACCAGTTGTAAAGGACAAAGATTGAAGCCGGAAATCTTATCAGTGTATGTTGCTAAAAAAAATATTGCTGAAATATGCGAAATGTCTATTAAAGAAAGTTATGAATTTTTTAATACTATTCAATTAAGTGAAAAAGATTATACTATTGCAAAACTGGTATTAAAAGAAATTAGGGCACGATTGCAATTCCTTAACGACGTAGGATTGGATTATCTAACATTAAATCGAGCTTCCGGAACACTGTCCGGCGGAGAGGCACAACGTATTCGATTAGCAACTCAAATAGGTTCAAAATTAATGGGTGTTACTTATATTTTAGACGAGCCGTCTATCGGACTGCATCAACGAGATAATGAAAAACTAATAAATACGATGTTATCAATGCGTGATTTAGGGAATACAGTTTTAGTAGTTGAACATGATGAAGATACTATGTTAGCGTGTGATTATATTGTTGATATTGGACCAAAAGCCGGCGAAAACGGCGGAGAAGTTGTAGCAGTAGGAACCCCACAAGAAATAATGGCTAATCCAAAATCTATTACAGGTGCATATTTATCGGGAAGAAAGAAAATAGAAATCCCGAAAAAAAGAAGAGAAGGGAATAATGAATTTATTACCGTCAAAAAAGCTAGAAAGAATAATTTAAAAGATATATCTGTAAAATTTCCATTGGGTAAATTTATCGGAGTAACCGGAGTTTCCGGGAGCGGTAAATCAACATTAGTTAATGAGATACTATTTAATTCTGTTAAAAGTATTTTAAATAAAGAAGAGATAGATACGACAGTGGTTAAATCAGTAGAAGGGGTCGAAAAAAACATAGATAAAATAATTGATATAGACCAAAGCCCAATAGGAAGAACACCAAGAAGTAATCCTGCTACTTATACCGGTGTTTTTGATGATATAAGAGATTTATATGCAAGTACCAATGAAGCAAAATTACGTGGATACAAAAAAGGACGTTTTAGTTTTAATGTTAAGGGCGGACGTTGTGAAGCGTGTACCGGTGATGGTATATTAAAAATAGAAATGCACTTTTTACCGGATGTTTATGTACCATGTGAAGTATGTAATGGTAGTCGCTATAACAGAGAAACACTGGAGATAAAATATAAAGGTAAAAGTATAAGTGATGTATTGAATATGACAATAAGAGAGGCATATGAATTTTTTGAAAATATACCTAAGATTAAAAATAAACTGGAAACACTTGTTAATGTCGGACTTGATTATATTCGTTTAGGACAAAGTGCAACGACACTTTCAGGAGGAGAAGCTCAAAGGGTAAAATTAGCTAGTGAATTATACAAAAAATCTACAGGTAAAACTTTATATATATTAGATGAGCCAACCACCGGATTACATATTGATGATATTAGCAGATTGATAAAAATTATTGATAAACTGGTTGATGGAGGTAATACTGTTATAGTTATTGAGCATAACCTTGATGTAATTAAGTGTTGTGATTATTTAATCGACTTAGGACCGGAAGGTGGTATTGGTGGGGGAACAATCCTTGCCGAATGTACGCCGGAACAGTTAATTGAAAATAAACAAAGTTATACCGGTAAATTTCTGAAAAAAATGTTATAGCTATGGTTATGTTAATAAAAAAATTGAATATAAAATAAAAAATATTAAAAATATATTTTTCTTTAAAAAAAATTATGGAAACTTAGGTAATATGTTGTAACTTAATAAACGAGGATAAAATGTGAAGAATTGAAAATATTTTGATATTGTCTTCTCAAGATACTTGTGGTAAAATATAAGTATATAACTGGAGTGCATGTATGACTCACTATGCATTCGGGCCTAACACTTTTTAAAAGGGAATGAGAATCTCTTATCAGTATAAAATGCTTCCTTTAGTTGAAGACTTTAGAAGATAAAGCTATCGTACCCACCTGATTATATCAGGACCAATTTAGGTGATAATCTACGGTACTCTGGTTTTGTGACTGGTTTCGTTTTGTTTCCAGTCTTTTTTGTTAGGCGTAAGATAATAAATAAATGAGGTATAGAATGTTACATCAATTTTCTAGAAATGAGTTGGTAATAGGTGATGAGGGGTTAGAAATATTAAAAAATAGTAGAGTGGGAATTTTAGGAATAGGAGGGGTAGGTTCTTTCGCTGCTGAATCGTTAGCTCGCTCGGGAGTTGGAACGTTAGTTATTATGGATAAAGATGATATTGATATTACCAATATTAATAGACAAATACATGCAACGACTAAAACGCTGGGGGTAAGTAAGGTAGAAGAAATGAAAAAACGTATTTTGGATATAAACCCGAAATGTGAAGTAATAGCAATTCGTGATTTTTATAAAGAAGATACATATCATAAATTTTATGAAAGAAAGTTAGATTTTGTTATTGATGCTTGTGATACAGTAACTTTTAAATTGCATTTAATACAATATTGTTTAAAAAATAAAATACCGATGATAAGTGTCATGGGATCTGCTAATAAGATGGATCCGACGAAGTTTAAAATAGCTGATATTAGTAAAACAACAGTTTGTCCGTTGGCTAAGGTAATAAGAACAACGTTAAAGAAAAAAAGAATAAAAGGGAAAATTCCTGTTGTATATTCTACAGAAAGCCCAACTGTCGCCAATAAGGAATACTTAATAAAAATAGGTAAACAAGATTCAGATATAAGAAAATCAAAAATTCCACCGGCATCTAATGCGTTTTGTCCATCGGTGGCAGGTTTAATAGCGGCAAATTATGTTTATACTAATTTGTTGAAAAATATAAAAATATTAACCGTAGAAAAACCGGAATAATTTGAAAGCAACGTTTCCATAAATGTTACTTTTATTTTAATAAAAGGTTGACGTATTCAATTTATTAGCGTTTTTCTGAAAAAAACAAATGTAATTAAAACGAAAAAATTTTCATTGTCATAAGAAAAAATATAAATAATTTATAATTTAATTTGATTTTTTATAGGGAAAAGAGTATAATGTTAATAGATGAGAAAGGAGGATTACTTTGAAGAATAACGGAACATTACTGGCACAAAATTTAAAGAAACTTCGAAAAATGAATAATTATTCTATGTCTGCTGTTGCACATAAGTTAGAGTTATCTTCTCATGGTGTTTATGCTAATTGGGAGTACGGTAGAAACGAACCTAATGTAGCCACTTTAGTATCTATTGCGAAATTGTATAATATTTCTATAGACGAATTGGTTGGCTATAAAACAGAAACAGAGGCTCGTTCGAAGTTAGCTGATACTCACTTTGAAGTAATTGATATGATAAAGGCATTAGACAATGAAGATTGTAAATTAGTAGAAGAGGTTTTAAGAAGATTTAGGGGTTACTCTTTTTCTAGGAACTTGAATCTGTGAAAAATTCAAATTACTTAGGCTATATGGAGTTATATGTAGTATATTAAATTAATAGTTTTTTAGATATAGGCTAGGTGTACACTTAGTCTATATTTTCTTTTTCTTGTAAACAAAGAAGAAGGTGATATATATCGATATTAAAGATAAAATGATAAAAATTATAGAGTATGCTATAAAAATAAAAGCCAGTGATATTCATATTTATCCACATGTATCAGGTAATTCCTTTATAAAACTTAGGATAAAAGGCAATCTAAGTAAATATGAAGAGTATACAAATGGGGAGTTAGAAGGGATAATTTCATTATTAAAATTTAATGCAAATATAGATATTTCAAAAAATAAAGAACCACAAAGTGGTAGGTTTGTTTATGAATTTAACGGCAAGAGTTATTACCTTAGGGTATCAACATTGCCTCTTAATGAATTAACGGAAGGTTGTGTAGTGAGAATTTTTATTAATGAAGTGGAAGATGTTGACTATAGTATTTTTGAGCCGGATAGAGATTTTATTACTAATTTGGCGAAGAAAAACTACGGATTAATTCTTTTTTCGGGACCAACAGGAAGCGGAAAATCAACGTCACTTTATAAATTAGCTAGTGAGATAGCGAAGGACAATAGACAAGTTATTACTGTAGAAGATCCTGTAGAAAAAAATATTCAAAGTTTGGTGCAAATGCAAATTAATGATAAAGCAGGTATTAATTACGACAATGCTTTAAAATCTATTTTACGTTGTGATCCCGATGCAATTATAATAGGGGAGATACGTGATTACAAAACGGCGAGCGAAGTAATAACATTCTCGTTTTCAGGACATTTAGTAGTTAGTACCATTCATGCTGAAGATTCAATCGGTGTTATCAATAGATTAAAAGATTTAGGACTATCATTAGAGGACATTAGACAAACTGTACTTTGTATTGTTTCGCAAAGGTTAGTAACTCTCACAACCGGTGAACGAGGACTTGTTACCGAAATATTGAAAAAAGAAGATGTAAAAGATTATATCACTTATAATAAAATAAATAACCATACTTTATCATATAAATTTAATTTAGCTTTAGAGAAAGGATTTATAACTTTTGAAGAAAAAGAAAAATGGGGATATTAAAAAATTATTAGATAAAGATAATAAAATTTATTTTATAAAAAGATTATATGAACTTATAGAACATGGTTATATGTTAGAAGACTCATTAGAATTTTTACTAATTCAATATGAGGTTTCAAGCGATGAAATAAAAAAGATTAAAACTCAACTCTCAAACGGGAAAAAATTATCTGATATACTAAGGTATCTTGGATATTCACAGCTAATTATAAGCAAAATGAAATTTGCTGAAAATTATGGTCAAATAGAAAGTATGCTAGTTGAGATAACGACATATTTAGAAATACGAAAATCACAACAAGAAAAAGTAATAAAAACATTAAGGTATCCGCTATTTTTAACAATTTCTTTAATACTATTAATATTAGTATTTAATTCGCTGGTAATTCCGCAGTTTGAAAATATTTATACTTCATCAAACATAAAAATGGATTTTCAAACTATTATTCTTATTAAATTTTTATATTATATTCCAAAAATTATTTCAGTTATTTTTATTATATTTCTTTTTATTTTAGGGTATTTGTATTATACAATGAAACATAAACCTAAACTATTTTTAGGATCTTTATTGTATATTCCCAAAATTAAAGATTACTCAAAATTATATTTTTCATATAAATTTTCGTTAGAACTTAGTTTATTTTTAACTTCCGATTTTTCTTTAAAAACGGCTTTAGAAGTTATGATGGAAGAAAATTATGATTATTATTTGACTTTATTTTCAAAAAGTATTTTAGATGAGTTAGATAAGGGGACTAATTTTGAAATTGCGATTTCAAATATAAAACACTTCGAAAAATCTATTGGAAAATTTGTTTTGCATGGTAAGAGTAACGGGTTAATAGATAAGGAACTAAAGTTATTTAGTGATTTAATGTTAGATACATTTTTAGTATCATTGGATAAAAGTTTAAAAAAAATTCAACCAATATTATTTACAATTTTAGCAGTTGTGATTATTGGATTGTATATGGTAATTTTATTGCCGATATTTAATATGGCAAGTTCATTAAAATAAAGGGAGGAACTAATGAACAAGTTATTAATATTGAAAAATAGATTAAAAAAGAAGGAAGGATTTACGCTTATAGAAACGCTTATGTAGTAGTTCTATTTAAAATTTATTTCTGTAATACCTAGTTCTATCAATGTTCTTGATTTGAATTTTTTAATTTTTGAACATTCATAATGTATTGATATTATAAATGTGTTGAGAAATTCTGTCCTTTCTTCATAATTTAAAACTTCCCATACTTTATTAAAATTCAATAGAATATTTTCAAATTTTATTTTATTATTTTTTCTTTTTATAGCATCTTCTTGTTGTTTTTTCATTTTATTAATATCATTTAAAGCATTATCTAACTCATTTTGATATTTTTCTAACTCATCATCTGAAATTAAATCATTTAACCAAGCACGTTGTATTTTAGAGCGTTTTTTAGTAATAATATCTAATTCTTTATCATAATTTATTACAATAGTCTTATTTTGATTTTTGTTTTCAACTCCAACATCAAACGAATAATTATTCAAGTAATCTATTAATTTATCCAACACCTTTTTTTCTGATATAGTAGGAGCAAATTTACCTGATCTTTTACAATATATACATCTATAATGATTTTTATATTCCCCTTTGATTTTTTGCCTTGATACAGCTAATCTTCTATGGCACGTAGGGCATGATATAAGTCCTCTGAATAACGCATAATAGCTTTTATTTTTCCCTTTACTTTTATAACAATTTCTTTCTTCCAGCATACTTACTATTTTGTCGTGTTCCTCATCAGTAATATAAGACTCGTGAGTATTCTTGACTTCTATATTCATTAACAAAGTGTGACCACAATATACTTTTTGCCTAGCAATTTTATTAACCGTATTAAAATGCCAAAATGATTTTTTTAATTCACTATACTTATGAAATTCTAATATTTTTGCTATGTGACTAGTACTATATCCATCTAGTAATTTTTTGAAAATAAACTCAATGCATTCTCTCGTTCTTTCGTCTTTCACCAATTTACCATTTACTTTTTTATAACCAAAAGGCGGGTGATTGATATAGTTACCATTTTTCACCGATTGAATTTTGCCTGCTATCATTCTATCCCGAATAGTGTCACGTTCTAGTTGGGCGAATGTTGATAACATACCAACAGTAGCCATTCCTATTGCTTGTGAAGTATCGAAATTTTCGCTAATACTAACTAAGTCAATATTATTCGGTTTAAACAAATCTTCAATCAATAGCATAGTATCCTTTATAGAACGTGAAAGTCTGTCTAATTTATAAATTAATACTATATCTATTTTGTCTACATCTAATTTCAATCTGTCAAGTTCTGGACGGTTAAATTTAGCCCCTGAAACTCCAGCGTCGATATAAGTATCAACAATTTTATAATCGTGCAATTTAGCATAAGCCGTTAATTTTTCTATCTGAATATCAATAGAATTGCCATTATCGGCTTGCTCTTGAGTTGACACACGGGCGTAAATCGCTGCTCTTTTATTCATAATACACACCCTTTCTTGATTTGAGTAGATGTGTATGATATACTTATAGTGTAGTTTGGTGTATATATCATACACATACACAATTATCTCAGGATATTTTAAATAATCCTATTGGTAAAAAAACTCTCTTACTCTTGGCGGGGCGGGGGAGTTTTTTCGTTTTAATTTATAAAAACTGTTTAACAACCTCTATTAATTCATTTTTATATTTGGTTAAATCCATAGGTATTGATATTTCAATTTTTTCTTTTTTACCATTGTTTAATTCTATATATTTTCGGCTTCTATTCATATATATTCTTACTATCCATTTTCTTATATTATCATCTAATAAAATATTAAAATAGGATTGATTGTCGCGGTAAAATACTCTATTAACATCAATAGTATCTTTTAACAATACTTTTGCGATAGCGTACGCTTCTAATTCTTCAGGAGTAGTTATAATTTCGACATCGTTATTAATATTGTCAATATTTTCTTCGTGTTCATCGTGCTTAGTATTAACAGTAGTATTTAATGCCGCATTTAATTTATTATTTACTTGTTCATTTATGAAAGTTCTAAATGTTTTTTTAACAATAGGAGTAAACCGTTCAATAACTTGTTTAGTTTTTACACCATCATATATTTCATTTAATAAATACTTTACGAACAATTCAGATGGTTCATTCCATTGTTGAGTTAAGTAATCTTTTAAAGAGTTCACATACTTCAACTCGTAAGCTGTTTTAGAAATTTTCGATATTTCGAAATTATCTTTTGTAAACTTGAAGATTTCTATAATATGATTTTCTTTTAATTCTAGCAAATTAAATTGCAAAAATGGTGTGCTATCCATTTTATTTTGCTCGTCTAAATCGGTATAAAATCTATATTCAATGCCGTTGGTTAGTATCCCAAATTTTGAAGATGTTGTTACAAAATATCTGAATAATTGCGAGTCATGATTATCTAATTTTTCATTAACTGATTTACATTCTATTAAGATAATAGGATTTTCTCCGTATAGAATAGCATAATCGACTTTCTCGCCTTTTTTAATCCCTACATCTGCGGTAAATTCTGGGGTAAATTCAAGAGGGTTAAATACATCGTATCCTAATATTTGAAAAAAGGGCATAATCAATGCGGTCTTTGTCGCCTCTTCAGTATTTATAGTATCTTTTAAATTTTCTATCCTATTAGATAAGCCCTTTAATTGTTCAGTAAATTTTTCCATAATATATCTCCTTTAAAATTTTCTTCTTAATTCAACTACTTTACCTACTATCTTTACCGGAAGATTTTCTATTTCTTCATTTGAGTAAAAATAAGTAGGATAACTACTGTTATTAGGTATTAGCATTATTCCGTTGGTTTGCCGTTGCAACCTTTTACAAGTGGCGTCATCACCATTAACAAGTGCTATTACCGTATCTCCGTTGTCTGCTGTCGATTGCTGTCGCACTATCACAATATCGTTATCGGTAATATCTGGCAGCATACTATCCCCGCTTATCCTTAGACCGAAAAATTCACCTTGATTTTTCCATGAGTATGGAATTTCTTCATAATCTATTATATCTTCTATTGCTTCTATTGGTATTCCCGCGGGAACTACTCCGAGGACGGGTATTTTTATTCCCTTGGGGTGGGGTTTTGTTTTTTCTTCAATTAAGTCTTCATTATGACCTATAAGGTCGCTACGGTTAATTCTAAAGTATTTACAAATTTTATCGACCTTATCCATTCTAGGAGTGTTATATCCTTTTACGTAGTTGTTAATAGTAGTATTACTAACACCGATTGCTTTAGCCAAATCAAGTTGGGTTTTATTATTTTCTTTTAGCAATCTTTTAAGATTAGTTTGGAATATTTCTTTTATGCTATTCATATTAAAAACTCCTTTCTTATTACTTATTATAAACTTTAACTTGAAAATTTTCAAGTTAAAAAATAAAGAAATCAAGTTTTTTTGAAAAAAATACTTGACATCAAGTTAAAGTTGATTTATAATTGAGATACAAAGTTAAGAAAGAAGGTGAGAAAGTGACATTGAAACTCAGCTTAAAAGCGGCAAGGGTTAATGTGGGGTTAACTCAAAAAGAACTAGCAAAATTAATGGGAAAAAGTGAAAGTACCATTATTAATTGGGAAAAGGGCGATGGGAAAAATATTAATTTGTTTGATTTCCGAAAAATTTGTAAAATATTAAAAGTTAATCCTGATGATATATTTTTTTAAGAGTTAAATCAACTTTAACTTGATTTGTTATCTTAGAAGAAAGGAGACCATTATGAATATTTCAAAAAAGATAACAACTGATCTAAGCGAAAAAATTATTTCGATTGAATATAAAGAAATAGAAACTGATGATGTTTTTTTATCAAGAGATGAAGAACCGATTCGAAAAGAGATAATCAATCTATTAGCAAAACATAACTTACCTTATTGGAAAGCTAAACTTATATTAGAAAGAACTACAGATTTTCTAGTTAAAGAATCTGTAGTTCAAGAGATCATTTAAAGTTATTAACAAGCGTAATTGCAGCTTCTCTAATAGCTGTTTCTAATGGTTTATTAGTAGGATGAGCACCTGAAGAATAAAATAAATTTTTTGGAAAATCAGTTTTAAGTGTTTCATTAACTGTAGTAACTTTACCAAAAGAATCTATATATTCTAGCGTTAGGATAATATCGCCTTCAAATGAATCTGAAATATTTGTTGAGAATTTTTGACCTGGTGCTATAAATGAACCAATTACAGATTTCATTTTAAATTTTTCATTGAACTCATCTAGTTCAGAATGAAATTTTAAATTGGTTATCCTTGCTGGTGTTTTACCAAAATTCTTAATTGCTAGATTTCTCTGAAATGATAAACCATTTATAATTTCGATGTAAGGTGTAACAACAGGTTTTGTAGCATTGTATATGGATTTCTTTGTTAAAAATAAATTTACAGTAGAAATAATTACTGATATTACCGATATTGCTATCGGAATTATGATTACTAAATAATCAAATGTTGTTCTTTGCATATAATTCACCTCCTTTGAGGTAATTATAG
>NZ_KI271873.1:3555-30637 GCF_000469465.1 Gemella bergeri ATCC 700627 | reverse complement strand
TCCTTTGAGGTAATTATAGCATAGAAAATACGAAAGGAGATGATTAAAATGATTGTGGTAACTGTAAAGAATTCTGATTTATCGAAATTAGCGATTGATAACTTGAATAAATTTTTTACAAAATTATTTAATAACAGACCGGAATTGATAGAGCAATTACAAAAGGAGACAAAAGATGAAACTACACAGAGGAACTAACAACGCTGTATATTTGTCAATTACAACGACTAGCGCGTTCGCATTGATGGCAAGCAATATAGAATGGGGGACTATTTTAGCAGTATCTCTATTCACTGCAATGGCATGGGCGTATATCTTTGATAAAAGAATTGATAATTTTTTCCCGGAGAGTGACGTTGAATAATGAATACTTATGAATTACACGATAAATTAATCGAACTTCAATCGTTACAATGCGAAGTTGATGCCCATGTTGAAATATGGAAAAGGGAAAATATAACCACAGCTTTACACGAAGAGTTTCACGAATGGTATAACACGCTTGAATTATTCAAAGATTGGAAAAAGAATAGAGGAAAATCTAAAGAAGTACAATTAGAGGAATTAGCCGATTGCTTAGCATTTGCTTTATCGTTGTTAAATGATGATAAGCGAAATTTAAGCCTAATGAGATGTATTTTTATCACAAAAAGAATGGAGAATAATTCTCATCAAAAAGGAATGTTAAATGAGATAAGCAAAGGTTATTTGTTCGCTAAAAGAGTAATAAATACAGTATTTGTTCAAGAAAGCGAAATGGCAATTGAGTTAATTTTAGATATAGCAATGTTATATTATTCGCTTGAAGATCTATTTGAAGCGTACGAGCGAAAATCAAAAATAAATATCCAAAGACAGAAAGAGAATTATTAAAAACAGCCCTCTGAGAAAGGACTGTATAAATAACATATTATAAGTTAAAAATAACATATTTAGGAGGAAAAAGCAAGTAATGAGAGATAATATTAACCCGGATCACTATAGAATATTAACAAAAAATGGAGAGTTTGAAACAATAGATCTAATTCAAAGTATAGTTACTGATTTTGGTAGTGTGTGTCAAGCCAATATCTTGAAATATGGAATAAGAGCAAACAAGAAACACGATAAACCTACAGAAGATATTAAGAAAATAGTCAGATATTGTGAATTTTGGCTTAATGAGTTGGAAGGTAAGAAAGCTTCTGCAAGTGTAGTGGTTAATAGTTTACTAGGAGAGCAGGAGAAAGAACTTGTTAGGGATAAAAATATCAAAGTTGTAAGAGTTAATAGCGAAAATATTCCTATACAAGTATCTAATGATATTAAAAATACCATAGATGCATTAGGAAAGTTGATTTATGGTGAAGATTAATAAAGTATAAAAAAGAAATGAACAATGGGTGGTGATGTGTTATGAATATTCCTAATTTAAAAGCGTTTGTTGATAATAAAATATATAATGTTATCGGCTGGAATGGTGATTATATTATTCTTAGTAGAAGATATGAGAATAGTTATATTCAGTCGCTTAATGTTAAGAAGAATGATGTTGTTTTAATGCTAGGAAGTAGCCTTGTTGATAGAAAGGGGAATGAGATTTTTAGCGGTGATATTGTTAAAAATTCTGATAAGGATATGGGAATAGTTAGATTTAAGGAAGGGTGTTTTGAGGTTGATTTTAAAGAGTATATTCCTAATGTTTTGGGTCTTGTTAATGATGATTTAGAGATTATTGGGAATGTGCATAAGAATAAAAGTTTGTTGGAGAAAATAACACAAGTAAATACTAAAAAATCCACTATTTGTCTTAATAATGTTGAAAGAAGATTAAGTAAAAAAAGGAAAAGAGCGTCTAAATAAGACACTCATGATGTAGTTTAATTATATTACATATTTTTTAAAAAAGCAAGAGAGGAGATAGGTTATGTTACTCTTCGACGAACAACCAATAGTGTTTGATAGGGTGCTTGCCAGAGAGATAGGTGATAGACAAGCAACAGTTTTACAACAGGTACATTATTGGATAGAGATTAATAGAAAAAAGCAGAATAAGGAGGTATATAAGGACGGTTATTATTGGACATATAGATCTATAAAGAATTGGCACGAAGAAGAGTTTGATTATTTATCTTTATCTACAGTAAGACGGACGTTTGAAGATTTGATAACTAAGGGATATTTGATTACAGGAGAGTATAATAAGTTTGGTTCAGATAGAACAAAGTGGTACAGAGTAAATAAAGAAATGTTAAAAAAGTTATATTTAAAAAAATCTAAAGCAAAAGAAGAAAAAAACCATTTGTCAATTTTGACAAATGCAAATGCTCAAAATGAACAAATGCAAATGCTCAAAATGAACAATTCTGATTTGCTCAAAATGAGCGAACCAATACAAGAGAATAAAAAGAGATTATATAAAGAGAATATATATGATTCATCTCAGTCTAATATAAATAATAATAAAGATGGAGGTGAAGTCTCAAGAGTGAATGAGGAACGGACGAACGATAATACTAAAAAGGTAAGTCGTAGGTATAATACTCAATACTTTAGAGACAGCTTTGGGTATACCCGAGTCAGCATGAATATAAAAAAAGAGTTAGACAAGTGGATTAAATATGTAGTTGATATTTGTCTCATGCATCCTGATACTAAAGTCAATATTGGTAAAATTCAAACCACCGCAGGGAATGCACAAGAAAAATTTATTAAATTAAGAGAGAAACATATTGCATACATTTTAGAGAGGCTAAAAGGAGTTTCATATCCAACTAACCACAGAAATTATATGTTAGCAGTTCTTTATAATGCAGAAGACCAATATGAAAGTAGCCAGTCAACTTTTAAAGGGGAGCAAGGGAAACATTATTCTCCCATACCAGACTATCTACAACAACAAATAGAGGGGATTGGAGATATTGCACTTAAAAAAAGGACTACTCCCACCGTAAAAGATGAAGAAGCCTATAACGAAATGCTACGTGAATTAAACAAAGGAAAAGAGTGTAAAGACGATTGATGAATTTCAAATTTGGAGGAAATTAGATGGAATTTGTGGAACCGTTGCGAACACAAGAAGAATTAGATGCAATGAATTATTATTTTAAAAACCGCAACGATCGAGATTACTTACTTTTTTACATGGGAATAAATGTTGCCTTTAGAATAAGCGATTTATTAGGTTTGAAAGTAGGAGATGTAAGAGGGCGTGATAAAGTAAGAAGACGTGAAATGAAGACTGGTAAGCTAAGAGAAATGGTTATATTACCCAAATTAAAGCGTGTTTTAGACGAGTATTGTTCAGATAAAGAAGATGAGGAATATTTATTCAAATCAACACGCTATAAGAATTCTAACAGACCTATCACAAGGACACAGGCATATAGGATACTGAAGGCTGGTGCTAAGGAGTGTGGAATAAAGAATATTGGTACTCACAGCTTTAGGAAAACATTTGGTTATCATTTCTATAAAGAGAGTAGGGATGTAGTAACACTTATGAAATTATTTAATCACCATGATCCTAGTATCACATTAAGATATATAGGAATTGAACGAGATGAGATGAGTAAAGCTGTAAAAAAATGGGGTGGGTTATAACCTCATTTTTAAGATAAATCTAAATATGTAACGAAAAAGGAAAATATTACATGACTAAAATGACAACATACGTGGGATATTGATAATAGAGAATTTGAAACATATTTAAAAGAAGTAACACTTTATAAGATATGTTACTAAATATTTAATAAACTACTCAATCAATCAGTCAATCATTTAAGAAATAAAAGGAGAAATTAATAATGATTAATAATGTAGTTTTGACAGGAAGATTAACTAGAGATATAGAATTAAAACAGACAACTACAAACAAGACCGCAGTAAACTTTACATTGGCTGTGAACAGAAATTATAAAAATGAACAAGGAGAACAACAAGCAGATTTTATCAACTGTACAGCATACGGAAAACAAGCGGAAAATATGTCAAGATTTTTAAATAAAGGTAGCTTGATAGGTATAGTGGGAAGAATAGCAACAAGAAATTATAAAAATAAAAATGGGGAAATTATATATGTCACAGAAGTAATAGCAGATCGCATTAATTTTTTAGAAAGCAAGAGACAACAAGGCGATTTCAATCAACCTATATACTCAAATTTTGGTGACATTGGTTATTTTGATGATTATAACAAAGTAAATCCATTTATAGAAGATTAGCAGCAGTGATGAATGGAGTAGGGGGTAAGAAGATGAGTTTTAGTCAACAAATAAAACAATCAAAAGCAGATGAGTGGTACACGTTGCCATACAGCGTGGAATTAATATTGCCTTTTTTAAAAGAAAAAGGCTTCAAAAAAATATGGTGCCCCTTTGATAAAAAAGATAGTGAGTTTGTTAAAATTCTTAAAAAAGAAAATTTTGAAGTAACTCACGGGCATATAGAAACTGGACAAGATTTCTTTGATTATGAGAAAATTCCTGAAGGATGTGAGGTTGTCGTGAGTAACCCACCTTTTAGCAAAAGAGATGCAATTTTTGAAAGATTATATAAATTGAAAATACCTTTTGCATTAATAATGAATTCTAATGGAATTTTCGATAGTAAAAAAAGATTTGAACTATTCAAAAATAATAACTTTGAAATATTAGTCCCACAAGGGAGAATGAATTTTCATAATGGAGAACAGGTTAAAAACAGTCCCAACTTTCAAAGTGTATATATGTGTAATGGTATTTTGGGAGAAAAAATAGTTTTCGTCAACATGAAAAAAGAATAAAAGTAGGAGGATAAGAGATGTTAGGAACAATTTTAGAAAAAAATAAATTACTAATTACTAAGTATATTGGAAAAGGGGAGGATGAACGAAAGAAATTTGAATTACTTTTAACGACGAATTCCGCTCCTGTTATAAAATATAGAGGTGAAAGATTTGTATATAATTGGGAAGAATTAATAAAATTCGCCATTAATATTATTGATGAAAAATTAGATGGTAATAAGAATTGCAAATAAAATTAAACAAGAACAAAAAGTTAAAGAGAGGATATCATTATGACACTAGATAAAATAAATAAAATATTAATTATGCTAGTAATTATGGCATTTACATTCGTCATTGGAATGTATGCCGGGGGCTATCACACGGGTAAAAATTTACAAAAAGTAGCGAATGAGAACATCATGTTGAATAAAAGAATAGATTGGTTAGTTTATCAAAATAAGCAGTTAGATGACGCTAATCAAAATTTAGAGGATAGATTGAAAAATTATCAGAATAAGAGGGGTTAAATAAAATGAAATATAGAGCGTGGTTAACTAATAAATTTATGATGGTAAATGTTGATAAAGTACATTTCGATACTGGCGTTATATCATATCACACTGGAATAGCAGCACCGAAAAGAAGTAAGTGCTACAAATTAATGAAATCAACAGGTGAATATGATAGTAACGGTGATGAAATTTACGAGGGTGATATATTGACTGATGAGGGTAGTTTCAATCATGAAAGTTGGGACTATGGAATAGTTGAATGTGACGATGAAGAAGAATTTTATATTAATTGGAAACTTGAAGACTATTACGAGCCATTAGTGAATAGTGATAATTATGTAATAGCTGGTAATGTTTATAAAGATAGTTATTTGTTGGAGGAATAAAAGAATGATAATAATTAAAGGTAAACCTATAGAAGTTATTGGTATGAAGTGTATAAAATTAGATAAAGAAACATTATGTTCAAATTTATATATGCTGTATGAAAATTCAGAAGTAGAAACTATTGAGGAATTTTTAGAAGAAGTTGAAGGGGAAGATATATTGGCGACACTGGATAAATTCCCTTGGGATAAGGAGAAATAATAATGTTACCACCTAAAATATATGTTAAAGATAGAAAAAAAGTGTACGATGTTGAATGTTTAAATTTTGATAACAAAACAGTAGGATTTCATGATAAACATGGATTTTTATATTTGTTTAATTTTGAAGAAGTTATATTCATGGAAAATACAGGATTTAAAGATAAGAATGGTAATAACATCTATGAGGGGGATATAGTAAAATGTCATAATAAATATTCGGAAATAAGAAAAAACGTTATGGGTGAGTATTATTTGGGCTATAGAGGATTAGTAGAAGAAGACTTGTGGTTTACAAATACAATTTCAGAAGTAGTAGGTAATATTTTCGAAAATGATTTTAAATTTTAAGTAAGGAGATTAACAATGAAACTAACTAGAGAAGAATACAATGAACTAAAAAGACAATTTGATGAATTAGCTAAGAAGTTTAACGAATTCGAGATGGAGGAAGAAAAGAAACATTTTGAGGTGGAAATACCAGAAATTTTAAAAGGGTGGTACTACGTTTGCGATAAAGGAGAGGTCTACGAAATAGTAATTGACAGTTATGCACGGGATAGTTTCTATCTACAAGGTATAGTTTTCAAAACTAAAGAGGAAGCTGAACGTTTTGCTAAAGAACGTCAGTTATTATTCAAAATAAAACAGTGGGCGGAAGAAAAAAACGGAGGTTGGCAGCCTGATTGGAATAATAACCTAAAAAAGAAATTTTATATAGACGCGTGTGTTAATGTCCTAGAAACTAACTATACTTGCTGGTATAATAAATTATCAAAACTCCCTTACTTTAAGTCGGAAGAAATAGCACTAGAATGTATTGATTTATTCGGTGATGAGATATTGGAGGTTTTAGGAGAAAAATAGATGTATACAAGAGAAGACGCTAGAGAATACCTTAAAACGTATAAAATTTTGAAATTAGAATGTGAAATGTTTTTGCTTTACGAATTTCAACAGGGAAATAAAAGTGAAATTTCAACTCAAAAAACCGGGAGAGAAAATGAACGTAATCTTATTAAAAAAATTGATAATAAAGATTATCAGCGGAAAAAACATATATTACGATGCATTGAATCGGTTTTTAAAAGTTTAAATTATGAGGAAGAAAGGATCATTAAGCAAAAATTTTTTGATAGGCTAAAAAATCAGCAGATAGCAAATAAGAATTTTATGAGCAGAACTAAAATGAAATACATTGTCAATAAAATATTAGATGAATTAGTAAAAAAACTTAATGAAAAATAAAAGTTTGACCTTTTTGACCTTTTTTATGTGTTATAATGGTAATGTGGACATTTTAGGTAGAACTTAAAAATTCACAGTATACCTTCTTAATTTTATTTTTATTTAACTTAAGACAGTCGAGAGATTGTCTTTTTATTTTACCCCCCCACCATTGAATATATACCGGGGTACTAAAAATAGGGGGTGGATGTGGAGAAATACCGTGAGAGCAGATAAGACCGGGACACACCGTGTAGCCTTTGATAAGAATAAGAAACGGTTGTTAAAGACACAAAACTATTGTGGAATTTGTGGCAAACCAGTAGATAAATCTATAAAATACCCAGACCCATTAAGTCCGGTAATAGATCATATAATACCAGTGGCAAAAGGCGGACATCCATCAGATTTAGATAACTTACAATTGGCACACTTTCACTGTAATAGAGAGAAAGCTGATAAGTTATTTAACATTAGCACCAACAAGAAAGCTGATGTTATAGGTAACAGAAATTTACCACAAACTATGAATTGGGTAAAATATAAAGGAAAGTAAGAAAAAAATAGAACAAAAAGCGAAAAAATAGTATTTTTTGATTAAAAAGCCTAATTTATCAAGGTTTCAAACAAAAATTAATTTTAAATGTTGATTTATCAAGGTTTATGGGGCATAACTCCCTCCCCTCAGCTTCGGCTGATCTTCACGCCGTCACTGTACATTTTTTCTCGTGCGAAAATAAAGAGTTTAGAAAGGAGTGATTTTATTGGAATATAAAGGTATAAATTACTTGCGTAAAAAGTTAGCAATTACTTATCCACGTGTAAATTTAAGATATAAGCAGTATGCCATGAAGCACACTGACGAACAATACGGGATTACCATTCCTAATGAATTGAGATATCAATATCGTTCGGTATTAGGGTGGTGTGCGAAGACAGTTGACAGCTTAGCGGATAGATTAGTTTTTAGAGAATTTGAAAACGATGATTTTAACGTAAATAAAATTTTCAAACAAAATAATCCAGATATATTTTTTGATAGTGTTATCCTATCTTCTTTAATCGCTTCATGTAGTTTTGTATACATTTCTAAAGTTGGAAATGATGAACCTAGATTACAAGTTATTGAGGCAAGTAATGCGACTGGGATATTAGATCCTATAACTGGATTGTTAACAGAGGGATATGCGGTCTTAAAAAGAGACGATAGCGGAAAAGCAATATTAGAAGCCTATTTCACTGAAAATGAAACCATCATTATAAATTTAAAAACTAGCGAACAAACAGTAGTTAAGAATACGGCGGGTATTCCGTTACTAGTACCTGTTATTCATGCTCCAGATAGTGTACGCCCTTTTGGTAGGTCTAGAATAACACGTTCAGGTATGTATTATCAGAAACTAGCAAAAAGAACGTTAGAACGTGCTGATGTAACAGCTGAATTCTATTCGTTTCCTCAAAAATACATTTTGGGAATGGATCCAGAAGCTGAACCATTAGAAAGTTGGAAAGCTACAGTTTCTAGTATGCTTCAAATTTCAGCAAATTCCGATGGAGATAAACCAACACTTGGTCAATTCACTACTCCGTCGATGTCACCGTTTACAGAACAGTTGAGAACTGCCGCAGCTTTATTTGCAGGAGAAACAGGATTGACATTAGATGATTTAGGTTTTGTCTCTGATAATCCATCGTCTGTTGAAGCTATTAAAGCTAGTCACGAAAATTTAAGATTAGCAGGTAAAAAAGCTCAAAGGTCTTTAGGAAGTGGTCTTTTGAATGTTGCTTATGTTGCGTGCTGTTTGCGTGATGATTTCAGATATAATCGTGGTCGTTTTATAGATACTGTGCCTAAATGGGAGCCGTTATTCGAGGCTGATGCTAATATGCTTACTTTGATTGGTGATGGTGTCATTAAACTTAATCAAGCATTACCAGGATACATTGACAGTAACGTAATTCGTGATTTAACAGGAATTAAAGGTAATATGAATGCTAAGCCAAAAATAGAAGAAACCGAACAGAAAACTACTAAATCAGATGATAAACAACAAAATAGAATTATCTCAACGTATGAAATCACATCATTGTTAAGTAATTATCAAAAAGGTGTTTTATCTAAAGAAAATGGCATTTTGTTACTAACATCTACTGGAATGAGTAAGCAAGAAGCAGAAGGTATGCTTAATAAAACATCAGTTTTGGAGCAGGTCGATGAATAATGAGTTGTTGGAGCGTATTACACAGACGTTCGAAAAACGTTTAAAAAAGGTAAATATTAAAGCTAAATCTTATGAAGATGTGAACGAATATGCAGTAGTATTAGGAGAAATTCTTACTACTGCTTTTAATATACATATTAATGAAAATCCAGGAAATTCAATCGAAGAAATACTTAATGATAGGTTAAAAGAAAATCATAGGTTTATTACTGAACGTGGTAGATTAGTTCAAGATATTTTGAATAGACAAGCTAATATAGGGTTAGGGGCTCAAATCCCCAAGGTGAATCAAAGCAGAATAGATGGATTAGTAAATAGGTTAACAGAGGGGGATTTTGAAAAGTCCAAATGGCTGTTAGGTTCTCCTATCGTCAATTTTAGTCAATCTGTTGTTGATGATATGGTTAGAAAAAATGCTGAATTTCATTTTAAATCCGGGATGAGTCCAAAAATTATTAGAAAAGAAACGGGTAAATGTTGCAAATGGTGTAAAAATTTAGTAGGTACATATAGGTATCCTGATGTCCCTAAAGATGTGTATAGACGGCATCAAAATTGCCGTTGTACCGTTGAATACATTCCTAAAAAAGGTATCAGACAAGATGTTCATACTAAGAAAATAAAGTATGAAACAAAAGAAGGCACAAAAGAATTAGCATATGCAAGTATAAAATCTAAGTGGTTAAAAAACTACAAAGAACCTAAAGTCAGTGTTGCTAAATTTTGGGAATATAATGGAACTAAATATTTTGTCGACAAAAAAACTGTTTTTTTAGATTATAGTATCAAAGAAAAAGAAGTAGCGGAAATTATAGCTAATAAATTTGGAGTAGAAATATTTCTAAATCCTAAAGTATATTATCCTGAAAATATACCTACTTCTGATTTCACTATAAATAATGTTAACTATGATTTAAAAGAGATAATTAGCATAGGGAGAAATAATATAGACACTGCGATAAAAGGTGGTAAAAAGCAAGCGAGTAACTTTGTGCTAGATTATACAAAATCTGGACTATCTAGGAAAGAAATAGATCACAGATTAAACAGGTTATATAAAAATCCACACAGAAAGTGGGTTGAAAATATAATTTTAATAAAAGACAACGTTATCGAAGATATTGTTTCTAAGAAATAATTAAAAGAGATATTGATCCATCCTCCAAAATAAAATGGGGGGAGGACGTCCAATATCTCTTTCATCTATTTTTATTATATTACAAAAACTAATAAAAGTCAAATTTTGTCCTACCATATGACGTTAAACTGGGTAGATTGGAAAGGAGACACTAAATGACAAAGTTTGGTATTCAAACTCCTTCACAATCGGTAATATTAGACTATAACGAAAGTCGCTATCAAGAGGCTGTAGATTTATATAAGCGAACTAAACTAGAAGTTTACGAGTGGCAATTAAATTTGCTAAAGGCAATTATGGCAACTGATGATGAGGGACTTTGGACTCATCAAAAGTTTGGTTATTCTTTGCCACGTCGTAATGGTAAGACTGAGATAGTTTATATTTTGGAAATATGGTCTTTACATCAAGGTATTAATATTCTACATACCGCACATAGAATCAGTACATCTCATTCATCTTTTGAAAAGGTAAAAAAGTATCTTGAAAAGATGGGATATGTTGATGGAGAGGATTTTAATTCTATCCGTGCTAAAGGGCAGGAGAGAATAGAGTTATATTCTTCTGGGGGTGTGGTTCAATTCAGAACTCGTACTAAAAACGGTGGGCTTGGCGAAGGTTTTGACCTTATGATTATAGACGAAGCTCAAGAATATACTATTGAACAAGAATCGGCCTTGAAATATACGGTAACTGACAGTAAGAATCCTATGACGGTAATGTGTGGGACTCCTCCGACACCAGTTTCTATAGGTACTGTTTTTACTAAATATAGAGAAGCTTGTTTGTTTGGTAAGAGTAAATATTCTGGTTGGGCTGAATGGTCTGTTGATTCCGAAAAAGAAATAGGCGATATAGACGCTTGGTATAATTCTAATCCATCTTTAGGGTATCATTTGACGGAAAGAAAAATTGAAGCTGAGCTTGGCGAAGATAAGCTTGACCACAATGTCCAACGGCTTGGTTTTTGGCCGTCGTTTTCTCAAAAATCTGTTATCAGTGAAAAAGAGTGGGATGGTTTAAAATTAATAGATAAAACTACTTTTAAGGGTAAGTTATCTGTTGGAATTAAATACGGTAATGATGGTGCTAATGTTAGCATGAGTATTGCTGTTAAAACTGATGATGAACGTATTTTTATTGAAACTATTGATTGTCAAAGTTTGAGAAATGGAAATATGTGGCTTATTAATTTTATAAAATCAGCTGATGTTGGTACTATTGTAATTGATGGTGCTAGCGGTCAAAAAATGCTTGAAGAAGAGTTGAAAGATTATAGAGTTAAAAACATCATCTTACCTACAGTTAAAGAGATTATTACAGCTAATTCAATTTTTGAACAAGGAATTTATCAAAAAACTATTTGCCATAATGGTCAACCTTCTCTAAGAAAGGTTGCTACTAATTGTGAAAAACGTAATATAGGTAGCAATGGTGGTTTTGGATATAAATCACAGTTTGATGATATGGATATTTCGTTATTGGATAGTGCATTGCTTGCACATTGGGCTTGTCATTCGATTAAGCCTAAGAAGAAACAAAGGATAAGCTATTAGTAGCTTAAATTACCGAACGGACGGGAAATCCGGAAAAAAGGAGAAATAAAAATGACAGAATTTAGACCGATTGAAACTCAAGAACAATTAAACGCTATTATTAAACAAAGATTAGAGCGTGAGAAAGTTAAGTATTCAGATTATGATAATTTAGTTGAAAAAATTCAAGATTTAGAGACGGAAAATTTAAACTTAAAACAAACTATAGATCAACATAAAGAAAATGATAGCGTTAATCTTAATAAGATTGCAGAATTAGAAAAGAATATTAATAGCTATCAAACAAAAAATCTTAAACAGCAAATAGCTATAAAAAATGGCTTGCCATTTGATTTGGCTGATAGATTACGAGGGGACGATGAAGAAAGTTTAAATGAAGATGCTGAACGTCTAGCATCATTAGTAACAGTGAAAAATTATTCACAGCCTTTAGCTACCACTGAACCACAAGTAGAACAAGGTGTAGACTCAGCTTGGAGAGATGTGGTTAGAAATTTAAAATAAAAAGGAGAATTTAAAATATGTCAACAAACGCATTAAAAAAAGGGACTTTATTTAGTCCAGAATTAGTTAAAGAAATAATGAGTAAAGTAAAAGGGCATTCGACTCTTGCTAATTTGTCTACTCAAACACCTATTCCATTTAATGGAACTGAACAATTTATTTTCAATTTAGACGGCAATGCTCAAATAGTTGGAGAGGGTGAACAAAAAGGAGCAGGAAGTGCTACTGTAACTTCTAAAATTATCAAACCTTTAAAATTTGTTTATCAAGCTCGTATTACAGATGAGTTCAAATATGCATCTGAAGAAAAACAATTAGATTTTTTAAAACATTATGCAGATGGTTTCGCTAAAAAAATGGCAGAAGCTTTTGATATTGCAGCTATTCATGGTTTAGAACCTAAAACGTTAACAGACGCTAGTTTTAAAGCTACTAACTCATTTGATGGAGTAATAACTAGTAACGTAGTAACTTATGCAGCTGATAAAATTGATGAAAACTTAGAAGATGCCGTAAATACTATTGTAGTTAACGGCAATGAAGTAACTGGTATTGCAATGTCACCTGTAGCAGGGCAAGCTATGTCTAAAATAAAAAATCCACAACAAGGTATTCACTTATATCCGGAATTTAGATTTGGTCAACGCCCAACTAATTTTGCAAATATGGACTTAGATATCAATAAGACTTTAACGGTAACTGGTGGAACTGCTGAAACAGACCACGCTATTGTAGGGGATTTCAAAAATATGTTTAAATGGGGTTATGCGGAAAATATTCCTATGGAAATCATAGAATATGGTGATCCAGATGGTGCAGGTCGAGACTTAAAGGCGTACAACGAAATATTATTACGTGCTGAAGCGTTCATTGGTTGGGGTATCCTTGATGAAAAATCATTTGCTCGTGTTAAACAAGCATAGGAGGTAGTGTATGACTAATATCTATAAAGATAAAGTTACTGGAGCAGTTGTATTGGTAGAAAGTGAACTGTCTGGTGATTGGGAGTTTGTAGGGGTTAAAGAAGAACCTACAGAAGAACCTAGGGAAAAAACAAAAAGTAAAGAGGTAGATTCTACCGAAGAATAGAGGTGTAAAATGACTACACTTGAACCGTTCGCTAATGTTGATGATTTAGAAATTTTATGGAGAAGAGTTGAAGAGCATGAGAGGGTGCGTGCTAAAGAACTTTTAAGCATGGTATCTCATGTGTTAAGAGTGGAAGCTAGAAAGGTTAATAAGAATTTAGATTTATTGGTAAAAGATGATGAAAGTTATTCTTATCTTGTTAAGTCGGTTGTTATTGATATTGTAGCTCGAACTCTTATGACTTCTACTAATCAAGAGCCAATGACTCAGTTTGCTGAGTCAGCTCTTGGTTATTCTGTTTCGGGTTCTTATTTAGTCCCTGGTGGCGGTCTTTTTATAAAAGATAGTGAACTAAAACGTTTAGGATTTAAGAAACAAAGATACGGAGTAATTGATTTTTATGACGTTACTTAAAGGTATAAATATAATTTTGATTAACAAAATACAAAATGGAGTTGACGCTTTTGGACATCCCATTTTTGAAGACAAAGAAATAATTGTTAAAAATGTATTGGTTGCTCCTGCTTCTACAGATGATATTACTAATTCCGTAAATCTAACTGGGAAAAAAGCTGAATACACGATTGGTATACCAAAAGGAGATGTTAACGCTTGGGAAAATAGAGAAGTTCTATTTTTTGGTAAAAAGTGGAGAACCATCGGTATTCCTCAAGAAGGTATTGAGGCTATGATACCGTTAGATTGGAATAAGAAAGTTATGGTAGAACGATTTGAGTAGAAAATTTGTTTTGAATAGTCGTGGTGTAGCTGAACTCATGAGAAGTCAAGAAATGATTGAAATTTTGAAAGAGAAAGCTAAGACTGTTCAAGAAAAAGCAGGACAAGGATATGAAACTAATGTTTTTGTTGGTAAAAATAGGGCAAATGTGAGTGTTAAAACTAAAACTCGTAAAGCTGCTCGTGATAACAATAAAAATAATACATTGTTAAAGGCATTACGCTAAATGATTGAAATTATTGTTAAAAAATATCTTTCCGAAGTTTTAGAAATTCCAGTTGTGTTTGAATATCAAAGCAACTTACCTAAACGATATATTTTATTAGAAAAGACCAGTGGAAATAGAGACAATTTTTTAAATTCATCAACAATAGCTATTCAAAGTTACGCTGAGTCATTATACGAAGCAGCAAAATTAAACGAAAAAATTAAAAATCTAATGTATGATTTGATAACTGTAGATGAAGTTTCTAGGGTTAGTTTAAATAGTGATTATAATTATACCGATACAGAAACTAAAAATTATCGTTATCAAGCAGTGTTTGATATTTATTATTATTAAAAGGAGATAAAACATGGCAGATGTAAATAATGTAACTTCAGCAAAACCAAAGATTGGTGGCGCTATTTATTCAGCACCTTTGGGGACAGCACTTCCTGAAGACGCTACTACAACATTACACGCTGATTTTAAAGCGTTAGGATATATTTCAGAAGATGGACTGGTTAACGAAAACACAGCTAGTACTGATAATATAAAAGCGTGGGGCGGAGATATTGTTGATACTGTTCAAACAGAAAAAACAGATACTTTCACATATACATTAATAGAATCATTAAATATTGATGTTTTAAAAGAAATTTACGGTAAAGATAATGTTACTGGAGATGTTAGTACAGGTATTACAATTAAAGCTAATACTAAGGAATTAGAACAACATTCAGTAGTAATTGAAATGGTGTTAAAAGGCGGTATTTTAAAACGTATTGTAATTCCTAATGGTAAAGTTGGAGAAGTTGGAGAAATTTCTTATACTGATTCTGAAATGGTTGGGTATGAAACTACTTTAAATGCGTTTCCAGATTCAAAAGGGAATACTCACTATGAGTACATAAAAAAAGCTAGTAAGGAGTTATAATCAATGAATAAATTAACAGGTGTGACTAAATCGGGATTTGCGTATTCTATCCCGGAAAAGAACTTGAATAACTATGAACTTATAGAAGTATTAGGTGATTTAGAAAGTAATCCATTGCTTTTGCCTAGAGTTTTAAAACTTTTATTAGGGAAAGAAGCAACAGAAAAATTAAAAGATCATGTAAGAGATGAAGACGGAATTGTAAGTAGCGATAAAATATCTGAAGAACTACAAGATATTTTTCAAGCTCAAGCTAGATTAAAAAACTAATAATCCTTGCTAGTATGCTAGCTACCGATAAAGAGGCTGTCATTTGTGATTTAGCTGAATATTATCACATTTATAATTATAAAGATATGCCACCATTTCTGGTGGCTATTTTTTGTAAAGGATTAAGTGATGATTCACGTATTAAGTTGAAAATGTCTAAACAAAAAGTGAAGTTAGATACTATTTTATTAGCGTCTATCGTGGATAGATTAACTTTATTAGTTTGGTTTAAAACAAAAGATGGACAAAAAGGTAGAAATCAACCTAAGTTGCTTATTGATAGTATAAATAAATCAGTTAAGGAAAAAGAAGTACTGATATTTGATACTAGCGAGGAGTTTGAAAAGATGAAAAATAGAATATTGAAGGAAGGAGGATAATATGGCAACTAATTTAGGAAAAGCGTATGTTCAAATTATGCCGTCAGCTAGAGGAATTTCAGGTATGATATCTAAAGAAATATCTGGAGAAGTAAATAGTGCCGGGCAACAAGCGGGGAATACTTTGGTATCTAAAATAAAAAGCGTGATTCTTGCTGCAGGTATTGGAAAATTATTCGCAACTTCATTAATGGAAGGTGGAAAACTTCAACAATCGTTAGGTGGGATTGAAACATTATTTAAGAAAAATGCTGATACGGTAAAACAATACGCTAATGAAGCGTATAAAACGGCTGGATTGTCAGCTAATGCTTACATGGAAAATGTAACAGGTTTTAGCGCTAGTTTGCTTCAATCATTAGGAGGAGATACTGCTAAAGCCGCTAAAATAGCAAATATGGCGATGATTGATATGGCTGATAATTCTAATAAAATGGGGACATCTATGGAGTTAATTCAGAACGCTTATCAAGGTTTTGCTAAGCAAAATTATACGATGTTAGATAACTTGAAATTAGGTTATGGTGGTACTAAACAAGAAATGCAACGTTTGTTAGCTGATGCGCAAAAGTTAACTGGCGTTAAGTATGATATTAACAATCTATCGGATGTATACGAAGCTATTCACGTAATTCAAAAAGAGTTAGGCATTACAGGAACGACTGCTAAAGAAGCATCGTCTACTCTACAAGGTTCATTTTTTGCGATGAAAGCAGCATTTACTAACTTATTAGGTAAATTATCATTAGGGCAAGATATAAGACCTTCGCTAGAAGCGTTAGCAAGTACAACAACCATTTTTTTAGTAGGTAATTTTTTACCCATGGTAGGTAATATTTTAAAAGGTTTACCTACTTTGTTAATAGGTGCGTTTTCCGGACTTGCAGGACAACTGAAAGGGATATTAGGTGGTGAAGTAGTATCAAAAATTCAAGAATATTTAGGTCAAGTAACGGTAGCGGTAGAATCATTTATAGATGTGCTTACAGGTGCAATGTCAAAACAAGAAAGTGTTGACTTGATGAGTAGCTTAGGAATAGATGAAGGTACAGCAAATACCATTGTAAATATAGCCGACAATATCCGTACTGCATTCCAAAATATTTGGGAAGCTATAAAGAATGTAGGAACAATTGTTGGTGAATTTATTGGGGATTTACTAGGCATCAATAGTACTGAAAGTAGTGTTAGTGGATTAAGTACAACATTTGAAGTTTTAAGCGGTGTTGTGAAAACTGTAACGGGATGGATTAAAGACTTTACTACATTTTTAAGAGAAAATGAAACAGCTACATCTTTAGTCAAAGGAGCGTTGTATGGGTTATTAACTGGATTCATAGCTTTAAAGGTGGTAGACAGTATAAAACTTGCGATAACTGGTTTTACCACTGCATTAACTATAGCTAAGAATACAATGGCTGCTTTCCAAGTTGGCATAACTGTTGTAAGAGGAGTAATAGCTACAGCAAGAGCTGCAATGATGTTATTCAACGCAACTTTATTAGTTAATCCGATTACTGGCGTTATTGTTGCTATTACTGCTGTAGTTGCAGCTTTAACGTGGTTTTTCACTCAAACTGAAATTGGAAAAGCAATATGGCAAGGTTTCGTTGATTGGATAAAACAAGCATGGCAAGGTATATCGGAGTTTTTCTCTAATTTATGGACTGGTATTTCAACAGTAGCAATTACAGCGTGGAATATGATTACACAGACAGTTATGGCAGTTGTTCAACCTTTTATAGTGATATTTACGCAAGCATGGAGCGTTTTAAAAGAGACTATTAATACTATTTGGGAAGGTATTAAAATGATTTTTCAAGGCGCATGGGAATTTATCAAAAGTATTGTATTAGGTGCAGCTCTTATCATAATTGACTTAGTTACAGGAAACTTTACTAAATTAAAAGAGGATTTACAACTTATTTGGGAGGGTATTAAAAATGCCATTCAAATAGTTTGGGGAGGTATTAAAACAATAGCGGTAACAGTTTGGACAGCAATTAAAACTTTTATAGTAACATTAGTAACTGGGCTAGTTAACGGAATAAAAACACTGTGGGAAGGCTTCAAAACTTTCTTTAGCACACTTATTAATGGGGTAAAAAATATTGCGGTAAATACTTGGAATAGCATTAAGAATTCAGTTGTCAATACCGTAAATAATCTTGTGGGTGGCGCAAAACGAGCTTGGGAAGATTTGAAAATAAGTGTTAGCGAAACGGTTGATAGAGTTAAAAAATTTTTTAATAAACTTTGGGATATTAATCTTTTTGATATAGGGAAATCTATCATGAGAGGGTTCTTAAATGGCTTAAAAAATATTTGGGAGGATGTAAAAAGTTTTGTTGGTAAAATTGGGGATTGGATAAGAGACCATAAAGGTCCGATTGAGTATGATAGAAAATTACTCATTCCTGCAGGTATTGCTATTATGAAAGGTCTTGATGAAGGACTTATTGACAAGTTTAAAGCTGTTAAGAGTACAGTTAGTAGTATAGCTGGAGAAATTAATAAAGGTTTTACTAGTGAAATTACTGATATTGAAGTTGGTAGTAATATAATAAAAGATTTGGATATGGATTATATGGCTACTGCTGATTTTTCATTTAGTGATAAAAATGATGATGTAATTAATGCATTAACAGATGTACAAGATTTACTACAAAAAATAGCAGATAAAGATGTAAGCACGTATTTAGATGGTGAGAGGTTGGCTAAAAATTCATATGATAGACAAATGACTTTTGTTAGAAGGGAGGGAATTTAAGAGTGATTAAAATTAATGGTACTACTTTACAATTTCCCGATTATATACTGACAGATGCAGGTGTTATTCGCACCGCTAAACGTCGCGTTTCAGAAAATACAACAGTATATGGAGCTAATGGCGACTACGTTGTATACGATGAGGCATATGAAAGTCAAGATCGCACGCTTAAATTTTCTGTATCTACATACGAAAAAATAGTTTATTTAACGAATTTGTTTAATGATAATGAAAACGAAATAGAATTTGATTATCTACCCAATTCTAAATTTCATGCAGAGTTAGAAGAAATTACTTATTCTAAACACGGTCAATATCGTTGGTCTGTTGATATTAAATTAATATTTGATCCATTTAGATATTCGGTTGATGTAGGGGTAACTACTTTATCCAAAAGTGGGACAATCAATAATTTAGGAGATGTTTTTAGCGAACCGATTATTGAAATCGAAGGTAACGGAGAAATTAGCTTAACGATAGGTAAGCAAACTATGGCTTTAAATTTGGATACTAAAGCTCGTATTGATTGTAGACATCGAAGACAGAATATTTATGATAAAAATAATAACGTTAAAAATTCTATTCGCACAAAGGGTGGTTTTTTTGAAATTCAACCAGGATTAAATGGAGTTTCTACTAGTGGAAATGTAGCAAGTGTAAAAATATACGGTAATTGGAGGTGGCGAATTTGATTTATTTAAAAAACGGAAATATACCGCTTAATTTAGCTTATGAAGATATCATTGTTCAAGAAAAAAATAGTACGTATCAGTTAAGTTTTAAATTCCCGACAAATAATCATTTATGGGGGAGTTTAGTTGAAGAAACCTTGCTTTTAGCTGATGACTTACATGGAGAGCAAGAATTTATCATTTTCGAAATTGAAAAACATCACGCTTATATTACTGTCTATGCTAATCAAGTTGCTACTTTATTAAATAATTATTCTATTGGTGAGTTAAGTGTAAATAATGCCAGTGGTGATAGAGTAATGAGAGGGCTTGTTAGCAGTATTATTCGAGAACATAAATTTACTTTTTCATCTGATATTGCAGCAATGCACAGTATTAATTTAAAAAATGTAACTGTAGCAACAGCATTATTTAAAGACAAGCACTCTATTCTTGGAGAATGGGGTGGTGATTTAATTCGTGATAAATACGATATTAAATTATTAAGTAATGGAGGTACTGAAAAGGAAGCTCTTTTCATGTACAAAAAAAATTTAAAATCTTACCAACAAAAGAAATCTATAAAAGACTTACGAACTCGTATTCACTTTACTAAAACAATCACATCTCAAAATAAGGGGGAAGAAGATAAAGTAATAAAAGTAATGGTAGATAGTCCTTTGATAAATAAATATAAAAATATTTATGAAGGGAATTTAGAAGTTAATGACCAAGATGTGATTGATAGCACAACCTTAACTAAATACGGTGTGAATTACTTTAAAACTACACTTTGTGATGTTATTGAGGAAAGTATTGAAATAGATGTTGTTGGCAAGCCTGATGTTCCTGTTAAGATATTTGATACAGTTACCATTTTTCATGAAAAGTTTAATCTTGATGTAAAAAAAAAAGATAACAAAATATACTTTTTCACCAATGAGTAAAAAACTAAAAACTATTGGTTTTGGCAAAATTCAACAAGGGTTAGGGGCTGCTCTAGCAAGTATGATTGATGATGCTGTTACGGAAAAAGTAGAAACTAAAGTTGACGCTTTTAAAATCCAAGAAAATTTAAAAAAACTTCTAAAATTAGATAAAGCTGAGCTTGAAGAAAAGATGAAGATTTTAGAAGAACAATCAAAAGGTGCTTTAGAAGTTAAAAAAGCGCTGTTCGAAGCTGATTCTACTATTCCTCAAATAGTTAAAACTAAAATTTTAGATGCTGTTGAAGCTGAAATAGGTCGTTTAAAAACTATAATAACAGAAGCAGAAATGATTAAGGCAATTCAAGCCCATTTAGATTATGCAACAATAAAAAATGCAATAATTGACAAGGCGTTCATTAAAGAAATTATCAGCGATGAAACTTTTAGGCAAGAATTTGAAGAGGGAGATGTAACAACTCAAAATATTTTCACAAAAATACGTGATAGAATTCAGAGTAATATTAGAAAAGACTTTTTAACTAAAGACGAAACAAAAAAACTAGTTAATGATTTAGTAATTAGTGAAGATGGGATTCGTCAAATTACTCAAGAAGAAACTGCCAAAATTATAAAGGAGAAAAAATCCGAACTCAAAGGAGATAAAGGAGATCCGGGTAAAGATGGATCTTCAATCAATAGAAACTTTGTGAGAGGATCTGGAAATCTTTCGTTAGCATCAGGAAAATGGAAAGACGGAACATTTAGAAAAAGTGGTAAAGGTAATATAGAAGTCGTTGATATTCCTGATTCTCCTATCCCAACAATAAAGAAAGGATTTAAAATATTATCAACTGACGGCGGAGTAACACAAGACGAATTTCAGCTTACAAAAGGCAAATGGACGGTTAGTTGGTGGGTGAAAGGAAAAAAAGGTCAACGTGTGCAAATCCAAACTTATTGGAGTGCGTTAGATACTTCTAGCGGAGTAGGATTTTCAACGTTAACACAAGACGGTTGGCAATTAGTATCTTTCACATCAGAAGCAACAAAAGAGGGAATTTACAGCATATCATATATTTATTTAGCGAGTGGAGATCCTATTATTGTGACTGCCCCTAAAATAGAACAGGGTAATATTGCAACTCCGTGGTGTCCTGCTTATGAAGACTTACAAGGAAAAGACGGTGTAGTGCCAAATTACAATCTTATATCAAATACTCACTTTCCAAATTTTGCTGCGGCTAGAAATGTTAATAATGCCAACTTAAAACTTATAGAAAATGACTACAACGGTCACAATTCTATTGATGTTAGCATATCAGGATTAACAGAATTTAAGTGGAAAGGATTTGATATGCAAAGTAGCATATCATCTTTCAAAAAAGGAGATAAAGTTGTAATACGATTGCCGATTTATATATTTGATGATGTGAATTTAGATTCTGATATTATATTATCACTAAAAAATCATAATAAGGATAAAACCTTTAAGACTTTCAATTTAAGTAATGGGACTGTTAAAAATCAATGGATTGTTAAGGAATTTAGTTTTATTGTTGAAAATGATTTCAATTTTGAAAGAAAAAATTGGTTTTATGTTTACGCCACGAAAAACGGTCATTTTAAAGTCGCCGAGCCTTATCTTGGATATGGCGAAGAAGTGCCTAATTCTTGGCTGCCATCATTAGAAGACCTTAAAGGACATTCTCTGACCGCTACAGCGTGGTATTCAGGAGAATATCAAAATAGTGTTACTAAAAATGTTAAAATTCATTTAAAAGTGTATTATGACGGTGAAGTAGTAAAAGAGGGCGTTAAAATTTCTATTCCTGAATTAGGAGAAAATGGCAAAGATATAAAATATAAAAATGGTGATGTTATATTAGAAATTTTGGACGGTAAAAATCAAACTGGGAAAAGTTTATATACCCTATTTGAAGTAGAGTATAATTACCTAAAAGCGACGGCAGAAGCACGATTGAATAATTCTACAGATCCTACTGTTATTGAAGAAGTGGTTACGAAAAGCAAACAATTTGAAAGTACCTTAAATAACTTTGTATCAACTATTTCACAGCGAACTAAAATATTAGAGGGTAATGATGAAATTCGTAAAAAATCAATTACAGATTTATATTCGAAAATATCTCAAACTAATAGTGAAATAACATCTATTGTTAAGAAAACTACAGAAAACGAATTATTACCTTTTAATCTTTTTAAATCGCAAAGCGGAACTAGCGATATAACATTCAACTTAACTGAAAATATAAAAGCCGGGGAAGTTTACACAATGGCGTTTAATTGTGATTTTGAGAATAGTAAAGTTATGTTTCCAAAAATGCTACAGGTAAAAAGATTAGATGATTATAGCGGCGATGATATTCTAAGTAATTTAACTCAATATCAGATATTCGTTGCCAATCGTAAAAAAACTATAGTAAAAATTAAGCCTGATTATGATTTATCAAGAATTTATATGGATAACTTTGGTAGTGCTAAGAATGTAAAATTCAAGGATATATATATTCTAAAAGGCGACAAGACTAATCTTTTTAAAACAGATTTAGTTTCAAAAAGTGAAGTAGGAACGATCATACGTCAAAATTCTGAATCAGTAAGAATAGCGTGGAATAATTATTCTAAATATTTCCAATTCGAAGATGAGAGTTTAACGATATATGAGGGTACTAAAAACGAAGATAAAAGAAGGTTGAGGTTAGATTATACCGGGACAAATTTTTATGATACAAACGGTCAGTTTTCTGGTGGAATAAGAGGATATTACAAGCCTGTGTCATGGGGTGCTCAAGCAGATTTTTATTCAGGAATGAATTTTTTGGTAAAAATGAATGGTCGGATAGGTTGGTTTGAAGAAGTAGAGGAATGGGGTAAATCTTACGAAAGCCCGATTTTAAGTTTCAACTACATCAGCAATGATAATGATGGTAACGAAAATAAAAACAAATTAGTTGCAGGTAGAAAATTAGTGTGTGAAAATGGCTTGCATATTGGCGACGATGTTACCGTCAAAGGAGTCCAAGGCGATTCAGGAGGATTAAAAGGTGAAAATACCAATGTAAAAGTTAGCGGTTTAACTCTCAAATTTAGGAGAGGAATATTAGTAGAAGTTGTGTAAGGAGCGATATAATGACAAACAAAACAACAATGCCTACAGCAGTTAGGGTATTAAATGCAAAAAGTGATATTACTAAATTTACAGAAATTACGGCTAGAGATTATGGATTATCTGCCGTAGAAATGACTGGGATAATATCCCAAGTATTAATCGAATGGCAAAAACGAGAGTTAATTGAGGTTAATGATAATTTTAATAAAATTTTGAAGACGTTAAATGAGGTTGAATCTAAGGAGGACAATAAAGATGTCAAAATTTAAATTTAGTTGGCAAATCCCAACTTATTTTGAGAGTAAGATAGTATCTACCAAAATTCAAATTGTATCAGATGATTCTAGCAATGTAATAAATGTTACAGTGCCTAAAGATTGCAGCAATTATTCAGATATAGAGCTTGTAAATTTAGCGTTAGAGCAGTTTTATCAAGAAACCTATCCTAATAGGGCGGAGAATGAGAAATTCGCTGAAATAGATAAAGTAATCCAAGATGGGCGAGATACTATTAAAAAGATTAAAAGTGAGTCAGAAACCACTCAAGCGGTAGTAATGAATCTATTAAATCAGCTAGCGGCTAAAGGTGAATTAACCCCTATGGCAACAACTCCTAGTAAAGAATTGGAGAAAGAAAATGATAAACAAACTAAAGAAACAATGGAAGGGGGTGAGGATAATGATGGAAATGTTATTCGCAATTAATATTGCAGCGGGAAGATGGGAATTTAAGAATGTTCACCCTATATTTCACCCTGGCGTTAAAGCGCAATTAGAATTAATGGGATTAGGTCACTTAGCTGTGGCGGCATAGTAATAAGGGGTAAAATGCCCCTTTTAAATTTAGAACGGAGATAATTTAAATGGCATTAATAGAATTAAGATTTTCGGATTTAGTAATACATCTTAGGGAATTCTTTAATATTGCAATTTTATATATTGTTATGGCGTTAATAATATTTGATATATTATCTGGGATTGCAAAGTCTTGGGTTACTCATGAGGTCAACTCAACACTAAGCAGGAAAGGGATTCTTAAACACACAGCTATTATTATGTTTATCATAATATCATTTCCAATTCTAACGGCAATTGGATTTAAATCTGTGGCAACAACTATAGTTTTATATCTTATATATAGCTATTTAATTTCAGTTATCGAGAATTTAACAGTATTAGGAGTTCCTTTCCCAAAAGGAATATTAAAAAGACTTACTAAATTAAAAGATTTAATAGAAAACAAGGAGGAATAAATGACAGAATTACAACAATTTTTAAGTCCAGCAATAATGGCACTTTGTTTACTGATAGGAAACAGCATTAAGACTAGCTTCCCTAAAATACCTAACAATTATATTCCTGCAATATTAGCAGTTGTAGGGGCAGTTTTAATTTGCATATTAGAGGGATATTCAGGACATAATATCGTGACAGGTATTGTTAGTGGCTTAAGTGCAACTGGACTACATCAAATTCATAAAGGGATAAGAGAAGTTAAAAATAATTAACACACTTTGAACAGTTGTTTATAGTGTTTGACAAAAAGTAGAATTTGTATTAAAATAAATTCAGAGATAAAAAGGAAACTATTCACCTCCTTTCAGTCTCGTTTTAACGTTAAAATTCGTAGTGATACGAAAGTGTAATAGAAGCACATTACACTGCTTGGCAGAGCTTAAGAACTGTTCCTTGGAGATAAGCCTAAGAAGCACAAAGAGGAGTTAGTCAACCAACAATTCGACTAATCGTAAGACCTGGTTAGAGTCTTTTCTAATCCGTGCTTAATTTTGTTTTATGGAGAGAAAATGGATAATGTTGATTTAAAAAAATTGTATGATGATTATAAAAAGAAATTTCATAATAATTCTTGTATGATAGAAACGAATTATAAAAAATTAAATGAATTTATAGTCAAATTCAATATTTTAGATTTACATCATTTATTTGGAATTCATAAACTTGAAAATATTAACGCTAGCAAAACTAAAGAATTTTTAGAGAAAAATGAATTAGATTTAAATAAGTATAGAAAATATAAGAACTTTAATGAAGTAGTTAATAGGATCAATAATTATAATTTTATATCGGAAATTTTTATTGATAAAAAATATAATTATTGCATATTAGCCAAAGATTTAAATAAAAATACTATGAAATTATCTGTTGTATTTTATAAAGAAAATGAGGATAAATATATAGTATTCGGATTGAGAAAAATTTATAAAAATGTTTTTGTACCTACTACATTACATGAAGGTAGAGGACAAGCAATTTATAAAAGTTATAGACAAACTAAAATTAAAAATATTAAGTGGTTAGACTGAGATTATTCTTGGTCTTTTTATTATGAAAAAATGGAGGATAAATAAATGGTTAAAACAATAGATATAGTAAATGAAGCAAAAAGAATAGCAAATTTAGGAATAGGGGTAGATCAAGACGGAGCATATGGCACTCAATGTGTCGATTTACCGAATTACTTAAGTGTATTATTCTTTGGTAAAGCATTAAGAGGTAATGCAATAGATTTATTAAATAGTGCTAAATCATTAGGTTATACAGTTGAATATAATGTGGTAGGAGATGTCAATTCTAAGCCACGTGCGGGGGCGGTGTTTGTTATGGATACCACTTATATTGCTGGTCATTCTTACGGGCACACAGGATTAGTAATTGCTGATAGTGACGGGTATACAATGAGTACCATTGAACAAAATGTTGATGGTAAGGCTGATAGTTTATATGTAGGCGGTCCTGCCCGATATAGAAATCGTGACTTTAGTGGCATTGTTGGGTGGTTCTACTTCCCAGTGAACGACACACCGGCTAATAACCCAGCTAATACCGATTTACAAGCATTAGATAAAGCTAGAACATTCAAGGTAACTGTTGATAAGTTAAATGTGCGTTCAGCTCCATCGTTAGATAGTGAAGTAGTAGCAACTTACGAAAATGGTGAAGAATTTAATTATATGGAATATTGCTACGCTAATGGTTACGAATGGTTATCTTACATCTCGCACAGTGGAGAAAGACGTTATGTTGCAAGTAAGGAGCTTGAAACTGGTAAAGAATATGGTGAATGGAGATATAGAGATTAATATTCCTTGTCAATTCCAAAGATATGTAGTATAATGTAATTACTTTATTTTTATTCATTTTTATTCACACCCCTTATCATTTAGATAGGGGGTATTTTTTATTTCACTTGATTTAGTAGGTAAAATATGATACTGTTAATGCGTATAAAATAAAATTTAAGGAGGAAATAAAAATGAAAAAAGTAGTTAAGATTACTGCAAAAGTTTTGCTAAGTACTGCATTGTTATCATCAATTATAATTCCCACATCTAACCAAGCAAGAGCTGATTGGAAACAAGATGAAAACGGTTGGTGGTATGATGAGGGAAATGGGAGATATCTTGCTGATGGAAGCTGGTCGATTGGAGGAAAAGCTTATCGTTTTGATAAA
>NZ_KI271873.1:0-3455 GCF_000469465.1 Gemella bergeri ATCC 700627 | reverse complement strand
CAGGGTGGATAAAGATTGAAGGGAAGTGGCACTATTTTGATCCTGAAAATGGTAATGAAAAATCAGGTTGGCAGAATATAGATGGGAAATGGTATTATTTTATTTCTGAAGCATTTACAGGTTTTAATTATATAAATGAAAAATTGTATTATTTTGATCCTGTAAACTGTGATATGAAAATAGGATGGACAAAAGTAAATGGAGTTCAATATTATATGGATCCTAATGATGGAGGAGCGGTAGCAAGAGATAAAGTCTTGCTTATGAATGGTGTTTATTACACTTTTAATGCGGGTGGTAAACTTATAAAAGTTGAGTTAGCTAATAAAAATTAGCTAATAAATAACGGGAAGAAATATTTTAACCCTTGCAGGAATGCGGGGGTTATTTTTGTTTGTGAAACAATTATTATGAAACATATTGTTTTCAACATACTTTTATAGTATGATTAAACTAACAGCAAGAGAGGTGAAAATATGAAGAAAGAAAAAATGTATTTAGCATTTAGATTTACAGGAAACAATGAAATTGGTATAGAAGAATTTATTAATTTTTTAAATAATATATCTAAGTATCTTTTAAGTGTAAAAAAAGATTTAGGAGAAGATTTCAAATTAAGCACTAATGTTACTGCCATAGAAAAGGGTAGCTTCATAGTACACATAGTACCTGTTATAAATGTTTTAGCTAGTATATTACCTCATGTAATAGAAAATACAGGTTCTTTTATAAAATTAGTTAGAGAAATATTAGAAGTAATTTCCTTTCTACGTGGAAAACCACCTAAAGAAATAACCGAGACACATATAACTAATTTTTATGGAGATCAAATAAATATTAATAATCCTATATTTCAAATTTTTTCTAAAGATAGTAATGATACTTTTGAAGCCGTTGAAAAGTTAGCGGAAGATATACCGTTAAAACGAGAGTTGGAAGTATATGAGAGTGTTAGCAATAGCAAAACAATTATTAATGATGAGAATAAAGAATATTTTAAAAGAAAAAAAATCACAGATACTGATGAAAAATTTATCATAAATACAATTAATAATCTAACTGTAGTAGTAAAAAAACCATCGCTAGATATGAGTTCTAAATGGACTGTTCATATTGATAGAACAGTTAATGTGGATATTCATGATAAAGAATTTGCTAAACTAGTAAAAGATGGGGAGATATCATTTTCTAATGGTACTAAGTTAGAAGTGGATATGGAAATAAAAAGTTATCCGAATAATGAAAAAATTAAACCTACTTATGTAATAACTAAAGTTCATTTAGATAAAGTAGGAGCTGTTCAACAAAAGTTAGATTTGTAAACCTCTCTTAAAAAGATAGAGGTTTATTTTTTTAAAAAAAGGGTTGATTTTTTGTTGTGTGTAACATATAATATAAATATAGCTTGCAACAATTAGGAAAGAGGTGAGATAATGAAAAGCAGAGCTGATTATTTCAGAAAACGTCGAGAAACACGAAAACAATTCAATGTGGCTGTTGATAGGAATAAAATAGAAATATTTGAAAAAATATTAAAAGAAAAAAAATTGACAAAAGCTAAATGGTTAAATGAAAAAATCGACGAAGAAATAAAAAAAGATTAGAGATTGTAGTGTCGAAACCTTTATCTCTAATCAAACACAAACCGTTATGATTTGATAAATCTATTATATCATATTATAAACGGTTAATAAATAAAAAATTTATAATTTACAAAAACAAAATAAAACTCTTGACTTTTAGCATTCAAAAATGCTATAATGTTTGTTGTTAGGAGGTGAACAGATGAAAACTCTGACAATAAGGTTAGAAGATGATTTACATAAAAAGCTGAAATTATTAGTAATTGAAAAAGATACTACAATTCAAAATCTAATTGTGGAATTAATCAATAGACAAATAATGGAAAGTGATAAAAGTAAATCGACAAATAAAAAATAGAAGATTGCTCAACCCTGAGAAAGTTACAATCTTCTACCCGATAGGAATAGTATTCCTAAATTTATTATACCATAGGAGTACATTCTTATCAAATTAAAATTTAAGGAGATAAAAATGTATAATTTACAAAATCATAATAAAAAATTTACATCGTTAGAATTAGTAAAGCAAATTAATTTTTTTAGAGGAGAATTTCAGAATAAATCAGAACTTGCACATAATGATTTACTAAAGATAATAAGAGATGAATTTGAAGAAGAAATCTCACTGGGAAAAATTTCCCAGTCAAAATATACTAATTCTCGAGGTAGAGAATACCCAATGTATATATTAACAACATCACAAGCTAAGCAAGTGTTAATTCGAGAAAGTAAGAAAGTAAGACGTGCGGTTATTAAATATATTGAGGAACTTGAAGGAAATCTGACTTCCCAACAAAAACGCCTATACTACAAAAAAGTACCAGTAATGACAGTAGATATGTTAGCAAAAGAATTAAATATATCAACAGTAACTGTAAATAAAATGTTGTATAAATTAGATGACGGAAATGTGTTAACCGGAAATGAGTTAAAATATTTTAAAAAGGAAAACAGTTATAAGTCAAGTTGTAGCTTGCTTAGAATAATCTACCATCGTGTGGCTGATACAATAGCAAGAAATTTAGGTAAGCAATTAAGTGATTATTTTCTGTTTGATTGTGATAAATATAAACTACCCCTTGAGCAAATGCAAATAGCCTTAAAACAAGCAGACAACCTTGCTAGAATAGGTAAACAAATAAGCAATAAAGAAGATAAGGATTTTGTGTTAATGAAAGCCAGTGAGATATTAGTTAATATCGGATTATGGGATAATAAAGAAGATACTGATTACGATATAAATAGCCTCGATGGCTGGAACAAGAAATGTAAAATAGGTAATAATTTAGGCTACATAAATAGGCAGTTAAAATTATTGTAAAGCACTCCCCCTATAATTTAGGGGGTATTTTTTATTTCACTTGATTTAGTAGGTAAAATATGATACTGTTAATGCGTATAAAATAAAATTTAAGGAGGAAATAAAAATGAAAAAAGTAGTTAAGATTACTGCAAAAGTTTTGCTAAGTACTGCATTGTTATCATCAATTATAATTCCCACATCTAACCAAGCAAGAGCTGATTGGAAACAAGATGAAAACGGTTGGTGGTATGATAGGGGAAGTGGACATTATTATAAAGATGGAGTATATGACATTGGAGGAAAAGCTTATCGTTTTGATAAAAGAGGATATATGGTAACAGGCTGGTATTATGATAATGGTGATAAGCATGAGAGATTAAAAGGATGGTATTATTATGATCCAGTAAATGGGGATCAAAAAAGAGGTTGGCAAAAGATAGATGGAAAATGGTATTATTTTAATGCTATGGCACTTACAGGTTTACGGAATATAGATGAAAAAAAATATTATTTTGATCCTGTAAATGGGGATATGAAAACAGGGTGGATAAAGATTGAAGGGAAGTGGC
>NZ_KI271872.1 GCF_000469465.1 Gemella bergeri ATCC 700627 | reverse complement strand
AGTCAAAAAAGCAAATCCTACAGCAACAAATGTAGAAGTAGGAAAAGACGGAACAGCAACTGTGACATTCCCGGACGGCTCAACAGCACCAATAACCCCTGATAAAACAGTTAAGTTAGCGGATGCAAATAATGTACAAATCCCTGAAGTAACCCTTGTTAAAGATGCAAGTAACTTAACAGATGAGGAAAAAGCTAAAGTGACCGAAGCAGTGAAGAAAATGAATCCTACGGCAACAAAAGTAGAAGTAGGAAAAGACGGAACAACAACTGTGACATTCCCAGACGGAAGTACGGCAATAATCCCTGGTAAAAAATTAGTTAAACAACTACAAGGAAATAATGAAAATACAGGGTTAAGAAATGACGGAAGTGGATTAAAAGGATATTTGGCGTCAACAGGATTAGAAAGTCAAGCAACATTGAGTGGTTATGGCTTGGCAGGGTTAGCGTTATTAGCGTTAGTATTTAAACGTAAAAAAAATAATAAATAACCCCGTAGAAAAATAATTATCGTTGAGCATATCCAACGAGAACAGCTACTTAATAGATAATCGATTCTTTTGAAAATTGAATAATTCTAAAAATCTCAAGTAATAACTACAGCTTATTACTTGAGATTTTCCTTGTGGATAAAAGGGATATTTTCAATAAATAATTAACTGTGTTATAATTGTTAATAATAAGTAAAAGGTATAAATTTTACTTAGGAAAAAATAAAAATTAAAGATATTATAAAAGCTACTTTATTTAGGTAATAAGTAAGAATACATTTCAATAATATATAAAGTTATTAATAAAGGAGAAGTCAATGCAAGAGAACAATAATGCTTTTATATTTAATGACGATAATATAAATATAATTTTTACTAAACGACAAATTGATTCTAAAAATATAGATGATATGAAAAAAATATCAGCTGAATATAATTTTGATTTTGAAAATTTAGCATTTAATACTCAAGTTCACGGAGCAAGTGTAAGAAAAATAGAAAGTAAAGATGATTTAAAAAATAACGGTTTGGAAGCAGACGGGCTAATAACAAATTTGATAAAAATCCCACTTTTAATTTTCACCGCTGATTGTGTGCCGTTAGTTTTTTATGATAAAATAAGAAATGTTGTCGCTCTGGCACATGCCGGATGGCGTGGAACGTATAGTAATATTTCTCAGGAAATAATTTGTGCTATGGTTCAAGATTATAATTGCGATAAGAAAGATATAAAAGTTATTATAGGGCCTTCAATATCAAAAGAAAACTATGAAGTATCAAAAGAATTGGTAGATAAGTTTAGTGTTTTAAATGTAGCGGACTATTATGTAGAAAAAAACGGTAAGTATTATTTGGATTTGTGGCAGATAAATAAAGAGTTGTTAGTAAAAAGTGGAGTATTGGAGAAAAATATTATTTTTTCTAATTTATGCACGGTAAAAAACAATGATAAGTTCTTCTCTTATCGAAAAGACGAGGAAACATTGAAAAGAATAGGAACATTAATTCAAATAGATTAGCTAAAGGAGTTAATATGGAAAAAGATATACGTTTAGTAGAGCAGATAGCCACTTTTAAAAGATTACCAAAAAGTGATAACAGATGGCGAGTAGCATTTTATTACATTGCTAAAGAGCTATGGGAACTTGAAGAAATTTTTGTTGTTTTTGATAAAGAGTTATATAAAAAAGGTTTAAAAATCCCTGTTTTTAGGGAATATAACGAGGCGGAAGGTTTTCAATTATTTTCCAATTATTCCAAAGCGTGTAATTTTGTTCAAAAAAATAAAAATTTATTTGAAGTTGATGGGGAAAAATTAATCGGAAAAATTCGTCAAGGTGCTTTCAGAGAAGTTTTTGTTCCTTTTTTCTCGGAACAAAAGTTTAATTATATTTTAAATGAAGATGAAAGTTTATTTATTGATACTTTTACACGACTTCTTGCGGTTATGGAAGCAGATGAAAATTACATTGTTGATGAAGAGCAAGAAGCGATGTTAAAGGCTGGAAATATTCAGCAATTTTTTGCGGATATTTGCGATAAGTATATTGTTTTAGTGTAAAGTTATATCTCAATAGAATTAACAATAAAAATATATCAGCCCTTAAAACTCGGATAAGTTTTAAGGGCTGATATATTTTTACTTCTGTTTTAAATAGTTTACAGTATACGCAACAATAACAAGGAAAATTATAATATAAACCGTGTAATTTGTATAAGACGTGTTTTTAAGTACATTTACCAAAAAACTTTGGACTGTTATAGGTGTGCTTACTGCCAGAATAAAACCAAGAACTTTATCTTTATAAGTCAGAAGAACTAAACTGATAAAAATAAACAATGTCATTGCAAAAAATGTAATTCTCGGTATTTCTACAAAAAAGTTTTCTGGATTGGGTAACGGGTTATAGTAAAAAAAGATAATTCCAAGTAATACTAATATAAGCGTAATACCGTTACGCTCTTTTTCGTTTATTTTTAGGATGTCTTTAACTAAAAATAAATAACCTGCAACAAGCCAAAGGATAAATGTTAAAAGTGTTAAGCCGAAATTAGCAATATTTAGCTGCTTAGTTAAATCAAAATTCAGATTAAATGTATATAAAAAGAAAAAAGTCAGCACGAGAACACTTAGTGCTGTGAAGTAACGTTTGATGTTCATAGTTCCTCCGCTTTTGTTGTAATTGACTAGTGAATTTGTATAATCTATAATAGAAATTATATCATTAAAAAAACTTAAAAACAAGGAGAACTGAATGTTAAGAAAAATTCATTTTAAGAAATTTTATATTTTTATAGCGATACTGGAGATAATTTTAATAGCGGCTTTAATTGGCTGGAATTATTTTAAAGATCGTAAAATGGGTATGGTACGCCATATTATGCACAAAAATATTTATAAATTTCCAAAGGTATTAACAGAAAATAATATAAAACTTATGTTGGGTGTATTAATTTTATTTGTTATTATTCAGGTTATTTTAGTTATAGTTTATAAAAAATTTATTTTTTCATTGGTAATTAACATTATTTTAGTTATCGGTTCAGCGTATTATATTTTAACAAACAATGTGGACAGCGAGTTTATCTATTACTATATTGTTATATTTTGTGGTGGATTAAACACTCTTCGTTTTCTTCAATTTTTAACTTTAGATTTTAAAAAAGAAATATAACCTTGATTCGGTAAGGTTTTAAACGGTAAAAAAGAGAGAGTGACTTAAAAAATCGTGATTTTTTAAAACAAGATTTTATTAGTCTCTCTCTTTATTTTTAATTATTTATAATCATTTTTGGCATCAGGTTTTTGCCCTTTGTCTTTATTAATGTCTACAGGTAACGAGCCGTCAAGTTGCCAATCGTTCCAACCACCATCGTAGAAGTAGGTGTTAGCACGTCCGGTAAGTTGAGTCATAAACCATGGTACAGCATTACGCCAACCGGTACCGCAGTATAAGGCAATTTTATCTGTTTCGCTAATACCTTGACCTTTCCATAAATTATAAATTTCTTGCGGATTACGAAGTGTACCGTCCGGATCGTAATAGTCGCTTAGGTCGGCTTTGTTTTCTCCTGCAAAACCGAAAATTGCTCCTTGAGGTTCACCTGCTTTATCAATATAATCATAACCGCTGGTTTTTCCTAAGTATTCATCCCATGAGCGAATACTTACTAATTTAATTCCTTCATCTTTAACTTTTTGTGCCATTTCTTTAGCGCGAGATATATTGTATTCCGGATGAGCCGGTATTTTTGTACCGAAGTCCGTTTCTTCTTTAGGAGTATTAACATTAGTTTCCGTTTCGAAACCGGCATTTTTCCATGCTTTCAGTCCACCGTTCATTATGCGGACATCTTTTACACCTGCCCATTTCAACGCCCAATTTACACGAAACGCTGCTGAAGCATCATCTGAATATAAAATAACTGTTTTATCGGCAGTAATACCTTGTTTTAATAAATTTTTCTTGATTTCATCAGCCGAACGTAAGTTCCATACCGGGCCATCTTCTACCCAGTCTGTGTTAAAGTGATAAGCACCTTTAACATGTTCCTTATAGGCTACTGCTTTATCTCCCTCGCCCCAAGAAACTTCGAAAATGCTGTATTTGTCGTTGGTATAAGTTTCAGGTTTTTTATTGTCTTGAACGTCTTTGACCCATTTAGGGGAAACTAAGTTTTGGTATTCGGGATAACTAACTAATTTTTCTTTATTAGCATCATTATCTGCAAATTTTTTATAATCTTCAAATTTATAAACCTCATAACCTAAGTTTGCAAATTTATCTGCAACTTTGTTTAGATTATCTTTATTAGTATCATAAACGACAACTTTTTTATTTTTATCAATACCTTTATCACTAATAAATTTTCCCTCTTTATCTTTATTAACATTACCTATAAATGTTGCTGAATATTGAATAGAGTTTTTTAGGTGACCGCCGTTTTTAATATCATCAGTTTTAAATCCGTTGTAACTTTCGTCACTACGTGTATCAATAAATTGATAATCAGAGTTCCCTATATTTTTTGTGAAATCTTCTAAAGAAATAGATTTAATTTCCTTTTTTTGAGTTTGTGAAGAAGAGTTGTCCTTAGTAGAACATCCGCTAAGCACCAAACCTGCTGCTAAGAAAATTACTCCTGTTTTTTTAAAATCAATCATTATATTATTTGCGACAACCTGCCGCTTTCCTCCTTATATTTGTCCAATCTAATTATATACCATAATGTATTTTGTGTAAACAGTAATCTTTTTGTATTAGTACAATTACTTTAGAAAGGTTAATTAATGTTTGGAAAGTTATACTATAATTAACAAAGCGAAAAGTGTATAACTATTTTGTTGTGATATTAGAATAATTTTTAATTAAAATTATTTTTTATGAGATGAAGTGAAAATTATGGTTTTAGAAATTTTTTGGCTTATATTTTGATTAGATTTAATCTAATTTAAAATTATTTATTCTATTATAAATAAAGAATATTTAACTTAATAATTTGGGAAAACATATTCATGACTTTTTATTTATTTTTTTTCAATAAAATACTTGTAATGTAGCGGAATATCATGTATAATAGTGAATGTCGGTCTGAAGAGGACTTGCGTTGAAGCGAAAGGTTACTGACACGCCCGGCCGCTTTGCCATGGCATGGCGTGCTGGAGAACTTTCGTGGAGAAGTTGCTACTCGATAGCAGCGAATAAATGTATAGGAGGAGAAATGATGGCAAAACAAAAAATTCGTATTCGTTTAAAAGGATATGATCACAGATTAGTTGATCAAAGTGCAGAAAAAATTGTTGAAACTGCAAAACGTTCTGGTGCTAAAGTATCTGGGCCAATCCCGTTACCAACAGAAAAAGCAGTGTATACAATTTTACGTTCGGTTCACATTTATAAAGATAGCCGTGAACAATTTGAACAACGTACACACAAACGCCTAATCGATATTATTGAACCAACACAAAAAACAGTTGATGCTTTAATTAGCTTAAACTTACCATCAGGTGTTGACATCGAATTAAAATTATAATATAGGAGGTGACTTTCGATGACCAAAGGTATCTTAGGAAGAAAAGTAGGTATGACTCAAATCTTCGCTGAAAACGGAGAATTAATTCCGGTAACAGTAGTTGAAGCGAAAGGGAACGTCGTTCTACAAAAGAAAACAGAAGAAGTTGAAGGATACAATGCAATCCAATTAGGATTCGACGATAAACGTCCTTACGATAAAGAACGTAAAGATCGTTTAGTAAAAGTTGCGAATAAACCTGAACAAGGTCACGCAGATAAAGCTAACACTGCACCAAAACGATTCATTAGAGAAATCAGAGATGTAGAAGTTGCTAGTTATGAAGTAGGTCAAGAAGTCCAAGTTGATATTTTTGCAGCAGGGGACTTAGTTGACGTAACAGGAGTAAGTAAAGGTAAAGGATTCCAAGGGGCAATTAAACGCCACGGACAAAGTCGTGGACCAATGGCTCACGGTTCTCGTTACCACCGTCGTCCTGGATCAATGGGACCTGTAGCACCTAACCGTGTATTTAAAGGTAAAGCACTGCCGGGACAAATGGGTGGAGTTACAGTTACAACTCAAAACTTAGAAATAGTAAGCGTAGACGTAGAAAATGGATTAATCTTAATTAAAGGTTGTATTCCGGGTTCTAAAAAAAGCTTCGTAAAAATCCAATCAGCAGTTAAATCTGGTAAATAATCGGAAAATATACGGAAGGAGGAAATTAGAAAATGCCACAATTAGATTTATTTAAACAAGACGGTACTAAAGTCGGTGCAGTAGAAGCTAATGATGCAGTATTCGGAATTGAACCTAATCAACACGTTTTATTCCAAGCGGTAACATTACAACGTGCATCACTTCGTCAAGGTACACACAAAACAAAAGGACGTTCTGAAGTTTCAGGTGGTGGTCGCAAACCATGGCGTCAAAAAGGGACAGGTCGTGCTCGTCAAGGATCTATCCGTTCACCACAATGGCGTGGAGGTGGTACAGTATTTGGGCCTACACCACGTAGTTACAGCTTTAAAATGCCTAAAAAAATGCGTCGTTTAGCATTGCGTTCTGCTTTATCTTCTAAAGTAGCGGCTAACGAAGTGTTTGCATTAGAAACATTAGCATTTGATACAATTAAAACTAAAAACTTTAAAACAATGTTGACAAACTTAAACTTAGATAAAAAAGTATTGTTCGTAGTTTCAGAATTTGAAGAAAATACAGTATTATCAGGAAGAAATATTCCGGGGGTTGAATTCGTAGAAACAACCGGTCTTAATGTATTAGACATCTTAGGAAGTAATAAAGTAGTCTTCACTAAAGATGCACTAGAAAAAGTTGGGGAGGTATTAGCATAATGGATGCACGCGATATTATCAAACGCCCAGTATTAACTGAAAAAAGTTATTTATTAATGCAAGAAAATAAATACACTTTCCTAGTAGACACACGTGCTCACAAAACTCAAATTAAACAAGCTATCGAAGAAATCTTCGGTGTTAAAGTTGAGAAAGTGAACGTAATGAACTACAAACCGAAATTCCGTCGTGTCGGAAGATACGGTGGATATACTAACAAAAGAAGAAAAGCTATCGTTAAGTTAGCTAAAGGACAAACAATCGAAGGATTATTCGCATAAGAATAAATTCCATATACCACTAAGGAGGAACAATGACAAATGGCTATTAAAGTATATAAAGCTATTACTAATGGGCGTCGTAATATGACATCATTAGATTTTGCAGAAATTACAACAAGCAAACCAGAAAAGTCATTATTAGCGCCGCTACCGAAAAAAGCGGGAAGAAATAACCAAGGTAAAATTACTGTACGTCACCACGGTGGCGGTCACAAAAGACAATACCGTATTATTGACTTCAAGAGAAATAAAGACAACGTACCTGCAAAAGTTGCCACAATTGAGTACGATCCGAACCGTTCAGCGAATATCGCTTTACTACACTATGCAGATGGTGAAAAACGTTACATCATCGCTCCTAAAGAATTACAGGTAGGACAAGTAGTAATATCAGGGGTTGAAGCTGACATCAAAATAGGTAATACATTACCATTATCAAATATCCCGGTAGGGACATTAATTCACAATATTGAACTTAAACCCGGAAAAGGTGGACAATTAGTACGTTCAGCCGGAGCAAGTGCTCAAGTGCTTGGTAAAGAAGGTAAATACGTATTAGTACGTCTTAAATCAGGGGAAGTAAGAATGATTTTAGCAACTTGCCGTGCTACAATCGGAGAAGTTGGTAATGAACAACATGGATTGGTAAATATCGGTAAAGCCGGTAGAACTCGTTGGTTAGGTAAAAGACCTACTGTACGTGGATCTGTTATGAACCCGAACGATCACCCGCATGGTGGTGGTGAAGGACGTACTTCAATCGGACGTAAATCACCTATGTCACCATGGGGTAAACCTACACTTGGTAAGAAAACTCGTTCTAAAAAAGCTCGTTCAAACAAATTTATCGTACGTGCTAGAACTAAATAATAAAGCATATAGAAGGTTAGGTGGTGAGGAGCAAAAGCTCTTTACCAAAAACCTGATGATAACGCAAAGTATCAGAAAGGAGATAACACAATGGCTCGTAGTTTAAAAAAAGGACCATTCGCTGATCACCACTTATTGGCAAAAGTTGAAAAAATGAACGGACAAGAGAAAAAACAAGTAATTAAAACTTGGTCACGTCGTTCAACAATTTTCCCATCATTTATCGGAATTACTTTTGCAGTATATGACGGAAGAAAACACGTTCCTGTTTACGTGACTGAAGATATGGTAGGACACAAACTTGGTGAATTTGCACCAACAAGAACTTACAAAGGTCACGCAGCAGATGACAGAAAAACAAGAAGATAATAATTTATAGAAATTTTTAACAACATAAGGAGGCACATTCATGGAGTCAAAAGCAATCGCTAAGACAGTCCGCATCGCTCCACGTAAAGTAAGATTGGTATTAGACCTAGTACGTGGTAAAAAAGTGGGCGAAGCATTAGGAATTTTAGAATTCACAACTAAAGCAGCTTCACTACCAGTAGCTAAAGTAATTAAATCAGCTGCTGCAAACGCTGAACATAACTATGGAATGAATGTAGAAGACTTAGTAGTATCACAAGCATTTGCAAATGAAGGACCGACACTTAAACGTTTCCGTCCAAGAGCAAAAGGTGCTGCAAGTTCAATCAATAAAAGAACAAGTCACATCACTATCGTATTAAGTGACAATAAATAATTAAAATTAATAAGCTAAACTAGTAAAAGGAGGCTACAAACTGTGGGTCAAAAAGTACATCCAATAGGCTTACGTGTCGGAGTAATTCGTGATTGGGATTCAAAATGGTATGCAGAAAAAGATTTCGCTACTAACTTACACGAAGACTTTAAAGTTCGTGAGTTCATCAGTAAAAAATTAAAAGATGCTTCAGTTTCTAAAGTTGAAATTGAAAGATTTGATAAGAAAGTAAATATTTCAGTACACACCGGTAAACCGGGGATGGTAATTGGTAAAGGTGGATCTGAAATTGATAAATTAAGATTAGAATTAAATAAACTAACAGGCAAAAGAGTACACATTAATGTAGTTGAAATCAAAAAAGTTGATATCGATGCAAAATTAGTAGCTGAAAATATTGCCCGTCAATTAGAAGCGCGTGTATCATTCCGTCGTGCTCAAAAACAAGCTATCCAAAGAGCTATGAGAGCAGGAGCAAAAGGAATTAAAACTCAAGTATCAGGTCGTCTTGGTGGAGCTGATATTGCTCGTGCAGAACACTATTCAGAAGGGTCAGTGCCACTACACACACTAAGAGCGGATATTGATTATGCTCATGAAGAAGCAGATACAACTTATGGTAAACTTGGAGTTAAAGTTTGGATTAACCGTGGTGAAGTATTACCAGCTAAAAAATCTGAAAAAGGAGGTAACTAATTTATGTTAATGCCTAAACGTGTTAAATATCGTCGTCAACATAGACAATCAACAAAAGGTAAATCTAAAGGCGGAAATGTAGTAGACTTTGGTGAATTCGGTTTACAAGCAACTACTGCATCACGAGTTACTTCTCGCCAAATTGAATCAGCACGTATTGCGATGACTCGTTATATGAAACGTGGTGGTAAAGTATGGATTAAAATCTTCCCTCACATGCCTTATACTAAAAAACCTTTAGAAGTTCGTATGGGATCTGGTAAAGGTGCAGTAGAAGGATGGGTTGCAATAGTTAAACCAGGTAGAGTGATGTTTGAAGTTGCTGGAGTAAGTGAAGAAGTTGCACGTGAAGCTCTAAGACTTGCATCTCATAAGTTACCTGTTAAATGTAAATTTGTAAAACGTGAAGAAACAGGTGGTGAAGCATAATGAAAACAAATGAATTCAAATCTATGATTAGAGAATTAACTTCACAAGAGTTAGAAGCAAAAATCAAAGAATTAAAAGAAGAGCTTTTCAACTTACGCTTCCAATTGGCAACAGGTCAATTAGAAAATACAGCTCGTATTAGTCAAGTTAGAAAATCAATCGCTCGTATGAAAACTGTTATTCGCGAAAGAGAATTAGCGAATAAATAATATAGGAGGCAAACATGACTGAGAGAAACGATAGAAAAGTTTACGTTGGAAAAGTAGTTTCTGATAAAATGGATAAAACTATTACTGTTTTAGTAGAAACATACAAAAAACATCCTTTATACGGTAAACGTGTAAAATATTCTAAAAAATTTAAAGCACATGATGAAAATAATGTAGCAAAAATAAACGATATTGTTAAAATAATGGAAACTCGTCCATTATCTGCAACTAAACACTTCCGCTTGGTAGAAGTAGTAGAAGAAGCAGTTATTATTTAAGAAAACTAGGATAAACCCTAAGAAGGAGGCAAAAAGCGCATGATTCAACAAGAAACACGCTTAAAAGTGGCTGATAACTCAGGAGCTAAAGAAGTTTTAACAATCAAAGTTCTAGGTGGTTCAGGGCGTAAAGTTGCTAACATCGGTGACGTAATTGTATGCTCTGTTAAGAAAGCAACACCAGGTGGAGTTGTTAAAAAAGGTGATGTAGTTAAAGCTGTAATCGTTCGTACAAAAACAGGAGCTCGTCGTAATGACGGTTCATATATTAAATTTGATGAAAATGCTTGTGTAATTATCCGTGATGATAAGAGCCCACGTGGTACACGTATTTTCGGACCAGTTGCACGTGAGTTAAGAGACGGTAACTACATGAAAATCGTATCACTAGCTCCAGAAGTATTATAATAATACAAGTACAATAAAGAAGGAGGCTAGCAAGAAATGTTCATTAAAAAAGGTGATAAAGTTGTAGTTATTACTGGTAAAGACAAAGGTAAAGTCGGTACGGTAATTGAAGCGCAACCTAAAAAAGATCGTGTAGTTGTTGAAGGTGTTAACATTATTAAAAAACACGTTAAAAATTCTCAAGATGCTCCACAAGGTGGAATCGTTGAAAAAGAAGCAGCAATTCACGTATCAAACGTAATGTTACAAGACCCTGAAACAGGAAAACCGACACGTGTAGGTTTTGAAACTAGAGATGGTAAAAAAGTTCGTATCTCTAAAAAATCAGGAAAAGAAATATAATTAATAGTTGAAGAAAGGAGGCACTATTTTAGATGGCTCGTTTAGAAGAAAAATTTAAAACTGAGATAACAAAAGAATTAATGACAAAATTTGAGTACAAAAGTGTAATGCAAGTACCAAAAATTGAAAAAATAGTAATTAACATGGGTGTGGGAGATGCAGTTCAAAACTCTAAAGCCCTAGATAACGCGGTAGCTGAATTAGCTTTAATTTCTGGTCAAAAACCATTGATTACAAGAGCTAAAAAATCAATCGCTACTTACAGACTACGTGAAGGTATGCCAATCGGCGCAAAAGTTACTTTGCGTGGAGAAAGAATGTATGAATTCTTTGATAAATTAGTAACAGTTGCATTACCACGTGTACGTGATTTTCACGGTGTTTCTAAAAAAGCATTTGACGGTCGTGGTAACTACACATTAGGTATAAAAGAACAATTAATTTTCCCAGAGATTGATTACGATAAAGTAAGTAAAGTACGTGGTATGGACATCGTAGTAGTAACAACAGCAAACACAGATGAGGAAGCTCGTGAGTTACTAACACTATGTGGTATGCCGTTTGCAAAATAAGAAAGGTGAGGTAGTAATACATGGCTAAAAAAGCAATGGTAGAACGTGAACTTAAACGCCAAAAATTAGTTGATAAATATGCAGCTAAAAGAGCGGAACTTAAAGCTAAAGGTGATTACATCGGACTTAGCAAACTTCCTAAAAACTCAGCACCAGCTAGACTGCACAATCGTTGCAGCATAACTGGACGTCCTCACGGATACATTGGAAAATTCGGTATCAGCCGTATTAAATTCCGTGAATTAGCTTACAAAGGACAAATTCCTGGAGTTAAAAAATCAAGTTGGTAATATAGTAGAAGAAAGGAGGATTTATCCTAATGACAATGACAGATCCTATCGCAGATATGCTAACACGTATTCGTAATGCCAATATGGTAAAACACGAAACATTAGAAGTACCTGCGTCAAACATTAAAAAGCAAATTGCAGAAATATTAAAAGAAGAAGGGTTTATCAAAGATGTAGAGTACATCGAAGATAACAAACAAGGAATTATCAAAATTTCTCTTAAATACGCTAAAGGTGAAAGAGTAATTAAAGGAATTAAAAGAATTTCAAAACCTGGTCTACGTGTTTATGCTAAAGCAAATGAATTGCCAAAAGTATTAAACGGATTGGGAATTGCAATCGTATCAACTTCAAATGGAGTTGTAACTGATAAAGTTGCACGTAAAAACAATACAGGTGGAGAAGTATTAGCTTACATCTGGTAATATTATAAGGAGGTGCCAATTAAATGTCACGTATAGGTAATAAAGTTATTACAATACCTGCAGGGGTTGAAGTTAACATCGCTGATAACTTCGCAACAGTAAAAGGACCTAAAGGTGAATTAAAACAACAATTTGACAAAGAAATTACTTTCAACATTGAAGGAAATGAAATTACAGTAGTACGTCCATCTGATTCAAAACGTCACCGTACAATTCACGGTACAACACGTGCTATCTTAGCAAATATGGTAGAAGGTGTATCAACAGGATTTAAAAAAGAACTTGAATTAATCGGGGTTGGGTATCGTGCTCAAATGCAAGGTAAAAAATTAGTGCTAAGCGTCGGTTATTCACATCCGGTTGAATTTGAAGAAATTGATGGAATCAAATTAGGTGTTGAAGGAAACACTAAAGTTAGTATCGAAGGTATTAACAAAGAAGTAGTAGGACAATATGCAGCAAAAGTTCGTGCAGTACGTCCGCCAGAACCTTATAAAGGTAAAGGTATTCGCTATGTTGGTGAATATGTACGCCGTAAAGAAGGAAAAACTGGTAAATAATAGATAACAGAAAGGAGTGTTTCAAATATGATTACGAAACTTGACAAAAATAAAGTTCGTAAAAAAAGACACGCAAGAGTACGTGTTAAAGTTCAAGGGACTACTGAAGTACCGCGTTTAAACGTTTATCGTTCAAATACAAATATTTATGCACAAATTATTGATGACACTAAAGGTGTTACACTAGCTCAAGCATCTTCATTAAAACTTGAAAATGTATCAAAATCAAGTGTTGAAGCAGCTAAAGAAGTTGGGAAACTAATCGCAGAAGTAGCAAAACAAAATGGAATTACAAAAGTTGTTTTCGACCGTGGAGGATATTTATATCACGGACGTGTTAAAGCATTAGCTGAAGCAGCACGTGAAAACGGACTTGTATTCTAATAAAGGAGGGAAATATACAAGATGCGTCAAGAAGAAATCAAAAAAGAATTTGAAGAACGCGTAGTTGCCGTTCGTCGTGTAGCTAAAGTTGTTAAAGGTGGACGTCGTTTTCGTTTCTCTGCTTTAGTAGTAGTAGGTGACAAGAATGGTCGTGTAGGATTTGGTACCGGTAAAGCTCAAGAAGTACCGGATGCAATCAAAAAAGCGGTGGAAGCTGCAAAACATAATTTAATTACCGTACCGGTAGTTAACGGAACTATTCCGCACGAAATTATCGGACAGTTCGGTGCAGGGTCAGTATTAATTAAACCGGCAGCTCCAGGTACAGGGGTTATCGCAGGTGGACCGGTACGTGCCGTATTAGAATTATCAGGTATTTCAAATATCTTATCTAAATCTTTAGGTTCTAATACTCCGATTAACATGGTACGTGCAACAGTTGATGGCTTAACAAGATTACAAACAGTAGAACACGTTGCAAATTTACGTGGTAAATCTGTAGAAGAATTATTAGGATAAGAGGAGGGATAGAACATGACATTAAAAGTAACCCTAACTCGTAGTATAATTGGTCGTCCGAAGAATCAAAAAAAAGTTGTAGAAGCTCTAGGTCTAAAAAAAATGCACCAAACAGTAGAACATAAAGACAACGCTGCGATTCGCGGTATGATTAATAAAGTTTCACACTTAGTAACAGTAGAAGAAAAATAATTATTAATACAAGGAGGTGCTAGTCTAAATGAAATTACATGAATTACAACCGGTTGAAGGTTCTCGTAAAGAACGTAACAGAGTAGGTCGTGGGATTGGATCAGGAAACGGAAAAACAAGTGGTCGTGGTCAAAAAGGACAAAAAGCACGTAGTGGCGGCGGAGTTCGCCCAGGATTTGAAGGTGGACAAAACCCACTATTCAGACGTATTCCAAAACGTGGATTTAACAACGTAAACAGAAAAGATTATGCAGTTGTAAATCTAAAAGATTTGAATAAATTCGAAGATGGTACTGTAGTATCACCTGCTCTATTATTGGAAACAAAAGTAATCAAAAAAGAACTTTCAGGTGTTAAAGTATTAGCTAACGGTAAATTGGAAAGAAAATTAACCGTTCAAGCACATAAATTTTCATCTTCAGCCAAAGAAGCTATTGAAGCAGCTGGAGGAGTCTGCGAGGTGCTATAATGTTTAATGCAGCACTTAATTTATTTCGAGTTAAAGAAACTCGTAAGAAAATATTATTTACCTTATTTGGTATACTTTTATTCCGTATTGGTTCGTTCTTACCAATACCGGGTGTAGATGCAGATGTTCTTAAAAATCAAGATGCGTCTGGTCTATTCGGAATTTTTAATACATTTGCAGGCGGAGCGTTACAACAGTTTTCTGTATTTGCTATGGGTATCATGCCTTACATCACAGCATCTATTGTAATTCAACTTATGCAAATGGACGTTATTCCTACATTAACCGAATGGTCAAAACAAGGTGAAGTAGGACAGAAAAAAACTCAAAAGGTAACAAGAATCTTAGCAATCGTTTTAGCCTTTATTCAATCGCTTATTATGTCTTATGGATTTAATAATGCGTATAAAGGATTAATTAAAGACACATCAATTATAGGATTTATAACAGTAGCTTTAGTATTAACAGCAGGGACTGCATTATTACTATGGTTAGGTGATCAAATTTCTCAATATGGTGTAGGTAACGGTGTTTCAATTATCATTTTAGCAGGAATTATTGCTCGTATGCCGACGGAGTTTGTTCAAATTTATGAATCGCAAATTAAAGATGCTGAGAATCTTACTCTTGCAATTTTGAAAATTGTGATAGTTGCATTGATAGTTATTTTAATAGTAGCGGCGGTTGTTTATATCCAAGAAGCTATTCGTAAAATCCCTATTCAATATTCACAAGCAAGAGCAGGGCGTAGAATGTTAGGTGCAAGATCAACTTACTTGCCGTTGAAAGTAAATAGTGCAGGGGTTATTCCGGTAATCTTCGCTATTGCATTTTTACAATTACCTAGAACAATAGCAATCTTCGCTCCAAATAATGAGAAACTACAAAAAGTAGTAGCATACTTTGATTTCAGTCATTGGTTAGGTTTAACATTATATGTAGCATTGATTATTGCGTTCTGTTACTTCTACGTAATGGTTCAAGTTAACCCTGAAAAAATGGCGGATAATTTAAGAAAACAAGGAAGTTTTGTTCCAGGGGTTAGACCGGGTAAAAAAACTGAACTATACATTACAGGTATTTTATATAGATTAACATTTGTAGGTTCAATATTCCTAGCAGCTGTTTCGGTTCTTCCAACAATATTCACTAATTTAGCTAAATTACCAGCTTCTGTTCATATCGGTGGAACAAGTTTAATAATTGTTGTCAGTGTAGCACTAGAAACAGTTAAGCAACTTAGTACACAATTAACAGAAAGAAATTACAGAAGTTTTATTACAGGAAGAAAAGGTGGTAAATAAATTATGATGAATATTATTCTAATGGGATTGCCAGGGGCAGGAAAGGGAACTCAGGCAGATCAAATCAAAGTGAATTATCCAATTCCGCATATTTCAACAGGAGATATGTTTAGAGCTGCGATTAAAAATGAGACACCGCTTGGAAAAGAAGCAAAAAGTTATATTGATAAAGGACAACTTGTTCCTGACAGCGTAACTATAGGATTAGTTGAAGAAAGATTGAATCAAGAAGATGCAAAAGAAGGCTTTTTACTTGACGGTTTTCCAAGAACAGTAGAACAAGCTGAAGCCCTTGATCAAATTTTAGCAAAAACTAATAGAAAAATTGATAAAGTATTAAACATTGATGTGGATCCGGCTATCTTATTACCAAGATTAACAGGTAGAAGAATCTGTAAGCAATGTGGCACTACATATCACTTAATCTTCAATCCGACAAAAGTTGAAGGTGTTTGTGATAAAGATGGTGGAGAGTTATACCAACGTAGCGATGACAACGAAGAAACAGTTGCAAATCGTTTAGAAGTAAATATTAAACAAACTAAACCATTATTAGACTTTTATAGTCAAAAAGAAGATGTAGTTGAAAATATTAACGGTGATCAAGACATCAAGGTAGTGTTCAAAGACGTGCAAAATATATTAGACAAACTGAAATAGTCAGGGAGGAAAAATATGGCAAAAGATGTCATTGAAGTAGAAGGTTTAGTAGTAGAAAACTTGCCAAATGCAATGTTTAAAGTAGAATTAGAAAATGGTCATATTATTTTAGCTCATGTTTCTGGAAAAATCAGAATGAATTATATAAGAATTTTACCAGGGGATAAAGTTACAGTAGAAATGAGTCCGTATGACCTGACAAAAGGTAGAATAACTTATAGATTCAAGTAAGTTATAAACTCAAGGAGGAAATAACGATGAAAGTAAGACCATCAGTAAAAAAAATATGTGACAAATGTAAAATAATTCGTCGTGGTGGTAAAGTATTAGTGATTTGCGAAAATGCAAAACATAAACAAAAACAAGGATAATTAATTAGGAGGTGCAAACTTAATGGCACGTATCGCAGGAGTCGATATACCTCGTGAAAAACGAGTTGTAATATCATTAACTTATGTATATGGTATAGGTTTAAAAACTTCTCAAAAAATCTTAAAAGAAGCTGGTGTTTCTGAAGATGTGAGAGTTAAAGACTTAACAGGTGAACAACTAGATAAAATTCGTGAAGCTGTAGATAACTATAAAACAGAAGGTGATCTACGTCGTGAAGTTTCATTAAACATTAAACGTCTAATGGAAATCGGATGCTACAGAGGAATCCGTCATCGTCGTGGACTACCGGTAAGAGGACAAAATACTAAGAACAACTCTCGTACTCGTAAAGGTCCTAAGAAAACAGTTGCGAACAAGAAAAAATAATTAGGATAGGAGGAGAAAATAAACTATGGCTCGTAAACAACAATCACGTAAACGTCGTGTGAAAAAAAATATACAAAACGGTATAGCACACATTCGTTCTACATTCAATAACTCAATAGTAACAATTACAGATGAACATGGTAATGCAGTATCATGGTCAAGTGCAGGAGCATTAGGATTTAAAGGTTCAAGAAAATCTACTCCATTCGCAGCACAAATGGCAAGTGAAGCAGCAGCTAAACAAGCTATGGAACATGGAATGAAATATGTAGATGTAACAGTTAAAGGACCAGGTGCAGGACGTGAAGCAGCTATTCGTGCATTACAATCTGCCGGATTAGAAGTTACATCAATTAAAGACGTAACTCCAGTCCCACACAATGGATGTCGCCCACCTAAACGTCGTCGTGTATAGTAATAACGTAGACTAAACTTAGGAGGTTTAACATAATGTTAGCAATAGAAAAACCAAAAATTCATATCATCGAAGAATCAGATGACAAACGATTTGGTCGCTTTGTAGTAGAACCGTTGGAACGCGGATATGGAACTACATTAGGTAATTCATTGAGAAGAATGTTAATCTCATCGTTACCGGGAGCAGCGGCTAGAAGTATTGATATAGAAGGAGTTCAACACGAATTTCAAGCTATAAAAGGTGTAGTAGAAGATGTAACTGAAATAATTATGAATGTTAAAAACATTGCGTTCAAAATTCATTCAGAAGAAGATAAAGAAGTATCTATTAATATAAAAGGTCCGGCAGTAGTCACAGCTGAAGATATTGCTATTGATTCTGATATTGAAGTAATCAACAAAGATCAGCATATTGCTACGGTAGCAGAAGGTGGACAATTTGAAATGATTATTTCAGTAGGAAAAGGTCGTGGTTTCGTTCCGGCTGACGGAAATAAAAAACGTGACTTGGCTATCGGAGTAATTCCAATCGATTCTATTTACACACCGGTATCTAAAGTAAACTATACAGTTGAAAAAACACGTGTAGGACAAAGTACAGACTTTGATAAACTTATTTTAGATGTAACAACAAATGGTACAATCACAGCTAACGACGCTTTGGCACTAGCATCGAAAATTCTTATTTCTCATTTAGAGTTATTTATGGAAATGTCAGAAGAAGCAAAAGCTGCTGATATATTGGTAGCCAAAGAAGAAGATAATAAAGTTCAAATGTTGGAAATGTCAATCGAAGAACTTGATTTATCAGTACGTAGTTATAACTGTCTAAAACGTGCAGGTATAAATACAGTTCAAGAATTAGCTAGCAAAACAGAGCAAGAAATGATTAAAGTAAGAAACTTAGGGCGTAAATCACTAGATGAAGTTAGAATTAAACTGGCGGATTTAGAATTAGGCTTTAGAGAAGAATAAACTAAAATAAGGAGGCATACTAATGGGTTACAGAAAATTAGGACGTACATCAGCTCACCGAAAAGCGATGTTAAGAAACTTAGTAACTGCTCTACTAGTACATGGTAGAATTGAAACAACTGTTACAAGAGCGAAAGAAGTTCGTTCATTAACAGAAAAAATGATTACATTAGGTAAAAAAGGTGATTTGGCAGCAAGACGTAATGCGGCTAAGTTCATTCAACCTGTTGCAGTAGCAACTGAAGAAGGTAAGAGTCAATTAGCTCTTAAAAAATTATTTGAAGAAGTAGCACCTAAATATCAAGACCGTAAAGGTGGATATACTCGTATTTTACGTGTTGGACCACGTAAAGGTGATGGTGCAGAAACAGCTATTATAGAATTAGTTTAATAAAAATTTTTTCATACAACAATAACATACTACATACACACAACAAAACAACACATACAACAATTAAACTAGTTTTAGAAGGCAAAAGAGTGCTTGAAATGCGTAGGAAAAGGCTACGACGTCTAGCTCTAATGTATCCCGGTATAACTCCGGGGTACACCTTTTGTCCCTTTAAATAAAAATCTAATTATACTTTAAAAGATTACCAAGGGCAAGGTAGTCTTTTTTTATCTTACTGTTGCACTTTATTTTACAACTTATCACTTTAATTAATTTTTTTGTATATACTTATTCTTAGATAACTAGGATATTTTTTATATTATCTAGTATTTATGTATATACAGCTAATTTAGCATTTCTATTTTATTTTGTAATTTTCGTTACAACAATATAACAGAGGAAGTATACAGATCTATTAATATTTTTTTTTAATAAAATGTCTTTCTTTACTTAAGTCTAGTAAAAAGATGAAATAGGTACGAAAGAAGGGAATTAGAGAATAAAAAGAAAAAACTAAAGGAACTAAATTTTTGTTTTCTATACAGAAAAATAATAAAAAATATTCAAAATTCATAAAAATTGTTTGGTACAGGGTGAAATCTGTTTTAGGATAAATTAATAAAATAACATTTTTTTATGAGTTAAAACTAAAATAAATATTAAAAAATTTTTATATTATTTATGTTTATCATACTGTAATAGGTAATGTATATATTGATTTTCTTATGAACATAGAGGATAAAACCTATGTTAAGAAATTTTAAAAATAAAAAATTAATTATTTTAATTTTTATTTGCCCGCTATATATATCTGTGGTACAATTAGTTATCATTATAGTAAGATAGTATACCGAAATGCTACTTCATATAATTAAAAATTTGATTTAAAGTTTTAAGGAGAACAAACAACTATGATAAGAAAAGAACGACAACGATTTTCTTTAAGAAAATATAATGTTGGTGTCGCATCTGTATTTTTAGGTTTAGGTCTTAGTTTTGCCTTAGCTGGTTCTGGAGAGGCGCAAGCTGCTGATACTAGTGCGAAAGCTTGAAATTCCAGCTACAAGTGAAGTAGCAAAGGCGGAAGAAAAAACTGAAACTACCGTAAAAGTAGGGGAAGCAAAAAAAGCAGAAGAAACAGTGAAATCTGAAGTTGAAACACCAAAAAAACGTACAAGACGAGATACAACAGATGATTATGCTAGTAATCCTATTTCTGTTGAAACTACATTGAAAGATGGAGAAAAAGCAACTCCCGAAATGAGTGATCCAAATGGAGCTTCTGTAAAATCACAAGAGATTCCTGATAGTAGTCATAAAAAAGTAGAAGATACAACTAAATATACTTTTGAAGTGATTAATCTTGCTCGTTTTAATACAAATTACAATGTAAATTATTATATTCGAGCATATAAAAACTATGACAATTCTAAAAATGCGACTGTCGAGTTAGTTGATAAAACAACGAATAAAGTTATTGAAACTATTAATATAGCTCAGGGTGGGGCTAAGCAATCATTTACCAAAACTGCGGAAGCTTCAAATAAAGATATGACATTAACTATTAGCAGTGTTGAAGGAACTAGTGCAACTAAAGAAAAATTACCTTTCTTACATGTTGAATGGGATATCAATCCTACAATTCTTTCTTATGCAGAAATGTCAGGAAATACACAAGATGAAATAGAGAAAAAAGCTAAATATACTAAGGTAATGAATACCCGCTCAATGAATGATATTTTCAACGCAGTAGAACCTACATATAATGGACGTGAAATTACACACTCAGATGTTATTATTCCTAGTGTTTTAGGGAGAACAACTTATTATAGGGTAGTTGATAAGGCTAACCAAACTTATAAGTCGGATAAAACTGACACTTCTGTTCAGGATTATGTTCCAAATGGAAAAGAGACTAATTTAGCAAGTTATACCTTAAAAGCAATGGAAGGGCAAAATTTTACTGCTTCAGGTGTAAGACAGTTTGAGGGCTATCGCCTATATCAATCAGCAACTACAGATTCACTAAGTGGTTATGTATCGCGTCCATATGTTATAGGTACCAAATTCTTGGATGCTAATGCAAATGGAATTAAACGTATAAAAGAAGTGGTTAAAGAAGATGGGACAGTGGTTATTCGAGTTTATGTATTAGATCCACGTCAACAAGAAAAACGTTCAGATGGTACATTAGAAACTGATGGTTATATTTTGATGGCTGAAACAGGTGAGATACCTCCGGGCGGGAAAAATACTATAAGTCTTCCGGATAAGGAAGTCCAAACAATAGCTTTTACAGATAAAAATGGTGTAGCACATCCGAATGGGATTACTGTTAAAGGTCACACAAGCAAGGGAGAATTGGGAGGACCAGATAACTATTTTATACCATTCCTAGGAGATAAAATTGGACATAATTCACAAAATGATCAATTGGTAAATGGGGTACAAAACAACGGAGCTATAGGTACAAATGTTTTCTTAAGAAATTCGTTGACGCCTTATAAGCCAACGGTGTATTACTATGTTAAAAATAAACCGGTTGAAGTAGAACTAGAAGTTACGAAAAAACTAGAAGGTCGTAATATTGTTGATGGAGAATTTAGCTTTAATCTAAAAGAAAATACTAGTATGCAAGGCGGAGTAAATCAAACAAAAACTAATACTGGAGAAAAAGTAAAATTTGATAAAATCACTTATGATAAAGAAGGTACTTATACTTATAAAATTACCGAAGTAGCAGGTGAAGACACAGAAGTTGACTACGATGCAATGGAAATCACAGCAACAGTAACCGTTTCCAAAGATGCTAAAGGTAATCTGAAGGCAAAAGTAACTTATAAAGGTGCAGGGGGATTCGCTGTAAACGTAGATGATAAAGAATTTAACAACTACGTAGTAGCACCAGTAAATGTGAATCTTGACTTCACTAAAAAACTAAAAGGTCGTGAGCTTATAGCGAATGAATTCTCATTTGTAATGAAAGATCAGGATGGTACAGTTATTGCCAACGGTAAAAACGATGCAGCAGGTAAAATTAACTTTACTTTCGTTAAAGGAAAAGCTCTTACTTACAAAAACGCAGATGCAGGAAAAACTTATACTTATACTGTAGAAGAAGAGGCTAAATCTGACACAACTGTTACTTACGACAATATGAAAGCAATAATAACAGTCCTTGTCAATAAAGTAAACCATACTCTTAGCACAAAAGTAACTTACACTAACGAGAACGGTAAAGATGCAGATGGCAACCCAACAGTAGGAAAAGAAGACAAAGAGTTCAACAACGTGGTAACACCACCACCAACTCCAGAGTTTAGCCCTGAAAAATATGTTGTAGATCGTGAGAAATTTGACATTACTGGTGAAAAACTTCTAGATGATGATAAAGAATTGACTGACAAATATGTAGACACAAACAAAGATCCATATGCAGACAAAACTGACAATAACGAAGCAGAAAACTTAAATACCAAAACTTTAAAACGTGGTCAAAAAATTGTTTATCAAGTATGGTTAGATACAAATAAATTCGATGCTGGCAATAAACAAAACATCACATCAGTAGGGATATCAGATAAATATGATGCGGATAAATTAACAGTAAACGCCGCAGATATCAAAGCATACGACAGCAAAACAGGAGAAGATGTAACAGCTAAGTTTGATATTACAGTAACAAACGGTGTCATCAAAGCGGTATTAAAAGCAGAATTCACATCTAAATCATTAGGTGATGCAGCAAATACAAAAGTAATAGATACAACAAAATTTAAATTTGGACGTTACTACAAATTTGATATTCAGGCGATTGTGAAAGAAACAGTAGAAGCTGGAGCAGATATCGAAAATACAGCAGGACAAATCGTACACCAATACGATCTGTCGAGTAAAACAGATAAACAAACAGACAAACCAACTCAAAAACGTGTAAACAATATTCCGGTAGTAGTAGAGTTTGACTTTACTAAGAAACTTGAAGGACGTGAGCTTAAAGCAGGAGAATTTAGCTTTGTACTAAAAGATGAAAAAGGTAACGTAATTGAAACTGTACAAAATGATGCACAAGGTAATATTAAGTTCTCAGCTCTTGAGTACAAACATGGAGAAGAAGGAATATATACTTATACAGTAGAAGAAGTTCATGGAACAAAAGCAGGTATAGAATATGATAGAATGGTAGCGACGGTGACTGTAACGGTTACTAAAGATGGTAAAGTGTTGACAGCAACTTCTAAATTACCAGAAGATACTGAATTTAATAACAAAGTAACCCCGCCGATCCCGGTACCGCCAATACCGACCCCACCAACCCCGCCGACCCCATCAACACCACCAACCACGCCAACATCATCGACACCATCGATACCAGTATTACCAAAAACTGGTCTTGATACAACGGGTAGTGTGGCAGCAGGTTTCGGAGCGTTGTTAGCAAGTATTGTATTAGCAGTGAGAAAACGTAAAGAAAAAAATAAAATTTAAAGACAAAGTTTAATATTGAAACAAAGTTGTATAATAAGTACAGGGTATAGATAAAAACCGGGTTTACAAAATTTAGGACTAAGGAGTATACTAGATTGTTTTGTACAAGTAACGTTTTTACTCCGGTAATTTTAATATTATTATCATTAACCCCTAGTAATATTTTTAAATCTGTATTATAATTATTTATGACGTAAGTATCCTTTCTTTAGTTTTGGACGATTAAATTATAACGGATATTTACGTTTTTTTCTATACTTTTTGTAAATTTGTTATAAAAAAATCGGACTTGTTTTTTTATCAGTCCGATTTTTTGTTGAGCCGTTAAATTTAAGTTTTAAATTAGGTATGGCATAAACTATATATAAAGTAGGGTAGATATAATAGATGTATAATAAAACTTGCAATACACGAGGATAAAGCAATTATAGTGTAGAGCATATAAATAAGAATTTAATTTTCAAGAAGAGTGATAAGAAAATTTTAATTCTTAGTTGTTAATAATATTTTTTTCATGATATTTAACGGCTTGTTAACATCAATAAGCCGTTCTCCTTTCAAGAGCCATGTGATTTTAACACCACATGGCTCTTTTGATATATTTACGCATCAGATCTTGAGAATTTATTTTTCATTTCACAACTTGCTACATATAGTACATCATTTAACAGAATATCTGTTTCAATTTTAAGAGCATGTGTGATTTCATCGTTGGCTTTTTCTAAGAAATCTTTTGCATCATTGTTTGAAATTTTTTCCGTAATAAATTTTTCATCATATTTATTTATTAATGCTGTCGATTGAGATTGAACTTTTAGTTGATAACGTTCGACAGGTGATGCGGTGTCTGCAAAATGAGCATCGGAAAGTGCCGCTATTAGACGATTTGTCCAGTAAAAGTTGTTTGTTGTAACTTCGTTAGTTGTGTTTGCCAAATATTCCGGTGTGCGATTTATATTTGTGTAAAACGGTACGATTGCATTAAAGACACAAGAACCGACTGCTAACCATTGAATACATTTTAGTTCATCAGGCATATACGGTCTAATTTGGACTAAGCCTAGGAAGTTCGTACGGTTAATTCCGATTGGGCGAAGACTTCCTTTTTTCACCGAATGAATATCTTTTGAGTAAGAATCATATTCTGTTCCTTGATAATGATGTGATAGTGCATATTTTATATCTTCAACCGTAATTTTTTTCTCAGGAACTCTCGCCCAAGGAATGTTATCAGAATCCGGACGGTAATCAGCATCTATTCCGTCATATGTATTTGACGTTGGATTGAAATAACGTTGAAGTATCCAAGCACGAGGAGTATTGTAGGTATGATCGGCGTCGCTTCTGCTACCGAAAGCATGTCGAGGATTAAATTCTCCATCTATAGATAAATCAAGATGATATTTTTCTACAAAATTTTTAAGGTCAACTGAACACATAAATTCTTTTTTAGCACCGTAAGCATCTTTCCAGTTGAATTTATCAATACCAAGTTGGTTTGGCATAATAACATAGCTGTCATCCGGAACACGACGTGCCATCCAGTGATGACCGCCGATAGTTTCTAACCACCAAATTTCATTTTCATCTTGGAAGGCGATGCCGTTCATTTCGTAAGTACCATATTTTTCTAATAAATCCCCTAAAAATGTTACACCCTCACGTGCACTTGTGATATATGGCATAACGATGGTGTAAATATCTTCTTCACCAATACCGCCAAATTGTTCCGGTTTATAGTTCGCATCACCTGGACTACCGATAGCCGGTTTATATTCTACAAGTGGATCGGCACCTAAAACACGTTCATTAGAAGTAATAGTTTCGGTAGCGCTCATAGATACGTTATATTCATTTGCACCACATTGACCCCAAATACCATTATCTGAAATTGCGTTAGGTACAGCAGTGTAACGAACAGGATTGTTAGGTAAATCTATTTCTACTTTTGAAATTACAGATTTATATTTACGTGGTTGTTCTTCAGGAGCAACATTTATAAATTTTTTAGCTCTAAAAACCCCTGATGGTGAGTCTTCCGTACGTGCGACCATTGTAGAACCATCAAAACTAGCATTTTTTCCGACAAGAATAGTTGTACATCCCATAGTATATCTCCTTTTTGTTTAAAATTTTATATAATTGAATAATAATTTTTTTAATTAAGAATAGTGACTTTAAAAAGTTTAATTTGCTTATCCTTATAATATTTTAAAAATTATAACGTTCATAATATTTCGCCTCGGTGAAATATTTTCTATTTTTATTGTATTACTTTCGGATTTATTATTCAAGGGATAAGGTGTTGTTGTAATAAAAAAATTTATTATTTAAAGAATATGAAACTGAAAATTTTGCTAGTTATGGATAGCTTTTAGTTACTATTACTATCTCATATCGTATTTAATTTTATTTCAGCAGTATCGGTTATTATAATTATCAATACTTTCTTATAAATCTTTATAGTAATAAATAATTTTATGAATAATGGATTTTATTTCAATTTAATTTCTTTATTAATTTTTTGTTTAAATCTTAGTTGAAGTTTTAAATATCGGTTTATTATATGGCTTTTGTGTTGAATAAAAATATAAAAGTTACAAATAAATACTAGATAATATATTACATTATATAATTAAAGAAAATATTATATTAAGTACATATTTTAATTGTAAAATATATACTTATACTATTATAGGAGGATAATAATGAAATATGGATATGTTAGAGTATCAACTAAGGATCAAAATATCGAAAGGCAGCTGGTTGCAATGGAAAAGGAGAATATAAAAGAAAATAATATATTTATTGATAAAGTTTCGGGGAAAGATTTTAATAGAAAAAGTTATAAACGTCTTATTAGAAAATTAAAAAAAGGTGATGAGTTATTTGTGAAATCAATAGATAGGCTGGGAAGAAATTATGAAGAAATAATAAACGAATGGAATTATTTGGTAAAAAAGAAAGAAGTAGATATTATAGTATTGGATTTTCCACTTTTAGATACGAGGGCTAAGATAAATAATATAACCGGAAAATTTCTGTCAGATATAGTGTTGCAGATATTATCGTATGTAGCACAAATAGAAAGAGAAAATACTCATAAAAGACAAATGGAAGGAATAAGAGAGGCTAAAAAGAAGGTGAAAAAATTTGGGAGACCGAAAATTACAAAACCAAAAAATTATATGGATGTTTATAATCTGCATAATGAGGGGAAAATATCGCTAAGAGAAGGGGCCAAAATATTAAAAGTAAGTCATTCAACATTATCTAAATGGATAAAGAATACAGAAACAATTTAATAAAGGTGAATAATAGAATAAGATTTAATATGTTGTTCAATTAGTTAAATCTCTAATTTTTTATTACTCATATTTTAAGATATTTATTGAATTTGCATAAAAATATAAATTTAAAAGACATTTGTTTTTTAAATTATAGTGTTTTGAATTTAGAATGGAGTAAAATTTTAAAAGATGATTATATCTTGTATTAATGAAGATATAAAATATTGTGTAAATAAAAGAATAACAATATATTATAAGTATATTTGTATAATAGATTGTTGTATAGTGGTAATGTTTTTACAAAAATATTAATTTATATATTTATTCTTGATAAGTTGTAAAATAAA
>NZ_KI271871.1 GCF_000469465.1 Gemella bergeri ATCC 700627 | reverse complement strand
CTACTTTTAGTTCGTTTTAAATATTTTTTTATTAATTAAAATGAAAAGTATAATTTGATAATAAGTAAACTCTATTATTTAATTACTTTAGCTTCTTTTGTTATTAATATTAAATTTAAAAACTAATCTTCGTATTTTATATATTGCAACCCATATATTTTTAATATTATGGAAATAAAAATAAAAATAATATACTTACAATAACTGATGATAGTTATTATCATTATAATTATTTTTACCAATCAAATAAAAACCAGCCTAAAAATATTTTTAAGCTGGTTTCCTTACTATTCTGTATCTTCTAAATTATATAACAACTCATAAATTGCTTTCGAGTCTAACTTTTCTTTTTTTTCATTATATATATCCTTAATTAAGCGTCCACGATGTAAAATAATAATACGATTTCCATATTTTACCGCATCTTGAATATTATGCGTTATCATCAGTGCCGTTAAATTTTTTTCTTCGACTTTTTTTCGTGTTAATTCCATTATTTTTTTCTGAGTTTTAGGGTCAAGTGCTGCAGTATGCTCATCAAGAAGTAATAATTTTGGCGTCTTTACCGTAGCCATCAATAGCGCAATAGCCTGCCTTTGCCCTCCAGATAAAAGTCCCATTTCACTATCAAGCCTATCCTCCAGTCCTAACTCCAAAGTTTTTAATAATTGTTTAAATAATACCCTATCTTCTTTTGTTATTGATTTTTTCAATCCCCTTATTCTACCACGTCGAAGTGCTAATGCCATATTTTGAGCAACCGTCATACGTGGTGCTGTCCCATCTAAGGGATTTTGAAAAACTCTACTTATGAACTCCGCACGTTTATGTTCAACAATTTTACTAATATCTTTCCCATCCACTAAAATCTCACCGCTATCCAATAAAAATGAACCTGCAATAGCATTAAGAAACGTCGATTTCCCGGCTCCGTTACCTCCTAAAATAGTAATAAAATCTCCATTATTTATTGTTAAATTAACATCAATTAAAGCATGTTGTGCTCTATTGGTATTAGGGAAAAATGTTTTATAAATATTCTTTATTTCGATGTTTGACATTTTACTTTCCACCTCTTTTATTCACCTTTAATTGCGGTAACGTTAAGAATAATGTAATCACCAACGCTGAAATTAATTTAAAATCATTTGCCGCAATAATATTTAGGTTAAGAACACCGACCAATAACAAACGATAGATAATAGCCCCAAAAATAATACAGGCTAAACGTTGTGTAAAACTTACGTCTTTAAAAATAACTTCGCCAATAATAATAGCTGCCAAAGCTACAACAATTACTCCAATACCACTATTAACATCAGAATATCCGTTGTTTTGTGCTAAAATCGCACCTGCTAACGATATAATTCCATTAGCAAGCATTAAACCTAAAATTGTCATGCTTTTTATTGAAATACCCAAAGCAGTTGCCATTTTTTTGTTATCGCCGGTAGCAATGAGCGCTTGCCCTAATTCTGTTGAAAAAAATAACGACATCGCTAAAATAATTAATATTGACAACAAACAACCAACTAACACAGTATCATAATGTGTCGGTAATCCCAACTGTGATAATTTACTGAAAATTGTATCTCTGTTTAGCAAACTTAAATTAGGTCTTCCCATAATACGAAGATTTAGAGAAAGAAGTGCTGTCATCGATAAAATTCCTGCTAACAGACTGGGAATTTTGCATATCGTAATAAGAAAACCGGTAATGATTCCTGCAACCATCCCCGCAAACATAGCTATTAATGTTGCGATAATAGGATTTATTCCGTTATGAATACAAATAACACTTACCCCTGCACCTAACGGATATGCTCCCTCTGTAGTCATATCCGCAATATTTAATACCCTAAAACTGATAAATAAGCCTAATGACAATAACCCCCATAGCATACCTTGAGCTATTGCCGATATAATTAAATCCATATATAATTTACCTCTACTATATTACACAAATAGCATACACATTAATTGTAATATGTTATTTTTTATCCACTATTTTTGCTTTATCTTTAATATCCTTTGGAATTTCAATACCTAATTGTTTAGCTTTTGCTTCATTTAAGTAAATAACTCCTTCATTTGCCAATACGATTGGCATTGTTTTTGTATCTTCGCCTTTCAAAACTTTTGCAACTACTTTAGCAGTTTCAAGCCCAATTTTATATTGATCAACTCCAAGTCCCAATACTCCACCGTCCGCTACCATAGTATCAGCTGACGGAAAGACCGGAATTTTTTTAGCATCTGTTACTTTCACCACTGTTGCCATTGCACTTGCTATTGTATTATCGATCGGAACAAAAATCGCATCCGTTTGTGATGCCAAATTTTCCGTTACTTGTTGTATATCATTTGTATTTGCTACCGTTGCTGTTTTTGTTTCAAGCCCCAATTCTTTAGCTAATTTTTCCGCCTCCTGAGCTTGTTTTACCGCATTATCTTCACTTGCCGTATAAAGAATACCGACTTTTTTCATATTAGGTAGAACTTTTTTCATAATTTCTAGTTGCTGTTTAATCGGTGTTCTGTCACTAACTCCTGTGATATTATTGCCCGGTTTATCTTCTGTCTGAATTAATCCCGCCTCTACCGGATATGTAATACCTGCCATAATGATAGGTTTGTCTTTTGTTGAATTTGATAACGACAAGGTTGCAGGTGTAGTAATACCTACTAAAATATCATTGTTATCACTTACCAACTTTTGCCCCATACTCGCCAAGTTACTTTGATCCCCTTGAGCATTTTGCAGATCAATTTTCAAATTTTTTCCGACAACATAACCTTCTTTTGCAAGCCCATCTTCCAAACCTTTATAAATTTGATCCAAAGCCGGATGACTTAGTAGCTGAAGCACCCCAACCTTAACCTCTTTATTTTCCTGTTGCTTAGAAGTTTCATTCCCCTTATTGTGTGTATAAACCCCGTATCCTAATACACATACTAATAATACTGCGAACGCTACAAAAATTTTGTTAATCTTCATTTTGATATCTCCTTTAAATTTGTTAATAATATTTTTGTTATATTTTCGAAGCGTATCTATATGAAAAAAGACCACCGGTATTATCCCAACGGTCTTAATATAAACAAGAGTATAATAAAAGACCACCCAGACATATTTCCATGTGGTCTTTGTTCATGTAACACAAATAATCCACATAGATACTCACTTCTCAGCTGAGAGTCGTATCTATGCTTTTTGATTAAGAAACAAGATCGACTCCATATCTAGTGGCTTTGCCAACGAATATTCAGTTGTAATACGTCAACTTGATACAGTCTCATTTATTTCTTTCTCCTTCTTTTTTCTATCTTTGCCATTATTTTAACAAACACCTTTAAAATTGTCAATATATTTTTAAAAATTTTTGAAAAATATCTGACAATTACCTCTATAAATCACTAATATTTAGGCTACTTTCAAATTTTAATAAAATATAATTAATAAAGTTGACAATAATAATATAACCACCATAACAATTAATGTTCTTATTGTACTTTTTCCTATTAAAATCTCATCTCTATAAATATTTTATTAATTATTTAGGCGATTAACTTAAATGCTTTTCAAAACGTTTCTTTCCACACCCTTCATTTCATTGTAACTTTTACCAAATGCCGAATCAAATAATATTATAATCAGCTATCTTTATTTTAAAAAATTATTAAAAATATATTAAGAACATTTTAAGTTATATATTTTCGTTTAATATTTCGTTTTCTTCTTCTAACAGAATTTTTGAAAATTTTGAAAATAATTCGTTTTCATTATTTTGTTTTAAGTAAATAGAAATCTATCCATTCATAAAACTTATTTAAAAATGTTATATTTAAGGTTTTTTGATATACTAAACTTATTTCCTTTATTGTACGATGAAAATTGAATATTTATCATTTTATGAAAAAATTACCTATTGAAAATTAATTTTCATAGGAGTATTATAGTTAATATAAGAAAAAATTAGAAATTACTTTTTACAAGGAGAGATTTTAATGGACACTCATTCTAGTGATACTATTCAAAATGAAAAATTATTTAATAAAGGCTTTATCACAATAACTTCAATTAATTTTATTGTATTTTTAATTTACTATTGCTTTGTGGTTATTACTGCTAAATTTGCTACCGGCGAACTACACTCCAGTGCCGCTGAAGCAGGCTTCGCTGCCGGTATTTATATTATAGGTACTCTTATTGCTCGTCTTTATATGGGGAAAAAATTGGAAATTGTCGGTCGAAAACAAATTTTACGCTTCGGCGCATTAATTTACTTGATAACAACAGCTGCTTACCTTATTTCATCTAATATTATCATACTTGATACCGTTAGATTTTTAAACGGGTTTGCTTACGGTACTATTTCTACCGCCGCTAATGCTATTGTTACCGCATATATTCCAAAATCACGTAACGGTGAAGGGATTAACTACTATGGGCTTAGCACCAGTTTAGCTGCCGCTGTAGGGCCTTTTATAGGTATGTTGCTACTGCCAATGCTTGGTTTTAATGCAATTATTATATTAGCTATTGTGCTATCAGTAGTCGTTGCCGTCGCCTGTTTTGTTTTTCCGGTTCAAAATATCAAACTGTCTGCTGAGCAAAAATCTTTACTTAATAGTTGGTCATTAAATACATTTATCGAATACAAAGTATTATTTATCTCATTAGTAGCATTTTTAATCGGACTTGCATATTCCAGCGTGCTTGGTTTCTTGTCAATTTATGCGGATAATTTACATCTAAGTACAGCAGGTGCGTTTTTCTTTGTCGTCTATGCACTTATTATTACGGCTACTCGTCCTTTTGCCGGAAGAATTTTTGATGCACGCGGAGAAAATGCCGTAATGTATCCCAGCTTTGTTTTTCTTGCACTTGGTTTAATTATGCTAAGTTTTACAAACGGTAGCTTTATGTTGTTATTATCCGGTGCTTTAATCGGACTTGGATACGGTACGTTTATGTCAAATGGTCAGGCCGTTTGTCTAAAATTGGTCGATTCAACTAAAGTAGGTATCGCCCTTTCTACTTACTTTATTGGTCTTGATCTTGGTCTTGGATTTGGACCATACGCACTAGGTACCGTCCATAGCGTACTTTCTTATAGCGGTATCTATATTTTATGCGCCATCTTAACTATCTTTGTAACAGTATTATATGCTTTATTTTACAAATCAAAAGATATAAAAGTTCTACAAACTAAAACAAGTAGATAATCGAGAAAACTCAGTCGAACTTAATCGGCTGAGTTTTTCTATTTTTAAAGTTAACAAACGTTAAAATTACGTTCTAAATATTACTCTTAGTTAATAAATTTAACAATTTTTCTCCGGATAACGTCTTGCAACATCAATAAGTTTCTCCTTGATTATTTCTTTAGGCTCTACTTTCATATGATAACACATTGCTAATGAATATATAAGAACATCGGCAAGTTCATCCTGAACTTCCTTTTTATCAAAATTCTTTTCATCCCATTGAAAATGTTCTAATAATTCCGCTGCCTCTATTGAGATACTTTTTGCAAAATTCGCCTCACTGTTGTAATCGTTCCAGCCACGTTTTTTTCTAAATAATGTAATAATGTCTTTTAATTCTTCCATGCCAATTCTCCCTTAATCTATATTAATTTTTTATTTTTCAACTCTGTATACAATTCATAAAACTCTTTTAATGTTAATGTTTCGCTACGTCTTGTACTATCTATATTTATATTATTACAACTGATTTGAAATTCTAATTTTTTATCTTTACCGTAACCTGATATTAAATTATTCAATAACGTTTTACGACGTTGAACAAAGCAAGATCTAACAAATTTAAAAAAATCATCTTCTATTTCAAACTCATTTTTCTCTTTTGTTATAATTTTTATAACGGCACTTTCAACATTAGGTGCCGGCACAAAAACTTTTTTCGGTACTGTAAATAAATATTCTACATTAGTATAGTAATTCAATAAAATTGTTAAAGAATTATAATCCTTTGTTCCTACTTTAGCACTTAATCTATTAGCAACTTCACGTTGCATCATCACAACATATCCATTAATTTTAGTTGTATTTTCTATTAAGTGTGTCAAAATCGGCGTTGTAATATAGTATGGTAAATTTGCTACAACCATGATCTGTTTACAGTCCGCCATTTTTTCAGTAATAATTGAATCAACATCTACTTTTAATATGTCGTTATTAATAATCTCAACATTAGAATACATAGCCAATGTTTCTGATAGAATCGGCAGCAGACGATTGTCAATTTCAAACGAAATTACTTTTTTAGCTTTTTTAGCTAATGCTTCTGTTAATGAACCGATACCGGGACCTATCTCAATAACACCAACATTACTATCTACTCCTGCACCATCTACTATACGATTTAATATATTAGCATCCACCAAAAAGTTTTGCCCCAAACTTTTTTTAAAAGTAAAACCGTGTTTTTTTAATATTTCAAATGTTTTTTTAGGTGTACCTATCATCTCTTTATCCTTTATTTATTCTGTTCATTTCTTCTATTAATCGTTCTTTTTCTATTCCATACATATTTAATTTATTTAATAATTGCTTAGCATTTGTGTATTCAATATTTAAACATTCACATAATTGTTCACGCAGTATTTTTGATGTCATTCCCCCAACCAGACCTAATTCAATCAATAATTCATTTGTAATTTCATTCTTAGGTTCGGTTAATGGTGTATACAGTTTTTTCAACGCAGCTATAATATCTTCTTTTTTTGCAGCTTCGATACCGATTTTTCCCTTGTTATCAACCGCTCTTTTGTTTGATATATAAGCGTGTTTGGCTGTTGGAATATTATTTGTAATAATATTTCTTATACGTTTACCTGCATAATCCGGATCCGTTAAAACAATAATACCTCGTGTTTTTTCTAAATATATTAAACGCTCAATCTTTTTTTTTGTAAGTGCCGAACCGTTTGTTTCAAACGTATCACAATCAACCGCTTCTTTTACTCGATTGGTATCGTCACGACCCTCAACTACTATTATCTCTTTAATTTTCATTATTATTATCCTTAGTAAAATTTATATCTTATTATACCATAGTTACTCTTTTTTGTCCTAAGTAATCATTATTAAACAAAAAATCCTGATTAATTTTTAAGATTAATCAAGATTTTAAAATTTTATTCCTCTAAAAAATAATCATATACTTATAAATTAACATCAACAAAATTCTACTATCGGTTTTATCAGTATTAATGTATATCTTTTTTCTTGAAGTTCCCACCGCTTACTTCACTTACCGTTCCTATTGATAGAAAAGCATTTTTATCATTTTTAAAAACAATTTTTTTAAGTTTAGACTCTTCTATTCGAGTAATAACACAAAAAACAATTTTTGTTTCATGACCCGAATAACCACCTTCTCCATGAAGTAATGTTACTCCTCGTCCTAATCTATCTTGAATTTCTTGACTGATGGTTTGATAATTACCGGAAATAATCATTACAGATTTAGAGTCATTAAGACCTTCTATGACAATATCCATTACTTTCGAAGCAATAAAATAACTAATCATTGAATATAGTGCCGCTTCCCACGTAAAGACAAACCCGGAGATAATAAAGATAACTATATTAATACCAAGTACCATTTCACCTACAGAAATAGGCAGTTTTTTCGTTGCATATATCGAAAACATTTCACTACCGTCAAGTGTTCCACCATTTCTAATAACAAGTCCAACCCCTATACCAAGTATAATACCACCAAAGATACATGCTAAAAACGGATCTGTTACTAACGGTTTATACGGATGAAAAACCGATGTCGCAACGGATAAAACCGTAATCCCGAATATAGATGCAATAGCAAAACCTCTACCAATCTGCTTATATCCCAAATATAAAAAGGGAATATTTAAAATGAAAATAAACACTCCGAGCGGTAAAGGCAAATAATATCTAAAAATAATCGAAATACCTATAACACCACCATCAAGAATATTATTCGGTATTAAGAAAAATTCTAAGCCTGCTGCAAATATAACCGAACCTACTATTACACTAATGTACTTTTTTATAAAATCTATTGCATTCTCCAATATACAATCTCCTTCTTATTTTCTTTTCTGACAAATCGGACAAAAATAACTAGCTCTACCTTTTATTTCTATCTTTTCAACATTATGACCTACAGGACAATTTTTTTTACCATATATTTGGTGAAAATTTTGCATATTTCCTTCTCCACCGTCAGTATGAACATAATCAGAAATCGTCGAGCCACCTTCTTTAATCGCAAACGCTAAAATATCAACCAATTCTCTAAATAATCCTTTCTTATCCGATAAACTAAGTTTATCGGCTTTAGTTAACGGATGAATTTTTCTTCGATATAGCACTTCACAATCATAAATATTACCGCAACCGCAAAAAACATTTCCATCAAGAAGCAATGCTTTTATCGATTGTTCTTTATATTTTTTCTCATTCAATTTAGATATAAAATATTGTTCAGTCCCTAAATCAAACGGTTCCGGTGCTAGATTGTTAAAAGGTTTAAATGTTGTAATATCGTCTATATACCTTAACTCTCCAAAACGACGAATATCGCTAAATACCAACTTTTCTCCGGTATTTAGATCAAAAATAACATGTCGATGTTTATAATAATTCTTATTATCTATTTCCCTTATGTCCTTTACTACAAAAAAAGCCCCCGTCATTCCGAAATGGATAATAAGATACCCTTTATCTAAAATAAAATATAAATATTTCCCTCGGCGTACAACATTATAAATAGTTTTTTTTACAATATTTTTTCTAAATTCTAATAAATTTTGCTTTACTATCGTTTGCTTACCGGTAGAATGACCATTTTTTACAACTTCGGAAAAGGTTACTTCAATAATTTTCTTTTCTTTTAATTTGTTTTCTAAACCAAATTTTATATTTTCAACTTCTGGTAATTCCGGCATAAGAAACTCCTTAATTTTTATATCAATACATCTATTTTAAAACATTAGAACAATAATATCAAAAGATTTCTACTTATTATTTAGGTCAATTATCTCTTTTTTGTAGATAAATAGATAATTATATAGTATAATAAAAAAGTTAAATGTTTTTTAAAGGGGATAATTTAGAATGACTGAAAATATGTCAAGACGAGATAGAACAAGACGTCGCTATGAAAATAAGAAAAAAAATAAATTCGGTTTAAAAAGAATAATACTTTCTATTATAGGTTTATTATTATTTGGAACGATTGCTTTTGCAGGCTATACACTGTTTAACTTCCATTCTTCCGCTAATAAAGGTTATAAAAAAGCCGATTACCTTTCTTCTGTGGATCCAAATTTCAAAAAATTCTCAGTATTATTTTTAGGAATTGATGAAAATGACTCTCGTGCAGCTCAAGGGCAAACAAGAGAGGATAGTAGAACCGATTCTATGATTTTAGCTACTGTAAATAAAGATAAAAAACGTATGGATATGGTTAGTATCCCTAGAGATTCTCTTACTTTAATGCGAGATAAAAAAGATAACAATACAGAAAATGCTTTTTTCTTTGATAAAATAACTCATGCTCATGCGTATAACGGTGTTCAAGGTACAGTTAATGCAGTAGAAAATTTACTTAATACTCCTATTAACTTTTATGTGTTAATAAACTTTAAAGCATTCGAACAAACCGTTGATGCTTTTGGCGGAATTGATTTATACGTTCCGTTTGATATGGATGAACAAAATGCTAACGGAGAGGCAAATACTATAAAACTTAAAAAAGGTTGGCATACGCTAAGTGGTGCACAAGCACTCGCTTTTGTACGCAGTCGTTATTATGATAGTGATATCGAACGTGGTCAACGACAACTACAAGCTATCCACGCATTAATTGATAAAGCTAAAAGTTTAAATGCTTTAACAAAAATTAACGAAGTAATTAATATTGCAGGTAATAATGTGGAACACAACTTGGAAACTACCCAAATATCTTCTGCCATTAAAATGTTCATTAACAATGATATTGAAATAGTTTCACACAGAATATCCGGCTATGATGTAATGTATAATGGTGTTTACTACTATTATCCAAAACCAAGTTCTCTACTGTATGCTTCTTCGGCATTAAGAAATAACTTGGATCTATCATTGCCTAATGCTACAGATTTACTTAATATCTACTATCAAGGTAGAATTGCTATCGGGCGCAAGGAATATAGAACAAAAAATCTACTTCCTGCTTCAAGATACCAACCTATAAGTCTTACTTCTTTAGCACCTGAAGATTTATTGGTTAATCTCCCTGATAGACTATCGGAAGCGGATTTGAAAAATGATCCTACTATTAGTAATGAAAATCGTCCGACTACCGATAAAAATAATTAACAACAAAAATAAGTTTTATCTAATCCAAAAGATAAAATTTCAAAATGCTAACTACTCATATAAAACTATATCATTTGCAAACATACAAACGATATAGTTTTTCAGGAGTGGATCTATAAAACTGATTTCTTGAAATCATTACCTTAGATCTACTCCTATTTTGCTACCATATAATATTGACTTTTTTAAAACATTGTAAGATAATGATTACAAAACTTGATTTAATACTAAAAAACTTATTTATCGGAGAACTTATGTCAAAACAATTTATTACAATTAAGGAAAATTCTTATGATGAATTTATCGAAAAAAAATCTACTTTTATAACGCATTTAATACGAATTAATAATGAAGAAGACGCTAAAATATTCATTCAAAAAATGAGAAAAAAACACTATAATGCAACTCATATTTGTTCTTGTTATGTTATTGGTAATAATAATGAGATAACACGTGCAAATGATGATGGAGAGCCTAGCGGTACTGCCGGAACTCCAATGCTTGATATTTTAATGAAAAATAATATTAAAAATGTCTGTGCTGTCGTTATTAGATATTACGGTGGTACAAAATTGGGAACCGGCGGTCTCGTACGTGCCTATAGCGGTGGTGTTATTAATGCTCTGAAGAATTCAACTCTCGTCGAAAGAAAAAATGCTTTTGAAATAAAAATAGAATTGGATTATAATCTTAATGGAAAAATAGAATATGAAATTCAAAAAACTAATTTTATTGTAAATCATTTAGATTACACTGATAAAATTGTTTATACAATATATGTTATACAAGAAGAGATTGAAAATTTTAATAATTGGATTGCTGATATTACCAACGGTAAGTATAGAATACTATCTTCAAATGAAAAACAACTGGAATTTGAAATATAAATATATCTTAATGCAAAAAAATCTTAAAAGTTTGGCTACATAATAAATGAAGCATAAGGAAAAATTTACTAATCCAAAAATGTTCTTCAATAAATATGAAATTTAAAAGAAAAACAGAAAGAAAAGCCACATAACCAAGTGTTATATGGTATTTTCCTTACCAAAAAAGATGACTGCTTTTATATAGCGATAAAAACAGTCATCTTTAAATTTTTCAATATAATATAAAGTTTTTTATTAAATATTCATCTATTCAATAGTTAACTACTCTCTACCTTATCTCATACCCTTATCATATGGTACTCCAAGTGCCTCAGGAGTAGAAATTTTCTTAGAAAAGACGATTAAAGCAATAATCGTTGCGACGAACGGAAACATATTCCAAAACGATACCGGAATCGGTAAATCCGGTGCTAAAATTGAAACTTTTTCCGCAAATACCTTAGTTCCACCAAAGAATAATGATGCTAAAGTTATTGTTATTGGATTGTATTTGCCAAAAATTAAGGCTGCTAATGCCAAATAACCAAATCCATATACCGTAATCGCTGCATTAAACCCTTGGCTAAATGTTGTTGCAATAATCGCTCCGGCTAATCCTGCCAAACACCCTGATATAAACACCCCGATATAACGATATTTAAAAACATTAAGTCCCAATGAATCACTGGCTTGCGGATTTTCTCCGACAGAACGAAGTCTTAATCCGAACGGACGTTTATAAATAATATAATAAGTAATAACTACCAATAATATTGCTACTATAACCGTTGGATATACCGTAAATTTCCCAATAATTGTATATCTTGGAAAACCGTTAGCTAGAAGTAATTCATATGTTCCGTTAAAATGGTTAACCAAAAATAATGCTATAGCCGGCGTAATTAAGTTTATCGCCGTACCGGAAATTACCTGATCCGCTTTTAAATTAATACTGATAAATGCGTGAATAAGCGACATTAAACCACCGCAAAGTGTTGCTATCAACAAGCAAAGTATTAATTGTGTCATTGTCGGTGAACCGTCAAATGCCGATACCGCTATAAATGAAGCTATAAATGAACCGAAAATTACGAAACCGTCAAGGGCAATGTTAACAACACCGCTTTTTTCCGAATAGAAACCACCAATAGCCGCTATTAGAATAGGCGCTGTATATTGTAACATTGAGTCTAATAGTGATAATACTGTATCCATCTATTTTTCTCCTTTCTGTTTCTTACTGTTAAATAATTTATCAAGTAACTTATTATCAAAAATAGCTTTTGCTGCTACAAATAATACGATTAAACCGATTAAAATATTTGCTATATCTTTTGGAATACCAATAAATGATAATTGTGGTGTTAATACACCTAAGAATCCAAATAATAACGCACCTAATAATGAACCTAGTGCAGTATTAGCACCTATTAAAGCTACCGCAATTCCCATATATCCAAAGCCTTGGAATGTTGAACCTGCTACTACCTGCCCTACCGGTCCCATATTGTATAACGCTCCTCCTAAACCTGCAAAAGCTCCGGAAATAGCCATTGAAAGAACCGTATTTCTATTAACTTTCATACCGACAAACTTAGAAGCATTCGGATTAAATCCTACTGAACGAAGTTCGTATCCAAACACCGTTTTTTCCATGACGATATAGAAAATAATAACACCTATAATTGCTAAAAATAAATCCGTACCAAGACGATAGTTGTTAAAAATTCCTTCAATCAGAGAATTATGTAAATATCCAACACCGGTATCATCAGCTATTGGTTTAGAAATAATATCATTTGTTCCACGAATAAATTTAGGAACTGCAAACTGAACGAAATATAATGCCGTATAATTAAGCATGATTGTTACAACTACTTCACTAATATTAAATCTTGCTTTTAAATATCCGGCTATTCCTGCCCAAACGCCACCAACTATAATACCAGCCAATATTGCTGCTACTAATACTAAGTAAAAATTCATACCTTGCATTTTAATAGCTACAATCCCTGCAAAAAGTCCACCCATTATAAATTGACCCTCTGCTCCTATATTGAATAATCCTGTTCTAAATGCGAACGCCACCGATAACCCCGTACAAATTAACGGAATAGTCGATACAAAAATCTCAGCTATACTATTTGAATCTGAGAAAATAGCTCCTACTACATTTAATACATCTCCCGGTGTTGCTCCTATTGCCGAAATAAGTATAGCACCTATAATAAATGAAGCTAATATCGGTAGTACCGCATTAGTTAAAATTTTCTTTAACATACGTTCTCCTCTCTACTTCTTAACCCCTGCCATAAGCAGACCTAATTGTTCTTTAGTTACATTTTCATCATTATCTACAACATCAATAATATTACCGTTATGAATAACCGCTATTCTATCCGATAATGTTAATATCTCATCTAAATCAAACGAAATTAGAAGAACACTGTTTCCTCTATCTCGATAATCTATCAACATTCTATGAATACCATTTATTGCTCCCACATCAAGACCACGAGTGGGTTGTGTTGTAACTAATAATTTCGGATTTAACTCTAACGCACGACCGATAATAAGTTTTTGTTGATTCCCTCCACTCATACTACGAGCAGAAATTTTTTCATCACCTGCTTTTCGTACATCATACTTCTCGCATAATTCTTTTGCAAATTTAGAAATAACAGGTTTTTTCAAAAAACCGCGACCGGCAAATTTTGATGTATAATAATTTTCCAACACCGCATTTTCTTCTATACTAAAATCAAGAACCAACCCGTCTTTATGTCTGTCTTCTGCTATAATTTCAAGACCTAATTCTTTACGTTTTGATGTTGATAACGTAGTTATATCCTGCCCTTCAAAAATAATTTTCCCTTTTGTTTGTTTTAAAAGAGCATTTAATACCTCTACAAATTGCTGTTGACCATTTCCATCAACCCCGGCAATACCAAGAATCTCTTTTTCTTTTACTTCAAGGTTGAAATCATGTAAAATATTTTGTTTTTCAGTAGTATCTGCATAAACGCCTGCCACTTCTAATATATTTTTTATACCATCTCGTGAACGTTCATATTTAATTATTTCCAAATCTTTACCAATCATAAGACTTGCTAATTTTTCTTTAGTCGTTTCAGATATCTCAACAGTACCGAAGTATTCTCCACGACGAATAATACTACAACGATCGGCTACCGCCATAATTTCGTTCAATTTATGTGTAATTAGAAGAATTGTTTTCCCCTCAGCTTGAAGATTTTTTAAAATTGCCAAAAACTCTTCAATCTCCGCAGGTGTTAATACCGCGGTCGGTTCATCAAATATTAAAATGTTAGCATCACGATACAACATTTTAAGTATTTCTACCCTTTGCTGCATTCCGACACTAATATCTCCTACTAAGGCTTTGGGGTTTACTTCAAGTCCGTATTTTTTTGATAGTTCTGAAATTTTCGCAGCAGCTGTTTCCAAATCTATCTTACCGCCTTTTACTTCTTCCATTCCCAAAATAATGTTTTCAGCAACTGTAAAATTTTTAATCAGTTTAAAATGTTGATGCACCATTCCTATTCCTAATTTATTAGCATGTTTCGGATCTTTGATGTCAACTTCTTTACCATCAAGTTTAATTACACCTTCTTCTTGATGATACATCCCAAAAAGAACCGACATCAACGTAGATTTACCAGCACCATTTTCTCCAAGAAGTGCATGAATTTCATTCTTCTTAACCTGAATGGTAATATCTTTATTAGCGTAGAAGTCGCCAAACTTTTTAGTAATGTTCAGCATTTCTATAGCATACATATCTTTACCTCACTTTTGTATTTTCTTACCTATATATTATAATATATTTTTTCCCACTAGAAAAGTATTTTAAACAATTTTATACTATTAATTTGTTATTATTTATACTTTTTTATTTTATAGTTATAAACTGAATTGTATACGTTATTATTTATTCTCGAAATAATTAAAAATTATAACAATAATTTAAAAACAAATTTTTTATTATTTAATACTAAATAACATAATAAATTATACACGAAGTATAACACAAAAATTTGACTTAAAATTACTACACTACAAAAAAAGTAATAACTTTTATAGAATAATCTCTAAAAAAGTCATTACTTCGTTGAATTAATTAACAATTTTATACAACTAAACTTATAAATTATAAAAGTTTACTACATTATTTGCACTTTCCTTATAAACTACTTAATATTATTAATAATTGTTTGTTGAATTTCTTTAAATTCATCAGATTCAATTTTTTGTGGTGGCCATTTTATCTCTAAATTATCAAAGTTAGTATCCTTATTTTTGTAACGTGGAACAATATGGAAATGCAAGTGAAATACACTTTGTCCGGCATATTCTTCATTATTTTGAAAAATATTAACACCGTCACAGCCATAAGCATTTTTTACCGCATTGGCAATTTTAGGTAAAACACGTCCGATATTTGCCGCTACTTCAGGGTCACAATCAAAAATATTACGGCTATGTTTTTTAGGAATTACCAAAGTATGCCCTTTAGTAATCGGAAAAACATCTAAAAAGCTATACACATGTTCATCTTCATATATTTTGTAACTGGGAATTTCACCATCAATAATTTTTTCAAAAATTATTTTTTCCATAATAAACACCTCTATTTTAAATTTTCTAAAGTTTTTACAAGTAATTGTTTTAAATTAATACTTATTTGTTTTGCAACTTTTAAAACATGCTCATGATCATGCTTTTTCTCTTGAATACCTGTTGCCATATTAGTAGCACAGGCTAAAACCGCCACCGGCAACCCCGCATGATTTGCTGCAATAACTTCAGGAACGGTAGACATACCGACTAAGTCACATCCCATTGTTTTAAACGCCTGAATCTCGGCACGTGTTTCAAAATATGGACCTTGGAAAAAACCGTAAGTACCTTGTGGTAAATTAATATTCAACTCTCTTGCAGAATTTTTTAATGTTTCTACTAAATAAGGGTCAAACGGTGTTGTCATATCAACAAAACGTTCTCCAAGACGCAAATCATTTTCTCCTATTAACGGATTATCACTAACCAACGAAATAAAATCATCAAGACAAACAATTTCCCCCTCAGAAAAATCGGTATTAACAGCCCCACACGCATTAGTGATAAATAACCCTTTTACTTGCAAAAATTTCACAACATAAGTCATAAATGCAACATCTTTCATACTATGTCCCTCATAATAATGAAGTCTTCCATTAAGAACCAGAACATTTTTTCCGGCAATTTGACCAAATGTAAGTTTATTAGCATGACCTTTTACATGATTAGCACGATTATTTCCCGGAAAATTTGGGATAGCCTCATAGCCAAGCTCTTGTTGATTTTCTAATTCAAGTGTAATTCCACTGCCAAGAACCACAGCATAATCTATCTTAGCATTGAAATATTTTATAATATAATTAGCCGTTTCAACAATATTATTATAGTAAGTCATATAATTCCTCCTGAAAATGCTTTATCACAAATATTATAGCATAAACTAAATAAAAAAAGTAGAATTTTCATTTACTGTGAAAAAATTAAAAAATATATTGAAATCGTTTAAGTTTTATGTTATTGTGTATTTATAAAATATTATAGAGAAAGCGAACTAAGGAGGATATTATGAAGAAATTACGCACTCTTATAACCATTTTATTAACATTATCATTGGTGACTTTAGGTTGTTCATCAAAAAATGATAAAAAAGAAACCGGCTCTACCGATGGAAAAAACTATAAAATCGGTATAGTAACAGGTGAAGGCGGAGCAAAAGATAAAAGTTTTAATCAAGCAAACGTCGAGGCTATACAAGCATGGACAAAAGCTAACGGTTCGAAAGATCCGGCTGTCATTGAAACTAAAAACCAATCAGATATAGCTGCAAACTTGCAAAATGCAACAAAAGCATCTGATATAATTTCGGTAGCAGGTTATGAATTTGAAAAGGAAATTCCAAAAGTTGCTCAACAAAATAAAGATAAAAAATTCTTATATATAGATACTTCTGTTGATGAACCGAATATTGCATCTCTTATATTCAAAGAACAAGAAGCAGGTTATCTAGCAGGATATATAGCAGCTTTACAATCTAAAACCGGTAAAGTAGGATTTATCGGAGGAACAAAAATTCCACCGGTAGAGCGTTTTGGTATTGGTTTTGTTCAAGGTGCTAAAGCAGCAAACAAAGATGTTAAAATTATGTATAACTATAGCGGCACATTCTCAGACACAAACAAAGGTAAAACCCTAGCAGCAACAATGTACGACTCAGGAGCGGACGTCATCTTCGTAGCTGCAGGAAACACAGGTAACGGTGTCATCTCAGAAGCAAAAGAACGTGGCGTTATTGATATGAAAAATAGTGGGGAAATTAAACACTGGGTTATCGGAGTAGATAAAGATCAGTATGAAGAAGGAATCTTTAAAGGAAAAGATAAAGATGGTAAAGACTATCAAAAATCAGCTGTTTTAACTTCAGCGGTAAAAAATATTGAAGTAGCCGTTACAAAAATTTTAAATGACATAAAAGCAGATCAATTTAAAAACGGTGATCATATTTTTGGAATTAAAGAAAATGGTGTAGGTATTCCGAAAGAAAATCCTAATTTAGATCAAACTACAACGGAAAAAATTAAAGCGGCTGTAGAAGAATTAAAATCAGGTAAAGTGGAAATAGTCGGTACCGGTTCTGAATTGAAAGAAAAAGGAACAGCTACTAATATTGAAGGTGAGTTATAAAAAGCTAAAAAATCAGGATGAAATTTCATCTTGATTTTTTTATTTGAGCATTATTTTTTCATAATTTCTATTGGTAGTCAGTTCAATTTAATAAATAATAATTACTTATAGGTAAAAATTTTCTAGTTTATATGCAATATCATAATATAACACTTGAAATCAAATTTATTTTTTATTTTTTATAAAATAAA
>NZ_KI271870.1 GCF_000469465.1 Gemella bergeri ATCC 700627 | reverse complement strand
CTTTTGAAGCTACTTCTTTTCCGTCGGCTAGTAGTTTTACTTTAATTTTACTTGGGCGTTTTCCGTCTTGGTTATTGTTATCATCCCAAGTTTTTGCTCCGGCTATATTTACTATTTCCGGTGTGTAGTTATTTTTCAGGTTATATCCATTTATTTCTTTTGTATATCCGGCTACTACTTCTTCATCTATTGTATATTTGATTTCTTTACCTTTATTGTATTTATCCAAGTTGTCAAAGCTGTATTTCCAGCCATCTTGTTCTGTTACTTCTTTTGTAGCTACTTCTTTTCCATCAGCTAATAGTTTTACTTTGATTTTTGTTGGACGTTTTCCGTCTTGGTTATTGTTGTCGTTCCATGTTTTTAGTCCTTCGACTTTTGTTTTTTCAGGAACGTGTTTATTTGTTAGATTAAAGCCGTCTATTGCTTTTTCGTAGAATTCCACTACTTCTTCATCTATTGTATAGTTAACTTCTTTTCCATCTTTGTATTTATCCAAGTTGTCAAAGCTGTATTTCCAGCCGTCTTGTTCTGTTACTTCTTTTGAAGCTACTTCTTTTCCGTCAGCTAGTAATTTTACTTTAATTTTTGTTGGACGTTTGCCATCTTGGTTGTTGTTGTCGTCCCAAGTTTTTGTTCCACAGATTTTTGTTTTATCTTTTTCGTTAAGGACTTCTTTAGTTATTGATTTATCACTGCCGAAATCGTTTGGACCGATTTTTATTTCTGTCGGATCTAATTTATAACCATTCGGTGCTTTAGTTTCTTTAATAGTATAGTTATCTTTTAACAGTTTTGTAATTGATATTTTTCCGTTATCATCTGTTGTAAACTTCCCTATTACTTGCCCGGTTGCATCACGTGTTACTTGGAATTCGGCACCTTTTAGTGCTTGTCCTCCATTTTTATCTTTTTTAAGTAGATTAATAGAGTATACATATCCTTCCGCTTTACCTCCGGCTGCCAAATAACGCAAATCAAATTTCATTTCATATTTCTCTGTTCCACTATGTTTTAATATTGCTTTATTTGTAAATACCTCTCCATCGGCAGGAGTATAATCAGCTTTTATATCATAAGTTACCATGTAACCTTTTTTACCGATGTTCCCTAATTCAAGAGAAAAGCCTTTTTGATCAGCATCCATGGTTACTTTACCTTTATAAGTATCCGTAACATCTTTTTGGTTTCTATAATTCCAATATGCCTTATCTGTATCCCAAAACCATTCTACTTCATACACTTTAATAGTATCTTTTAGTACATTAACTTTGTAAATATCGTCACCCAGTCTATCTTTAAGCACTACATTTTTTAAATCTGTAGCACTTCTGTTGACAGCAACGGTATAGTGGAAAAGACTTTTATCTTTCGCATCCTGTACACCGGTTTTATCTACTGTAGTGTCAACTTTTTTATTAGGTCCTTTATAATGTAATGTTCCTGCAGAAATTGTTACATCATTGCTTATAGTAAATTTAAGATTAATATCTTTTTCTTGTTTAACTTTAGTTTCATCAACCCTTGAGTAGAAGAATAGTTCTCCTTTTACGCCTGAGTGTTTTTCAGGGTAATCCGTATATGTTAAAGTAATAGTTTTAGTAGCAGAATCTATTACAGCATTAGCTACCAGATTACCATCAGCATCTTTTACTTCAAAATCTATTG
>NZ_KI271869.1 GCF_000469465.1 Gemella bergeri ATCC 700627 | reverse complement strand
ATGGAGCGGGTGATGAGAATCGAACTCACAACATCAGTTTGGAAGACTGAGGTTTTACCACTAAACTACACCCGCATATTTACTATCTGTGTAAAAACACCTTTACAATTATACTTTATAAACAATAATCTGTCAAGTATTTTTTTAATACTATCCTAAAAAAATTTCTTTTTTTGAAGACGTTTTCCATTCTACTACAGTTTTCACTAATTGTCAAGTTGTTTTTTAAAAAATTAACAATTATTACTTTATTTTTTATGATTGTTCGTTTTCTTCTTGTAAAGACTTTTACTATTCTATCACTACCGTTATATTATGTCAATACCTTTTTTTTGAAAATAAATATAGAAAAAGGAGAGATTCTAAAAAATCATAACTATTCTTACCGAAATTTTAAAATCTCTCCCGTACTGTTTTCTATGTGTTTAAAAACTTTCGCAAATCTACAATAATATTTATAAACTGTTGTGTACAATAAATTAAATATCAGTTTTTTTAATCAACTCCTAAGTTCATCTTTAATTATTTTGTAGTTTGTCTGTGAATTATTCTGTAAGGTAAGTACATTTCATTATCATGTGCTTCCAATTCTTCCAGATCTTCTTTTTCGTATGGTTCACCTTTTCTTTTAGCTTTTTCTACATCTATTACTTTTGTCAAAATACGCATTGATACGGCACCCACATCAAAGATTGGTTGAAATATTGAAGAAATTTTAGGTCTTGTCATATCCAACAACTTAGTATTTTCAAATGAAATTATTTCCAACTCATTAGGAATATTAACCCCCGTATCTAATGCTTGATGCATTATTGACAACGCTACTTCGTCAAACATAGTTATAACCACTTCTGCATTTATATTACGTATAGTTTTAAATATTTGATTACTATCTTTGTACGTTTTATAACCATCTACTATTAAATTAGACTTAAATTCTACTTTACAATCAGCAAGTGCTTCTTTGTATCCTTTTATAATTCTCTGCGCTTTTTGCGATTCATATTTATTTATTATTATAGAAATATTTTTAGAGCCTTTTTCTATAAATTCTTTTGTCACTTCATATGCAGCTTTTTCATAATTTATATTAACTGAATAAAACTCAGAATCTAACCCTATATTTCCTGCCAATACTACCGGTATTTGAGTATCGTGTAAATAATTTTTTGAACTATCTGATAAAGAATGTCCTAAATAAATAATTCCGTCTACTTGTTTACTCACAAACGAGTTAAATATGCTTTTTTCTATTTCTTTATCATCACAAGAATTTGCTAAAATTATATTGTATTTGTACATATTAGCTACAGACTCTATTCCGCTAACTATCTCTGCAGAAGAAAGGTCCGCTATATCCGGTAAAACTATACCTATTGTAGTTGTTTTTTTACTAGCTAATCCTCTTGCTACCGCATTAGGAGTATATCTTAATTTTTTAATTACTTCTTGAACACGTAATCTTGTATCTTCTTTAACATTAGGATTGTTATTTACAACACGTGAAACTGTTGCCATAGATACTTTTGCTTCTTTCGCTACATCATAAATCGTTATTGTCATTATAAATCTCCTTTACATTTTTTTATTAAAAGTAACTAAAAGTTCATAAATAAAAGCATTTAAAACCTTTTCATTCAGCTTTATTGTATCAAAAAAATAATTAAAAGTCTAGTGTTTGAAAACAATATTTTCAATATTTTTTTATTTTTCTTTATATGTTTTCATTTTTTCTTTATTTAACAATCACTTAATCCTTAAATTTCATTAACTAAGATAATTAATTTTTTAATAACTTTTTTTCCTTCTATAATTTTATATAATACAAAAGAAGAATTAAATTTTCTTCATCATAATAAATTATGACTACAAAAATCTAATTCTCCTATATATTTACTTATTTATAATTAATTATTTTTCTAATGAAGCATATGCTTTTTCTAAAGTTTCTTTCAATACTTTAGCAGAATGTTGCATTTTAGCTGTTTCTTCTTTATTCAATGGAAGTTCTACAATCTCACGTACCCCTTCACGACCAATAATTGCCGGAGTACCGATGTATAATCCTTCAATTCCGTATTGACCTTCACAGTAACCACTAACTGCAAGTTCTGTATTTTCATCACGTAAAATAGCTTTTACGATAGTGAATAATGCAAGCCCGATAGCATAGTAGGTAGCACGTTTACGGTTGATTACTTCATATGCTGCACGCATAACTTTTTCTTCAACTTCCGCAAAGTCTTCTGCAGTGTATTTAGAAGTAGCTAAGAAATCATCGAAACGTTTTCCATATACATATACATTACTCCATGCCGCTAATTGAGTATCACCATGTTCACCAACGATATATCCACGTACACTGTTTGGAGCAATATTTAATTTGTCTCCTAACATGTAACGGAATCTTGAAGTATCAAGAGTTGTTCCAGAACCAACAATTTTGTTTCTTGGGAATCCTGTGAATTTTTGTAATGCGTTTGTCAATACGTCAACCGGGTTAGATGCAATAACGATAACTCCGTCAAATCCAGATTTAACAATTTGTTCTGACATATCTTTAACAACTTTAATATTTTTATCTACTAAGTCAAGACGTGTTTCACCTGGTTTTTGAGGAAGACCTCCAGCGATAACAATAACATCAGCATCAGCACATTGTTCATATCCGCCTGATGTTACTTTAATAGGTGGTACTAAAGCACCTGCGTGGTTTAAGTCCATTGCTTCCCCTTCAGCTTTTTCCGGGAAGAAATCAATTAGTCCAAGTTCTTCACATACACCGCTTGAATATAATTGATAAGCAAAGCTCATCCCTACCATTCCTGCTCCTATTAAAACTACTTTTCTGTTTTTCGCTTTCATAAAAAAACCTCCATTATAATATATAGTTTTAGATATTTTAAGTAATTATTTTTACTAAATTTTTATGAACAAAATAGTTTCATATCCCTAATAAAAACACTTTCATTCACTGCACTTTAAATTATATCATAATCTTTGAAAAAAAGAAAGTGTTTTTACATCTTTAAATTTATTATTAAAATAATTATTTCCTTTTAATTTGAATATATTTTGAAAGTGCTAACTATAATTTTTTATTAATTATTTATTTTATTTT
>NZ_KI271868.1 GCF_000469465.1 Gemella bergeri ATCC 700627 | reverse complement strand
ATATCAAAAGATACTGGCGTTGCGTTAAGTGTTATTCAAAATTATAGAAGTGGAAAATATTCTATTGAGAACATGACTTTGAAAGTCGCTAAAAAACTTCATGAATATTATTTAAACAAAAAAGGAGAATAAAAAATGTTAAAATTAGAAAATAAAAAGTGATATTATGTAAACGGGAATAAAAAAGTAAAAATTTGTAGTGATGTCAAATTTGAGGAGGAAGATTTAACAATTTCTGAAATTATTGAAGAGTTAGGATTAGATATTGCATTTGTCCCTATGAAAATTAAAAAAGTTTATTGTAAAGAGTGGTTTGGCGATGAAAACATTATTTACACCGAGGTGAAATTTGAATTGCTTATCAATAATAAAACAGTTGATAAAATGATTGAGGATTTTGAAGTAGGCAAAACTTTTAACAAATCTGAATTTTTTGAAAGATATTCAACAGATGATATTTTAGAGAAGGTAGCTAGAAATTTAGATGAAACTAATTTATTTAATAAATATATTTACTAAATAATATATCCGCAAAATATCCACATTTTTACCTAAAATTTTGGGCAGTTATCTCTGTATAAAACGGCTAAAACGTTATATTTAGAGCGTTTTTGAAACAAATTGAGAATAAGATAATAAATACCTAGAGATTGATTAATCAACCTCTAGGTATTTTTTGAGTAATTATTATTTGGTAACTATAGTAATTTTAATTTAAGTATATATTGTGTTATTTCACTTTGTTGCACTAATATATGATCTATAGGTTTAGTATTTTGATTTTGATTTAATTGAATCGACCACATTATTTAGCAAGTCCTTCAGAAATTTTATCTAAATTCCATTTCATCATATCGTAGTAACTATCTCCTCTTTCACCTTTTTCAGCAACAGAATCTGTAAAGATTTTAGCATAAATAGGTATATTAGTATCTTTAGATACAGTTTTCATTGGGCGATCATCTACACTACTTTCAACAAATAATGACGGAGTTTTAGTTTTACGAAGTTTTTCTACAAGTGCTTTGATTTGCTCAGGTGTCCCTTCTTCTTCGGTGTTAATTTCCCAAATGTAAGCTGATGGTACATTGTATGCTTTAGAGAAATATTTGAAGCAACCTTCACTAGTTACAATCATTTTTTTCTCGGTAGGGATATTATTAAATTTATCTTTTGCTTCATTATCTAATTTTGTTAATTTTTCCAAGTAGTTTTTAAGATTTTGTTCATAAAAATCTTTATTTTTTGGATCTTTTTCTATTAATTGTTTAGCTATATTTTTTGCATATATCATTCCGTTTTCAAGATTTAACCATGCGTGAGGGTCTTCTTTACCTTTTTCATTTTTACCTTCTAAATAGATAACTTCAACACCATCACTTACAGCATAATAATCTTTATTTTCTGTTTTATTAGCATTTTTTACAAGTTTTGTAAACCAAGCATTGCCGCCTGTTTCAAGATTTATACCATTGTAAAATATTAAGTTAGCTTCTGAAGTTTTTTTCACATCATCAGGTAAAGGCTCATATTCGTGGGGATCTTGCCCAACCGGAACTATACTGTGTAAATCAATTTTATCGCCGGCAATATTTTTAGTAATATCGGCAATAATAGAGTTGGTAGCGACGACTTTAAGTTTAGTAGTTTCGCTGGTATTTGAATTGTTCTTTTGACCTGCAGAACAGGCGAAAAGCCCGACAACTAATGCCAAAAGAAGAGAAATAAAACCTAATTTTTTAATATTTTTCATATTATAGGTCCTCCTTTATTAAAATAATTTTTTATAAAAACATTAAATAATTTTATTTAATGTTTGAAAAAACGTTGTTTTGGTGCTATGAAGAAGCTGACAACAAATATAACGGCAGATGTTAATACAATACTGGAACCTGCAGCAATATTAAATGAATAACCTATAAATAATCCTAACACAGAAGATACAGCCCCTATTGTTGAAGATAAAATTATCATAACTTTTAGACTGTTTGCGTAAAGATAAGCTGTAGCAGCCGGTGAAATAAGCATAGCAACTATTAAAATAGTACCAACACTTTGCATAGCGGTAACAGAAACCAACGTTAATAAAATCATTAGAAGATAATGATAGAAATTAACTTTCATACCCATAGCCTGTGCAAGTAATCCATCAAAAGAAGTTATTAATAACTCTTTGAAAAATAACTTTATTATAAGCAAGACAAAGATACCTACACCGATGGTGATATACATATCAATATCCTGAACGGCAAGAATATTACCGAATAAGATGTGAAATAAATCTGTTGAACTGTTAGCAACTCCTATAAGAATAACCCCAAGTGCAAGAAATGAACTAAAGGTAATTCCAATAGCGGTATCACTTTTAATAATAGAGTTTCCTTTTATATAAGTAATAATAACAGATGCCAAAAGCCCAAAAACAATGGCTCCGATAAAGAAGTTGATACCCAGAATAAAAGACACGGCAACACCCGGTAAGACAGCATGAGAAATAGCATCCCCCATCAAAGACATACCGCGAAGAATAATAAAGCAACCAACCGCACCTGCTACAATACCAATAATAATAGCTGTAATCAGAGCGTTTTGCAAGAAATGATAATTATATAAACCATCTATAAATTCTTTAATCATATTATTCCCCTCCTGTTACAAAAATATTAGAACCATAGGCTCTTTTAAGATTTTCTTTAGTAAAAGTATCATCGGTATTCCCGAAAGCTATAAGTTGTTTATTAAGAATAAGTATTTTATCAAAATAAGATTTTACCTTACTCAAATCATGATGAACAATAAGAATAGTCTTACCTTGTGCTTTTAATTCTCTTAAGGTATTCATTATAATATCTTCACTCACAGAATCAATTGCGACAAAAGGTTCATCTAAAAAAATATAGTCCGCTTCTTGAACTAAACATCTGGCTATTAGAACCCTTTGAAATTGCCCACCGGATAATTCACTAATTTGTCTTTCGGAAAATTCGGTTAAATTAACAATTTCTAATGCTTTTTGAACCTTTTTCCAATCCTCAGATTTCAAACCGTGAAATAGTTTTATTTTCGGATATAAACCTAAGGAAACACACTCTTTTACTTTAATTGGAAAAGTATAATCTATATTTATTTTTTGTTCGACATAAGCAATATTTTTTAATGATAAATTTATATCTTTATTATCAATATTAACATTACCGGTAAAATTAATAATACCTAGCATAGCCTTTAATAAAGTAGATTTCCCTGCGCCATTTGGTCCGATAATTCCGATTATATTGGAATCGGTTATATTTAACGATACATTATCAAGCGCCGGTACCAATTTATAAGTAACGGATAAATTTTTTATTTCAATCATAATTCCCACTTCCTATCTTTTACTTCTACACAATAGTTTACCCTAGGAAACATTATAAGTCAAGGAAAATTTTTGGAACTGTAGTGAAAATGATAGGAAAATTAAGAAGTCATATTACTGAGTAAGGTGATATAAAATAATTTTCTAAATATTCAATAAAAGTAAGAAACAATATATTTTACAATAGGAGTATATTATTTGTGGGAAAATATAAAATAAAAAAACCTACCTTACAAAAAATATTGTAAGGTAGAAATAAGGGAGTAAATATGAAAAGTCTTTATTATAAGCTAGGGAGACTTATAATAAAAGAACATTCGAAGTAATATAACAATTACTTCACTAATAATTGTATCAGAAGTATATACAAAAAACAAGAGAAAAATAAATTTTTTTCTAAAAAGGGTGATAAATAATTTATTAAGATATTAATAGTGAAATTATTA
>NZ_KI271867.1 GCF_000469465.1 Gemella bergeri ATCC 700627 | reverse complement strand
TCTCATGCCCCGTATTTGACACAGAGCCTCTTTATGGGGAGATTTCTTATTCATTATCTGTTATATTTTCATCTGCAGAAACATCAATTATTTCTTCTTGTTGTTTTTCTTTTTCCAAACGAGCTTGTTCTTCATAATATTTTTTATTGACTATTCTATCTAATTGCTCAGCTTCTTCTTCGCTAAGTTCTTTCGGCATTTTACCGAATTGATATAAAGCAACGATTTCTTTTCTGTCAATTGTTTCCACTTTCATCAGTGTTTGAGCTATTAACTCCAATTGCTCTCTATGAGTTTCTATAATATGAAGCACTTTTGTATAACATTCATTAATTATTTTTCGTACTTCTCCGTCGATTTCTTTCAACATATCTTCCGAATAATTACCTATACTTGATAATTGACGTCCGCTGTATGGATCATGGTATGGTGCTTGCATCGGTCCTACAGCATCACTCATACCGTACTCCGTTACCATTGCACGGGCAATTGCCGTCACACGTTCGAAGTCGTTATGAGCACCGGTTGATACTTCATTAAAGAAGATTTGCTCCGCAGCACGTCCTCCCAACAATCCACAAATTTTGTCGATTAGATCCGTTCTTGTTTGGAAGTATTTTTCTTCTTCCGGTATCATTAAATTATAACCACCGGCATCACCACGTGGGATAATAGTAACTTTTTGTACTTTATCTGCACTGTCTAAAACCATTCCGACGATTGCATGCCCTGCCTCATGATATGCTACTAAACGTTTTTCTTTTGGAGTGTAGACTCTACTACGTTTAGCAGGCCCACCAATAACTCTGTCCATTGCCTCGTCTAAATCTTCTTTTTCAATGGCTTTTTTATTTTCCCGTGCCGCAAGCAAAGCCGCCTCGTTTAAGATATTTGCAAGATCCGCTCCGGAAAATCCCGGAGTTTTTTGTGCAAGACTTCTCAATTCAACATCTTCTGCCAACGGTTTTCCTTTAGCGTGAACTTTTAAGATTGCCTCACGACCTTTTACGTCAGGTGTTGATACTTTAATTTGTCTATCGAATCGTCCCGGTCTTCTTAATGCACTGTCAAGAACATCAGCACGGTTAGTAGCCGCAATAACGATTATACCTTTGTCGCCGTTAAATCCATCCATTTCTACAAGAAGTTGGTTTAACGTTTGTTCACGTTCATCATTACCGCCACCGACTCCGCTTCCACGTTTACGACCAACGGCATCTATTTCATCAATAAAGATAATACATGGTGCACTTTTTTCCGCTTCTTTAAACAAATCCCGAACACGGCTCGCACCGACTCCGACAAACATCTCAACAAAATCAGAACCCGAGATTGAGAAGAACGGTACTTTTGCTTCCCCTGCCACGGCACGTGCAAGAAGCGTTTTACCTGTTCCCGGAGGTCCCTCTAATAAAACACCTTTAGGTATTTTAGCACCCATTTTGGTAAATTTGCGATGATCTTTTAAAAATTCAACCATTTCTGCCAGCTCTTGTTTTTCTTCATCAGCTCCGGCAACATCGGTAAAAGTGATTTTTGCTTCATCTCCATCGATTTTTTTAGCTTTCGATTTTTGGAAATTCATCATTTTTCCACCACCGCCGCCTTGCATTTGCGACATAAAGAACACCAACAGTCCCATCATTAAAATAAACGGTATTATATTTCCTAAAAATTGAAGAATTACACCCGTTTTTTCTGCCGGTTTATATTCAACAACGCTAAGTTTTCCTTCTTTCGCCTTATCGTTGATTTGTTCTCTTACTTTACTATCACTTGCCGGTACTACCGTTTCAAAGTTTTTATTACCGTCTTTTAATGTTCCTTTAACATTGTAATTTTCATCTTTTTGTTGCAAACTAATATCCTTAATTTTATCATCATTAATATTTTGGACAAGTTTAGCATAATCTATTTTCTCTGTTGTCCCCGGTAAATCTTGCTGCCAATAAGCAAATACTCCAATAGCAATAACTATTAAAGCTAGAATACCAAGAAAAGGGTTCTGCCTTTTTCTATTATTCATAAGAAAAACTTTACCTCCTACTATTATCCTAATTTTCTAAAAGTAATTCATTTTAACACAATGTACTTTAAATCTAATTAAAGTTTTGACTATTTTTGACTAAAAATTTCTTTTCTTTTTTTCAGTTTTTAATAACACCTAATCTACTTGGTGTAAATTTCTTTTTTCAACACCCCGATATATGGAAGATTTCGATATTTCTCCTCATAATCTAAACCGAAACCTACTAAAAATGCGTTTGGAGATTCTATTCCGATATAGTCCGCTTGCACTTCAACAACACGTGTTTCCGGTTTATCCACTAAAGATGCACAGGTTACACTATTCACACCGAGTTCTTTTAAGTATTCAATAAGGCATTTTAACGTTCTGCCTGTATCAACAATATCCTCAATTATAATGACATCTTTATCTTTAACGTCCATAGCTACATCTTTATTGATTTTTATCGTCCCTGATGAACAAGTCCCACCATGATAGCTTGAAACATCAATAAAATCAGTTACAACATGTATATCAATGTGCTTCATAACTTCTGCCATAAAAGGTAACGCACCTTTTAATGTGCATAAAAGCACCGGTTCTTTGTCCTTATAATCTTCTTCTATTTGCTTTGCTATTCTTTTGGAAGCATTTACGATTTCCTCATGACTAAATAGAATTTTTTCTATATCCTGCTTTAAATTTTCCACTGCTTTATCCTTTCGTTTTTATATAATAGTCATATTTTATATTTTTGTTAACCTTAGTACCGATATCTAAAACTCCCAAAATACTATTTCCACTCCTTACAACCGCCAACTCATCACGCAATCTTGCCGGAATCTTTTCATCAATAAGCAATCTTGACAATTTTTTATTAATATCGCCTCTTTTTACTACATCACCCTGACGCCTTGTTGTAATAATAAGTGGTAAGTCTTCTTTATTAAATCCAAGCTCTGCACCTTCGGTATTTGTTGATATTAGAAACTTATTTTGATAAAATTCATACTCTTTATTATCTTCAATTTTATCTATAATTAATTCTATTTTACCATTATAACACTTTTTCACAATTTTATGAATATATATACTATTATATTCTACTACTATTTTAAAATTATTTTTCACATCATAACTTTTATTACCTCCCCTTTGTTTTAAATCTTCTATTATCTTAAACAAAGTTCGTTGTTTGATGTCACAAACACAAAAATTATCTATAAAAATCTCTTTAAAAATAAAAAATATTTCTTCTCTTTTTAATAAAAGTAATTTTTCTTTATCAAGCACTACAAAATTTTTCGAACTTTCTTTTATGTAGGTATTTTTTCTTTTTAAGACACTCTCTTTTAAAATAGTATTCACGTTGAAATAATACTCCGAAAAATTAATAAGATTATCAAAACTGGCATTATTAACGCTGTTTAACAGTGGAACTATATTATGGCGAATATTATTTCTGGTATATTCAGTATCGAAATTTGTTTTATCGGTATAATATGTTAGCTTCTCCCTTGCGGCATATTTTTCCAATTCTTCTTTTAAAGTATCTAAAAACGGTCTACAAATATTTAAACCGTTTATTATTGTCTTACTTTCTATTGAAAGGTTGTAATCAATACTTCTCCCGCTTAGCAATCTCATTAAAATATTTTCAACTCTATCATTTTTATGATGAGCTGTTAAAATTTTATCAATTTTTTCAGCTTTTGCCATTTCTTTAAATGCTTTATATCTTAATTCACGTGCCAACATTTCCTCAGAAATATGTGATTTTTTAACAAATGTTTTCATATTTAATTCTTTTTTATAAAATTTCACACTATAACTGCCCACAAATTTTTCAACGAAGCTCGCCTCTTCAAAAGATTCGTTCCTTAATCCATGGTTAATATGAAAAACTACAAGTTCTTTATAACTATTTTTATATTTTGTCACCAAAAGATGAAACAAAACAATAGAATCTACACCACCGGAAAGCGCTAATGCTATTTTCTCATTTTTTTCCCACAAAATATTAAAATTCATCACTTTGACCTCTGCTATCTAAATAACCTTTTTCCAACAATTCTTGCTTTATATTTTCAAATTTTTTTATTTTTGATTCTGTTGTAGCTATTATTTGTTCTAAAAAACCATTGGGAATTTCTAAAAATTCTTGCTTCTCTTCATTTTCTTGTGCTAACTCTATTATAGCTTTTTTTCCTTTTTTAACAGATATTTTCATATTACCTAAATATCTCAGTTTGTGCAAATCCGTTATTTTAGTTTTTTCAATTTTGGGTTCTTGATTTATTACCGCTTTTTCTACATTATCTATCTTCTCTTTTTTTATTTTTTTCTTTTTTACTTTTTCTTTTTTAAAAGGTGCTTTTTTCTCTACATTCTTTTCGTCATTTATTTTATCCTTTTGACTGAGAATATAAAAATCTTTTTTAAAATTTATTACCCTTGCTTTAACAATAAAACCAAGAGAAAAAATATCAATCAATTTTCTCTTTTTTCCAATATTCATATTTTGCTTTGGTAAAAATCCTTGGTTGTTATCAAACTCAACAAATAAACCATAATTTTCAACTTTTATAACTTTTCCGGAAATTTCTTTTCCTATAATATCTTTTTCCACAAAATCACCACGCTTTACTCAATACAACTTTATTCATCATTATATCACAAGAAAAAATATCCAACAACTAAGGTAGATAATAATATAGTTTTTCTCTCAAAATCAAATTTTTATTTAATCTTTTCCTACTTTACAAAACTACTCTTTCTGTGTTACCATTAAGATAACATAAATTTAACACATTAAATTTTAAAATATTAAAAGGAGTTTGTTTTATATGCTAATACGTAGTACAAAAGTATGGTCTAATAGTCAGTTTTTACCGTTAACACTTGAAATAAAAGAAGGAAAAATAATTTCCATCTATGATTATAATCATTTTGATACCGTCGATTATGATTTTGAAAATAATCGTATCTTACCGGGATTTATAGATATTCATACTCATGGTGCTTACGGCTATGATACAAACGATGCAACAGAAGACGGTTTACGTAATTGGATTAAAAATATACCGAGTGAGGGGGTAACTTCATTTTTACCAACAACTATTACCCAAACAGAAGAAGTTCTATTAAAAGCTGTGAAAAACATTGCCAATGTTTATGAAGCAGGTTACGATGGTGCTGAAATACTTGGTATTCACTTTGAAGGTCCTTATCTGGATGCTGAAAAACGAGGTGCTCAACCTCTAAAATGTATTCAAACTCCAAGTATTGAACAATTTAAGAAATTCCAACAGGCTAGTAATAATCTTATAAAACTTATTACTATAGCTTGCGAAAAAGATATTGATTACAAACTTACAAAATACTTAGCAAGCCAAAATATTAAAGTTAGTCTTGGTCATTCAGCTGCCAACTATAAAGAAAGTTACTTAGCTTTTGCCAATGGTGCTACTTCTCAAACTCATGTGTTCAACGGTATGGTCGGTTTTCATCATCGTGACGGCGGACAGGTCGGCTTCGCTTTACGTTCTAAAGACACTTATGGAGAAATTATTTGTGATGGTATTCATTCAACGACTGATGCCCTAAATACTTATTTTAATGCTAAAGGTCGTGACCATGCTATTATGATTACCGATTCATTGTGTGCAAAAGGCTGTGGTCGTGGTTCTTATGTTTTTGGCGGTGAGAATATGGAAATTTACGAAGATGGAAGTGCTCATCGTGATGATGGACGTTTAGCCGGCTCAACTTTACGAGTTATTGACGGTTTAAGAATTTTAATTGAAGAAGCGTTGATTCCGATAGATTCAGCCATAAATTCATGTACTAAAAATCCTGCGGAAATGCTCGGTTTTGGTGATAAAAAAGGAAAATTAAAAGTTGGCTATGATGCTGATTTTGTCGTTATAAATTCTGATTATGAAATACTCAATACCTTTACCCGTGGGAAACTTGCTTATAGTAATAAAATAGGAGAATAACAATATGAAATATTTAGTTTTTGAAACAAAAAAAGATGCCTCTAAAAAGGCTTATGAAATACTGAAACAACTTATTAATAAAAATTCTACTTTGGGTCTTGCTACCGGTTCTACTCCTATCGATCTTTATCATGAAATGATTGAAGATTTTAAAAAAGGAAATTTCAGTTATAAAAATATAAAATCATACAACTTAGATGAATATGTTGGTATCAATTATGATCACCCTGAAAGTTATCACAAATTTATGGAAACAAATTTATTTAATCATATCGATATTGATAAAAATAATACTCATATTCCCAATGCCGGTGCAAAAAATTTAAAACAGGCTCTTGAAGATTATCAGAATGAACTAAATAATACCGTTATCGATGTACAAATATTAGGTGTCGGCTCTAACGGACATATCGGTTTTAATGAACCGGGTACATCTTTTGAAACAGGAGTTCATGTTGTAGACTTAAAAGAAGAAACTATTAAAGCAAATTCACGATTTTTCGATAATAATATAGATTTAGTTCCTAAACAAGCTGTTACTATGGGCATTAATGATATTATGCGTGCTAAACATATTATTCTTTTAGCTTTCGGTAAAGAGAAAAAAGAAGCTATTAAATATCTTACTTCCGGCGATTTAATAGATGAGAATGTTCCATGTACTATTTTAAAAAAACACCCCAGCGTTTATGTTTTCGTCGACAAAGAAGCAGATTATAAATAAGAAACTAGAAGCAACCAAACAATCTTTTTGTTTAGTTGCTCTTATATTATGTTAAAACATTTATACGTTGCTCTCTTATCTTTTTTGTAAATTTGTTATAAAAAATCGGACTTGATTTTTCATCAGTCCGATTTTTTGTTGAGCCAAAATAAAAACTCCCAAAAGGGAGTTAAACAAAAGCCTGGCAACGATCTAACCTCGCAG
>NZ_KI271866.1 GCF_000469465.1 Gemella bergeri ATCC 700627 | reverse complement strand
ATTACTAAAATATTTGTAAAATAATATATAGAATAATTTTATAACAGTAAGTTAAAAAAGTAAAGAAAGGGTTGTGTTGATATGTTGTAAAAAAGCGCTCATCTTTATTTTAATGTAGATGAGTGTTATAATTATAAAAAATAAGAAGAGTAGGTAATATAATGAGTAAATTAAGAAAACTTTTAAATGAAAAAAAATATCTAATAATGGGAATTTTAAATTTTACACCTGATTCTTTTTCGGACGGTGGGGATTTTTTTGACGTTAATTGTGCAAAAAAACAGGTAAAAAAAATGATTGAAGACGGAGCGGATATTATTGATATTGGAGCGGAATCTACCAGACCGGGAGCGGTTGTTGTGCCGGAGGAAGAAGAGATAAAAAGATTGGAAAGTATTTTTCCTACATTAAGAAAAGAATTTCCTAATATTTGTTTTAGCGTAGATACCTATAAAGAAAATGTTGCAGAATACATGATAAAGCAAGGGGTGGATATTCTTAATGATGTTAATGGAGCTAAGAATAGCAATATGGCACAAATCGCTGCAAAATATAATATTCCGATTATTGTGATGCACAATGGTGGTGTAGTAGAAACTAAGGAAATAGAACAAGTATTAAAAGAATTGGGAGAAAGTATTGATATTTGTCTAAATGCCGGTGTGAAAAAGGATAATATTATAGTTGATCCGGGCATGGGATTTGGGAAAACTGCGGAAGCTAATTTAACTATCACAAAAAATCTTAGTTTATTGTCTTCTTTGAATTGTGAAATTCTGTACGCTGTTAGTAGAAAAAGAACGACGGATTACATTTTAGGAGGGAATACAAAACCTAAAGATAGAGATGTAGTAAGCACTATTTTATCCATTGAATCATTAAGACGTGGCGCAAGGATAGTACGGGTTCATAATGTAAAAATTATGAAAGAAGCTGTGTTAACTTATGAAAAGATAAATGGATAAAGCATATGAAAAATACTTTTATATATAATGATCATTTGAATGCTAAAAAGGTACTAAGCACATTAGAAAGAGAGTTGGATGGGTGTTCAGAATTTATTTTCAGTGTAGCATTTATTTCAGAAAGCGGCTTAACCGGATTACTTCAAATATTAAAAAATTTAGAAGAAAAAAATATTCATGGAAAAATTTTAACAACAAATTATTTATATTTTAATTCTCCAAAAGTATTGGATAAATTAGCAAAATTTAAAAATATAGAATTAAAAATCTTTGATGTTGAAACTAATAAAATAGGATTTCATACCAAAGGATATTTATTTAAGTATGATGACGGGTGGAGAGTGTTGTTAGGAAGTGCAAACCTTACTATTAATGCTTTAACAACGAATAAAGAGTGGAACACTTTGATAGAAGATGATAATTCTTTAGCTACAGAAATTTTGACGGAATTTAGTAATTTATGGAGAAACGCCACCGATTACACAAGTATACTAAAAAAATATAAAAATCAGTATTTGAAATATAAAATAGCAGATAAAGAAAAAAGTTCTCTAAAGTCAAAAGTTGTAATTCCAAATAAAATGCAGGAAAATTTTATAAGAAATTTTATCAATATACGTAAAAATAACACAAGAGCACTTTTGATTTCAGCTACAGGAACAGGTAAAACTTATGCTGCCGCTTTTGCAATAAGAAATGTAAAGGCGAGAAGGATACTATTTGTAGTGCATAGGGAACAAATTGCCAAAAAAGCTCTTGAAACATTTAAAAGTATTTTTGGGAATACTAAAACATATGGTCTTCTTAGTGGGACTAATAAGAAACTAGAAGTGGATTTTATTTTTTCAACGGTGCAAACTTTATCAAAAGAAGAAGTGCTATCCGGTTTTAGTAAGAAACATTTTGATGAAATAATTATAGATGAAGTTCATAGAGCCGGAGCAAAAAGTTACTTACGAATTTTAGATTATTTTGAACCGAGATTTTTCTTAGGAATGACGGCAAGTCCGGATAGGACAGATGGATTTAATATTTATGATTTGTTTGATAATAATATTGTTTATGAAATAAGGCTTCAAGAAGCATTGGAACAAAATTTACTTTGCCCTTTTCACTATTTTGGGATTAGTGATTTAATCGTTAATGGAAAAGGTTTAGATGATTTTACTGATTTTAATAAACTTGTAACAGATGAGAGAGTAAATCATATTATTAATAAAATAAGTTATTATGGGTACTCAGGAAAGAGGGTAAAAGGTTTAATTTTTTGCTCAACAAAAAAAGAAGCAAAAGAATTATCAGGAAAATTTAACAAAAAAGGATATAAAACTTCTTATTTAACGGGCGATGACAGTATTAAAAAGCGTGAAGAAGAAATTAACAAACTTGTAAGTGATAATGGAGAAATTTTAGATTATATTTTTACAGTTGATATTTTTAACGAGGGAGTTGATATTCCGGAAGTGAATCAGATTGTTATGCTTCGCCCTACGCAAAGTGCGATTGTTTTTGTTCAACAGCTGGGGCGTGGCTTAAGAAAAGCAGCCTTTAAAGATTTTGTCGTTATAATTGATTTTATTGCGAATTATAAAAATAATTTTTTAATACCGGTAGCACTTTCCGGGGATAACAGTTATGATAAAGACAATATTCGTCGTTTTCTTGCTCAAGGTACGAGATATTTGCCGGGGACATCAACAATTCACTTTGATAATATTTCTAAACAACACATATATAAATCAATAGATAGTGTGAAATTAAATACTTGGCATTTAATAACAGATGAATATTTTTCGTTGAAAAATAAACTGGGTAAAATTCCTGCGTATTATGATTTTGATAACAATTTTGATATAAGAAAGATATTTGAAGTAGCCGGAAGTTATTACACATTTTTGTCTAAAAAAGAACCGGAGTATAAGTATAAAAATAAATTAACTAAAACTCAAGAAAATATGTTAAGTTTTATATCAAAAAATTTAATTTTAAGTAAAAAAATAGAGGAATTACAAATATTAAAATTACTTCTAACAAAAACTGAAAATATAGAGCACAGTTTAAAAAAGATAATGTTAAATAGTTATAATAAGTTTATTGCGGACTACGAATTGGAAGTAAGCAAAAAGATATTAACAAATAATTTTGTAACCAGTAGTGTTACGAAAAAAAGATTTAGTGATTGTATATTTTTAAACGAAAAAGAAAAAATGCTGAAAATATCAAAAGAATTTAAAACAGAGTTAAGTTCGAAAATTTTTAAAAAGTTAATTACAGAGCTGATAGATTACGGGATTTATATATACGATGAAAAATATAAAAATAAATTATATAACAATACTAATTTTGTTCTTTATGAAAAATACAGCTTTGAAGATATTTGTAAACTTTTTTCGTGGAGTATTAATTATGTACCTTTAGCAATAGGGGGATATAAATATGATGAACAAACTAAAACATTACCGGTATTTATTAACTATGATATTGATGAAAATTCATTTAATCATGATTATACACATGGTTTCCTTCCTGACAATAGATTTACTTCAATGTCAAAACCGAGAAGAAATCTTAATTCAAAAGAGTGTGAATATTTTTATAATAAGGATACGAAAATTTATCTTTTTATGAGAAAAAACAAAGACGATAAAGATAGTGCAAGAGTATTCTACTTTTTAGGAGAAATGAAAACAATAGGAAGTCCGAAATTAGTGCATAGACAAAAAAGTAAAGATACTGTAATTCAGTTTTACTACAAAACATTAACACCTATAAGAGAAGACATTTATGAATATTTTACAAGAGATAAGGTATAAAAAATACGAATTAAAAAAGTGAAAAAATGGTACTAGTTCCCTAAAACTTAGCCGAGTTTTGGGGGACTATTTTTAATGAAGTTAACAAATAAAATAGAAATATACAAACTAAATAAAGAAAGTTGTACTTATATACAACTATCTGAAAAGTCCCAAATGGTGGGATATATTCTAAAAATCTCGGCTTTTTATCTTTTAAAAATATTTTATTGTCTAACTAATATTGGTAAAGAAAAATTAATTTTTTAACGGAGTAAAGGTTATTAAAATAATTACTTAGAGGCACTTCGGTCATTTATTAAGTGAGAATAACAGTGAATAAAACATTTGAAAAAGTTTAAAAGTGACAAATCTTAGTAGTCTATAAAAGAAAAAATATGATATAATTAAAAGGAAAAAGTTAAAAAATAGTGAAAGGAGGCACTATGTATATTGGAGAGAAACCCAAAAAGGGTGACGTTGTAAAAATAATTGCTTATAAGCATGATGGCTCTATTCATAGAATTTGGCATAAAAATATTGTTCTTGAAGCGGATGAACAAGTTTTAATATTAGCAAATAATAGAACTCTTGTAACTGAAAGTGACGGTCGTACTTGGGTTACAAAAGAAGTGGCTCTTGTGTACTTTCACAATGATTGTTGGTTCAATATAATATGTATGTTTAGAGAAGACGGTGTTCATTATTATTCTAACCTTAGCAGTCCGTTTATCTATGATGTTGATGGAGTAAAGTATATTGATTATGACTTGGATATTAAAAAATATCCGGACGGAAAATATTTTTTACTTGATGAAGAAGAATATAACCAAAATAAAGAGCGTTATAAATATGGGCAAAAAATTGATGAGATTTTGAAATATAATGTTAACAAATTACAAGATTGGATCGATAGAAAACAGGGAGCTTTATCACCGGATTTTGTTAATGTTTGGTTGGAGAACTATGAAAAAATAAAAGGTGAGGTGCAAGATGCTAAAGGGAACATTTAGTGTAGAGATAAGAGATGATGACGTTTCGCAAGAAATAGCTACTAAATTAAAACGATTATTGTTATTTAACGGAATGGAAGAAAGTAAGAAGACACCGGATTATGTATTTATAGTAGGTGGGGATGGGACGGTACTTCGTACCTTCAATAAATATGTTGATATAGTAAATGATGTGAAATTTTTATCTATTCACACCGGACATTTAGGGTTTTATACAGATTATTCCGTTCAAAACTTCGAAAAAATTTTCCATGATATGGTGTCAATTGAACCCGTGATTGACCAGTATCCACTTCTTAGGATTAATGCTTATTGTAAAGATAATAACCTTATAGCCGATTATTATTCACTAAATGAAGTAACCGTTGACAGCGTGACAGGTTCAACTTATGCGGCGAGGGTTTATATTAATGGTGAACATTTCGAAAATTTTCGTGGAGATGGGTTATGTATCAGTACACCCACAGGTTCAACAGCTTATAATAAAAGTTTAGGTGGAGCGGTCATTCATCCGCAAATGGACTTATTTCAAGTAACCGAGATAGCGGCACTAAATAATCTAGTTTATCGAACATTAGGAAATCCTATTATTTTATCAAAAGATGATGAGCTTGTAATTATACCTAATGAGTATGATGATCATAGAATAAGGGTTGATTATATGGATTTTAATTATAACACCGTATCAAAAATAAAAATAACTTTGGCGGAAGACAAAAAAATTTCTTTTATTAGATACAATGACGTTGATTTTTGGAAGAGAGTAAAGAGATCGTTTATCGGAGATGAGTAATTTAATTTTAAAATTTAATGTAGAAGAAAATCAATTGCTTCGTGATTTTTTATTAGCCAATAATATTTCAAAAAAACATTAACTCGCATAAAATTTGATAATGGTGGAAGTATCAAGGTAAATAAAAAAGAAGAAAATGTTCGTTATAATCTGAAAAAAGGTGATAAAGTTGAAATTACACTGCCCGGCGAAAAATTTAGTGAGCAAGTAAGATTTATTGATTCACCGTTTGAGATTGTGTACGAGGACGAATATTTATTAATTGTGAATAAAGAGATTAATCTCCCCTCTATTCCATCACGTAATGAAGAAGACGAATCGCTTTTAGAAAGGGTAAATTATTATTTTAAAGAGCAAAAATATACTACAATTCCGCATATAGTAACAAGACTTGATAAAAATACTTCAGGGTTGGTGTTGATAGCTAAACACAGACATATTCATGCTTTATTCAGTAAAATGAAGATTAATAAGTTTTATTTAGCGCTTGTCTTAGGTAAAGTGGAAAAACATGGAGTTATAGAAGCTAATATAAAACGACAGAAAAAGAGTATAATTACACGAGAAGTGGCAGAAGACGGAGAATATGCGAAGACATCTTTTGAATTGATGAAATATTATAACAAAAAAAATATCAGTTTGGTAAAACTTCAACTTTTTACCGGAAGAACTCATCAAATAAGAGTTCATATGAAGTATATAGGACACTCTCTTTTAGGAGATGAGTTGTATGGAGGGAGTTTGCAACTGATAAAACGTCAGGCATTGCATTGTAGACAGTTGCAGTTTGAACATCCGATAACTGAAAATAAAATAGATATAACTTGTCCTTTACCGAATGATATGGAAAAAATAATAATAAAATAAAATTTAACAACTTGCATTATAACAAATTAACATTGTAAAACTTAATTACAGCAGGTTGTTTTATTAATTATTTAAAAATGTAGTAGAATACGAAAAAATTCAAGCAAACTCTTTATTTTTATAAATGGTTTATGATATAATCATAGTCAATAAATAAAATATTCGTAATTGAAAAGAAAAAGGAGGAAGTTTTATGATAGCGACATCACTAAAATTTGTAGGGGATACACCTGTTTATCAACTAGATAACACAAATATTTTTGTGAAACTGGAAAAGTATAATTTAGGAGGTAGTGTAAAAGATCGTGCTGTTCTTGGAATGTTAGAAGAAGCTATGCGTCAAAATGCAATCAATAAAGATACAATTATTGTTGAACCGACCAGCGGTAATACCGGTATTGCCGTTGCAATTTTAGCTTCAGTTCTTGGGATTAAGGCTGTTATTATTATGCCTGAGAGTATGAGTGTAGAACGTCGTAATATTATTAAGGCGTATGGTGCTCAGTTAATTCTTACACCTAAAGAATTAGGAATTAAAGGTTCTATTGAAAAAGCTGCACAAATTATAGAAAAATACGATAATGCTATTTCATTAAGCCAATTTGATAATCCCGCTAATCCGAATTATCATTACAAAACAACGGCAAAAGAGATTTTGGAGCAAGTTCCGGATATTGATGTGTTTGTAGCCGGTGTAGGAACAGGTGGTACTTTTACCGGAGTAGCCAAGTATTTAAAAGAGCATAAACCTGAAGTTATATCAATAGCAGTAGAACCGGCAGAGTCTCCAGCTATAAGTGAAGGACATGGCGGAGTTCACAAAATTCAAGGAATTGGTACAGGATTTATACCGGAAAACTTTAAAAAAGACTACATGAATGATATATTTACTGTATCAAGTAAAGAAGCTATTGAAGAAACAAAAAATTTCTTAAGAACAACAGGTATAGGGATAGGTATTTCATCAGGGGCGGCAATAGCCGGTGCTAAAAAAGCAGCAGAGAAGTATCCAAATAAAAAAATTGTAACCATTCTTCCTGATGGTGTAGATAAATATTTATCTGTACTTGAATTCGAAGATGTTGTTCATGTAGAAATATAATGAAATTTTTTGAAAATTTACGCTATAATATTAATAGAGTACTGAAAGAGGATCCTGCTGCTAAGTCTAAATTAATGGTTTATTTAACTTATCCCCATATAAAAGCTCTTAATTATCATTTTTTTGCACATAAACTCTATAAGAAAAATCACTACACTTTAGCTAGGGTATTTTCTAAAAGGGCGAGAAGAATAACAGGGATAGAGATTCATCCCGGTGCAAAAATAGGAAAAGGTTTATTTATAGATCATGGAATGGGAGTTGTAATTGGAGAAACAGCCGTAGTAGGCGATAATGTAACCCTTTATCATGGAACAACGCTAGGTGGTACAACTTTTGATCCTATAAAGCGTCATCCAACGGTTGGCAATAATGTTATGATAGGCGCCGGAGCTAAGGTGTTGGGTAATGTAACTATTGGTGATAATGTAAAAATAGGAGCGAATGCTGTCGTTAAACATGATATACCAACAGGGGCTGTAGTATATGAAGCAAGACCGACTGTAAAATTAAAAGATTAGTGTATAGAAAAAAAGGGATTAATTCAAAGTCCCTTTTTTTAGGTATTTTCAGATAAAACAAAATCTACAAGAAGAAATTGTATAATAAAAAAGAAGCCGGCTAGAAAGTTAAAAATTTTAATAAAATTTACTTTAAAGAGCCTTTCTAAAAGTAAGAAAGCGACTTAAAAACTGATTTCTAATGAAATCACGGTTTTTAAGTCGCTTTTTTATCTTCTAGTGTTTCGTTTTGTATTTCTACTGTTAGTTGTTGAATTAGATCCTGCAGTACCACTTATTGAATTAAATGCTGTGGTAAGAGAAGATCTGCCGTTTCGTTCATTTTCAGCAGCTTTAGCTTGATATACTGCATCACGGTTACTACCGGCGTACATATAATCTGTTTCCGTGTTACGTTCTTTGGAGTATTCAACACCGTTTTTAGTAACAATACCGGCAGGTTTTTCGAAAGGAGCAGGTGCTTTGTTGTCCGAAACTTTTTTCATTATATCTGCCATTATTTGTTGTGTTGTTGCTGCATGAGCGGGAGAAAGTGCTTTAGCTGCGGAGTCCACTGTATCTGCACCTTGCCAAACAGAAACGGTGTATTCTGTAGAATATCCGATCATCCAGCTATCTTTGGTTGAGTTTACTACATCAATTCCATAGTTATGATATGCACTATCGTCAAAGGTACTTGATCCGGATTTACCTGCCATATCAAAGTTTTTAACTTTACCGTTCGGCGATGTACCGTTGTTTGATAATACATCTTTCAGTATTGAGGTCATAAGGTAGGCGGTTTCCTCCGACATTGCTTTTACCGGTTGTTCTTTCATGGATTGCAGTTCTCGTCCGTTAGCATTAAATATCTTCACAACCGTTGATGGTTTATTGTAGTATCCTTTATTACCGAAACTTGCGAATGCTCCTGCCATTTGTAACGGAGAAACTCCGTCAACGTTACCACCAATAGCGGTGGTCGGCTCATCTTTTGAAACGGGAATGCCTAATCTTTCGGCGAAGTGTTTAGAACGTTCGAAACCAACTCTTTCAAAGGCTCTAACTGCCGGTATATTATATGACCAAGATAAAGCTCGACGCATAGAAATATTTCCGTGATAGGCTCTATCCCAGTTTTGAATATAGAAATTTGTTCCGGCTATTTTATAAGGTGTATCTGAGAATGTAGTTTGACTGTCCCAACCATAGTACTCAATGCCGGGTGCATAGTCTACTAGCGGTTTAATTGCAGAACCGGGTTGAACTTTTGCATCCGTTGCATAGTTATAACCGCCGGCTTTATAATTTTTACCTCCGCCGACTGCTTCGATTAAACCGGTTTTTGTATCAATAACTGATATTGCGGCTTGAGAAGCGTGTGGTTTCATTGGAGCGCGTTGATTATCTAACATATCTTGAACATAAATTTGAAGTTCTGAATTAAGGTTAGTGTAGATTTTTAAACCTAAAGAAAAAGGATCTTTAACATTTTCAAAGTTTTTATTCTCTTTTAATTCTTTATTTAATAAATCTATATAGGCAGCATATTTAGGGTTGTATGTATGCTGATTGGCTCTTTCTTCTTTTGTTTTGCTGACTAGGCCTTCAGTTATTGGAGTATTTATCGCTTTGTCGTATTCTTCTTTTGTTATTTTGTCATTGTTTAACATAGCGTACAAAACGGTGTTACGACGTTTTGTTGCATCTTCCGGATAATCATAAGGATTATATAGGATAGGTTGTTGAGGAATACCGGTTAAAAGTGCTATTTGCGGGATAGTAAGCTCATTCAAGTTTTTGTTATAAAAATATTTTGCTGCTGTTTTTATTCCGTATTGTCCGTCAGAGTAATAAATTTTATTAAGATACATCTCAAGTATATCGTTTTTGGAATATTTGTTTTCCAGTTTTAAAGATAGATAGGCTTCTTGAGTTTTTCTTTCTAATGACTTTTCTGCTGTAAGTAGAGAAGTTTTAACTACTTGTTGTGTTATTGTACTGGCCCCTTCACGTGCGGAGTTTGAACGAACATTAACAATGACGGCTTTAATCAAACGTATAGGATCCAAACCGATATGTGAATAAAAGCGGGAATCTTCAGTAGAAAGCACAGCATCTTTTACGTTTTCCGGAATGTCGTTAATGGATACATAATCTCTTTTTTCTGCACCGACGGTTGCGATTAAGTTAAGGTTTTTATCATATATTTCCGACGATAGCGGATCTTGAAGATTTGCTCTTGTTATATCAGGTACATCTTTAAGTTCTTTAGCAAAAAATGCCAGAACAACAAAAAATAAAATTAAGGCTAATGTAAAAAATATTGAACTAATATATTTAAATATGTTTTTCATTTAATATTAAAACTCACTTTCATTATTTTTTATAATACTTAAATAATCTAATCTAATTTTGTAGTGGAAAGTTAATTCAAATCCGTTTTCCTCGAATTCGACTAATTTTATAGATTTTCTTCCGCCATTTATCGCTCTTTCATAAAAAAACAGAAAATTTTTAAAAGGAAGAAGAAAAGTTCTATCTATTTTTTTAAATCGTACAATAATAAATGTAATACCACCATGCTTTAATATTTGTTTCATATGAATAATTTGATGTTCATGAATATTGTTTAAGGAAAAAGATGTTGTTGAGTTAGTTTCTTTAGCTTCAAAATCAATATACTTTCCATTAAAAACACCATTATAATCGGTAGTAGACGGTATTTTATAAAATGCTTTTGTAATCATTGCACTTGCCCGATTTGGATAATTGACCTCTACTATTTGGATAGGTATCGGTTTTTTGTGGATGACGGCAACATTATTATTTAAGTAATATTTATTCGCAAAGTTAATATCACTTTCGAGTTCCATTCCACGATTGGAATATTTAGTCTTCTGAACGAAATTATTTTTTTTATTTGGATAGTTAAACATCTTAATTCTCCATAAAATTATTATCCTTTTATTATACTATATAATTTTAATAAAAGAAAATGCTATATATAATTTTAGAAAAAATTTTAAATTTTATAATATTGTGAGCCAATATCCAACTTTTATGATATAATAGTATTAATTTTAAAATATAAGAGGTGGTATTACATGAGACAATCAAGAACGTTTATTCCAACGACAAGAGAAGTACCATCCACTGCAGAAGCAATTAGTTATAAGTTGTTAATTAAAGCGGGGATGGTTAAGCAAGTATCTTCTGGAGTTTATACTTACTTGCCGCTTGCGAATAAAGTAATTCAAAAAATAGAAAAGGTAATTAGAGAAGAACATGAAAAAATCGGTGCTTCAGAATTGTTAATGCCGATCCTTCAATCAGAAGAATATTGGAAAGAATCTGGACGTTGGTACAAAATGGGTGACGAGCTTATGCGTGTTACAGATAGAAAAGGTGCGGGATATGCCCTTAGTCCAACTGCAGAAGAGGTGATTTGTCAAACTGTAAATAACATGGTGACATCTTATAAACAACTTCCGGTAAATTTATATCAATTTCAAACTAAATTCCGTGATGAAATTCGCCCCCGTTTAGGACTTTTGAGAACAAAAGAATTTATAATGAAAGATGGTTATACATTCCATGATACTCCGGAATCATTGAGAAAGTCTTATAACGATTATTATGGTGCGTATAGTAAAATTTTTAGTAGATTAGGTTTAAAATATCGCATAGTAAAAGCGGACTCAGGAAATATTGGCGGTAGCTACACGCACGAATTTCAAGCATTAGCGGAAATAGGAGAAGATACAATTGTTTATACCGAAGAAAGTGACTATGCTGCAAATATCGAAACTGCCGTTGTTGTAGAAGAAAATTATAAAATGCCGACAGGTTTTGAGAGAAAAGAACGTGAATTGTTAGAAACACCTGAACAACAAACAATTGATGCGATAGCTGCATACTGTGGAGTTGAAACTAATCGTGCTATGAAAGCTCTGGCACTAAAAGCGGATGGCGAATATTATTTAGTTCTAATGCGCGGAAATGATCAATTAAATGATCTTAAATTTACGAAAGCCACCGGTACATCAGAAGTAGAAATGGCTACCGAACAAGAAATAGAAGAAATTATGGGTGGTTATGTAGGTTATATGGGGCCATTCGGTATTAAAAACTGTAAAATAATCGGCGATAATGCAATTAAATATATGTATAATCACAGTTGTGGAGCGAATAAAAAAGGATTTCACTATATTAATGTAAATCCCGGCGATTATCCTATTGATGCGCATTATGATTTGCGTATGATTGAAGAAGGAGACTTGGCAGAAGATTTATCAGGTCCAGTAAAATTTGCCAAAGGTATCGAAATAGGGCAAGTGTTTGAGCTTGGTAAAGGTTATTCAGAGGCGATGGATGTAACTTACCTTGACGCTAACGGACGTGCAAATCATTTTTACATGGGTTGTTACGGTATTGGTGTAACACGTCTTATTTCTGCAATTATTGAACAACACAATGATGAAAAAGGTATTATCTGGCCATCAATCGTTGCACCATATCAAGTACATCTTATTTGTATAGATACTAAAAAAGCTGAACAAATAGAAGTTGCGGAAAAATTATACGAAGAATTAACAGCTGCCGGAGTAGAAGTTCTTTATGATGACAGAAATGAACGTGCGGGAGTTAAATTTAATGATGCCGACCTATTAGGTATGCCTTTGCAAGTTATTGTAGGTAATAAAACAAGCGAAGGTTTAGTAGAAATAAAAGAACGAAAAACACTGGAAAAACAAGATATATCTGTGGCAGACGTTCTAACCGCTGTGAAAAAGTTTTTTAAATAATTACTGAAATAAAAAAGTAGCTGAATGGTGAAAAAGTTATATATTTATATACAAAATATTTTTTGT
>NZ_KI271865.1:34753-52284 GCF_000469465.1 Gemella bergeri ATCC 700627 | reverse complement strand
CCCTCCCTATCAGTCCTATATTTTGTAGATTCACTATATTTCTTATTGTAAATGTATATATTACTTTACAAATATTTTAATAATGGTTAGTAGTGGTATGGACGCCTACAACTAACCCACTACGTGGGTGGATTTTCCGGCTAGAATTTTAGCCAAGGTCTAAAATTCTCCAAGTAAAATGCTTTTGGCATTTTACTATTACCACTACAAACATTGCCATAAGGCTCGTTGCCATTCTTAGCGATGAATTTCTTAAAGTTGCATCCCCACTATAAAATCAGCAACAAAAAATATTTTGTATATAAATATATACTTTTATCTTCCAAGTAATAGTTTAAAGAAGTTTAATTTTTGTCCGTATCTTAACGTTGCAGAGCGATAAACTTTAACACTACCCCAAGCACAAACAAAAGTTGTTAAAGCTAATATTCCATATGATAACCATAAACTAGAATAACTTACATCAGTCAGTGCATAACGGGTAACCATTCCGAAATATGAAGTTAATGGAACATACGATAATATTTCTGCTAATTTTGTATTAGCACTTGCCCCCATCAAATAGAAATTAACAAAAAATGATGCGATAAATAATATCATAGGTATTGTTATAGCTCCGTTAACGTCTTCTACCTTACTAACCAACGAAGCAAATGCCGCATACAAAAACATAAACATCACAAATCCTGTTAAAGTAAATAGCAGTCCAACACCGATAACTTTGTAATCTAAGTTTTCAACAACGAATTTTAACTTATCACTATAATTTGATAAGTTTAACTTTATACCTACCACAAGTCCACCTATAATAACTCCCATTTGAATTAAAACTCCGATAGAAAGTGCAAGAACTTTTCCTAAAATAAGGGTTATCGGATTTACGGTGATTACTAAAAGCTCCATGGCACGATTGCTTTTTTCTTTAACAACATTTAAAGCAACAACGCTACCGAATTGGATAACTGTCATATAAATAATAATTGTTAACACATATACAACTACTGTATTAACAGCTTGTCTTTCTTGATTATCCGCCGAACTTACATTTATGACCTTAGGTTGCGGTACACTGGCTTTAACTTCATTAATCTTAGTTAAATCCAAGCCGTTTTGAGAATAGACTAAACGCTCTATATTTTGATTAAAAGCATTAGAAAATCCAGAAGATGAGCTACCGAAAATACCTTTTTTAGAAATATATTCATAACTATCTTTAGTTAAAACAATCGCTTCATCCAATTTATCTTCTTTTATATCCTTTTCAACCGCTTCTTTACTGTCATATTTTTTCGCCTCTTTTAAATTATCCGTTGAAACGGTCACATCTTGTATGACATAGGCACTACGTTGAAAATTTGAATTATCTTCGCCTTTAAAAATACTACTGCTCATTATAGATGGAACAAAAGTTATTCCAATAGCGATTATAAAATAAACAAAAAGAATAACTTTGTTTGAAGTCTTTGCGAAAAATTGTTTAAATTCAAAATTAAAAATCGTACTGAAATTCTTCATTTTACTTACCCCCGATACTTTCTACAAAAATCTCTTCTAAAGATGGTTTATAAAGTTTTAACTCTTCAACATTAAAATTACTTTGTGATAACTTATAAAAAAGTTTTTTCTTAGCCTCTTCTTCTTTAAAATCAAGGAGAACCATATCATTATTCAATGAATAATCAATTCCGAGCGGAATAGTTTTAAGATTGGCAAGTAATTCTTCTGCTTGAATATCACTGACACTTAACAGCATTTTACCATGTCCAAGTTGTTTTTTTATATAATCTAAGTTACCGCTCAAAACTATTTTTCCTTTTTTCAATATATTAATATCTTCACAGAAAGTTTCAACGACCGGCATTTGATGTGAAGAAAAAATAACAAGTTTATCTTTTTTTATAAAATCTGTAATAATTTCTTTCAATTTACCAACGTTGACAGGATCAAGTCCGCTAAAAGGTTCATCAAAAACCAAAATATCCGGATTATTAATAACACTCTGAATAATTTGTACCTTTTGGGCATTACCTTTTGACAAAGTTTTTAACGCTTTTTTATTATCCTCAAGTTCAAAAAAATCTAACCAACGTTTCGCTTCGGTTTTTGCCGCCGATTTTGTCATTCCTTTTAACATTCCGAAATACACTAATTGGTCTACTAAACCGATACCGTCATACATGCCACGCTCTTCCGGTAGATAGCCGATTTTTATGTCGTTATGATTAATAGGTTTACCGTCAATTAATATTTCTCCTTTATCAGCTTTAAATATATCTAACAATATTCGAAAACTCGTCGTTTTACCACTACCGTTTCTTCCTAAATATCCGTTTGCGACACCACTTCTAGCGGTGAAATTTACCCCTTTAAGGACTTTTTTATCACCAAATTTTTTTTCTATATTTCTAAATTCTAAAATCATATTTGTGACTCCTCTTCATTTTTTATTCTATTCAATAGTTCTCTTTTAAGAAAAATACATAACTTAAAAATCTATTTTAAGTAAAGTACATATATAGCATATAAAACTTTTTTATAATCAGCACATAATAATTTTAATTACTCGGCATTTAATTCTCTTTTCAATCTAATATACTTTGGAATAAAAATACATAGACCTCCTACACCAAACCCAAATATGCCGCCACATAAACCGGCTAATATTACATTTAATATATCCATATATGAGTTAGCTATAATAAAATGGCTGAACAATTTCATACCTATGCCTAAAAATATTCCTACAAGCATTATAACAACAAAATCTCGTAAACGACTTTTAATTATTTCCAACTCCGTTTCTTGTTCTGTGAAGATAGGATATGATTCAGCACTCCCTTGTGCTAAACGAAAAAATTTATAAAACTTAAACTTATGTAACTTCCAACCGGCATTTTCGTAATATTTCACTATTTCCTGCGAGAAATTTTTATCATATATAAATTGATAATGATTATCCGTCACTTCGGTATACTTCATACGCATTAAAAATAACCATTCATTATCAAATTGGTACCCTTGTTTTGATAGTTCATTCATCTTGTTAGAGATAGCATCATAACCTTTAAACATTGATATATAACGATATTTCTTCATAATAATGACCACCTTTAACTAATATTCATCTTTTTTAGCTTTATTATAACGATAAATAAAATACACAATAAGTATTACAAAACCAAGAAACATCCCTTGGGTAAAACCGCTAATAAAATTAACCATATTGCTACTTTTCATAAATATCATAAAAAATCTAAGCAGCAAACATATCATAGCTACCATAACGGTAAAACGTATGCGATAACGCCACATCATAAGTTTTGAATCGACATCGGTAAATACCGGCGGTGCGTCCGGATTTCCACGTACAATCTGCCACAAAAATCCGTTACGTACTACCGTCCATCCGGCAGCTTGATAAAATTTTTCCCGTTCTTCATCAAATTTTTTCTCATACAATAATTCATATTTATACTGGGTCGGTAGCCCTTTTTCACATAAAATAATTATCCAAAACCAACGTTTAAAATGCCATCCTAAGCTACTCATATATTCCAGTCTGCGAATACAATGTTTGTTACTCCAAGAAAAATTAACCAACCACTTCCTTTTACTCATTGTTCGCACCTCCTAATATTCTTTCCGCCACACTAAGCAAAAATACACGTTGTTTATAGTTATTATTTAAAATTTCACGCCCTTTAGTTGTTATGTAATATTCTTTTTTCGAATTATCAATCTCTTGTTCGGCAATCCATCCCGCAGCAACCATTTTTGCAAGTGTTGTATACATTGTAGCAGGGCCTATAATAACTTTACCTTGCGTTAACTCGTTCACCCGTTGCATAATCATATACCCATGAATCGGTTCAGTTAACACTAATAATGTAAAGAAGATGCTATCAGTTAACTCTCCTGTTTCATAGGGGCTTAACTTTGCCATTACTACACTCCTTTCGATAATTGGAGATTTCCTATATCAATAATTGATATATCCATCATTGATATTATTATATATCCATTATGGATATATGTCAAGAAAAATTCAAATTAAAATAATTATTGTTTAAAAAAATTCTTATATCTCTGTAATTTATTAATCATAGACCCTACAATGAATTTATTAATAAATTTTTTCATAATAAAATATGGAACCTGAATTTTTTCATGTTCCATATTAAACTTATATACAAATTATTTTTTCTCGTGGATTTATCTTAAAACAACAACTTTATAAAGATGTCTATAATTAATTTAACCGTCGGTTGTCCAAATCTACTCAACAAAAATTTCTAAATACCTAATAAACTTGGAATCTAGCTTTACAAAATAGATTTTTTCTAAATTTCGATTTTAAAATCACCTTATAAAATCATTACCAAAGAGTTTTACTTATCAACTTTATTCCCTGCATCTAACCACGCTGCGATACCACCGGGGTATCTATAAACATTTTTATACCCTGCTTGTCTAGCAAGCACAGCACCGACATGAGATCTTTCACATGATGTAAATCCACAATAAAGAATAATCTTTTTATCTTTATTATCTCCTAAAATTTTCAAGAAATTATCTTTTTCTTCTTGTTTCAAGTCTTTCATCTCTTTAGGAAGACCGGCATTAACTGCTCCTTTAATTTTAGTTTCAGCAAATCGCTCTGCAGGGATTGTATCAATCAAAAGTATATCTTCGTTAGAATCAATCGCTTTTTTTAATTCATCTGTACTGATAAGATTATAATCTCCCTCTTTAGTTGCGTTTACCAACCTAATCGCAGATTTTTCTACAGCATTTTCTTTACCGTCTTTTGCCGAACGATTAAGCCCGTCACCACTACTGCACCCCGCAATAGTAACTGCTAAAAGACAGCCCATTATTCCGGTGCTGATTTTTTTAAATTTTTTCATATAATATATCTCCTTTATATTTATGTAGTTACACCACAATTATACCATAAAAATAAAATAAAAATAATGATGTATAACAACTATAAATAAGGTTAATAGTTAAAGAAAAAATTTTTTATAACTTTATGCTGTAATTCAAACTTTGATCGCTATTTCACCTAATTAATATCAATATAAACTATAAATAAAATTTACTTTTAAAATGACATAATTAATTTATAAAAGCTCAAAGAATATGACAAATTTGATACATTTAAAATAAATTTGTCATAAGTAATATTATTCTCATCATTTATCTACGAACGGTGTAATAACTTCAAACTTTTTATTACAGGATTTATATTTAAAACATTGTTTTTTTAAATTCATAACTTAGCGTATAAAATACCCCTTTTACTAATTTGTTGAGTAAAAGGAGTACATACATTTTTATCCATGTCTCGTATTTATTATACAACCAAAATTTTCAGTTGATTTTATTTTTTCTATTTTGTAGATTTATCAGTACGCCCTAACATTTGTTTAACAAACTCCGGCATCTCTACATTTCCACCTTTTTTAGCGATAAGTTCTTTAACGAACTCCGGCATCTCAGGTGCACTATCTTCCATACTATCAGGATTCATCTCATCAAAGGTACTTTTCTCCGGATTTGAAAATCTAAACTCGTTATGTTTATTTTTTTCAACAACACTGACCAAAATATCAATAAAACGCTCATCAAAATTCGGCATCGGAGGTCTATGATAATTAACATCAAAATCTTCGCAAAGGTCTTTACATTCTACATCATTATCAAATAATACTTCTATATGCTCGCTGACAAAACTAAGCGGTACAAAAATGTAGTGTTCCGGATGAGAACTTTGCCCTTTTAAATACTCCAACACATCAGGTTTAACCCACGGCATACCAATATCACTTTCACTCTGCCAAGTATTAACGTAAGTTTCCGGTTCAAGTCGAATGGTATTTGCGATTAAATCTGTCATATTAAAAATTTGTTCAATATACGGATCACTATATTTAAAAGCTATTTCCGGTACACTATGTGCTGAGAAAATAACTTTATAACTATCACCTTTAACCTTATTCACAATTATTTTTTTAATCTCTGTTGCCCAATAATTAATCAATTTTTCTTCATCATACCACGATTTAATAATATTAAATTTAATTTTTTCACTTTTAATAAACTTCTCATAACCCATTATGGAATAAAAAGAATAATGCGGTTCAAGTATTAAACAAATACACTCATCAATGTTATCATTTTCCATTTGACATATCACGTCCGGAATAAACGGAGCGGAAAATTTATTTGCAAAATATACTTGATACTCATCCGAAACTTTTTTTGTAAATAATTCTACAGTTTTTTTAGTAATTTCTTGTAAAGGAGAACCATTAATTTTTAAATAATTGTTTAATAAAATATTTATTTCTTCATCACTAGGTCTAACCCCGCGACGAATATTTGTAAAAAACTCCGCAATACCCTCAAAAGTACATTCCGCAGGGGAACCATATGTCATAACTAAAATTGCTTTTTTCACCATACTAAAAACCTCATTTTTATTTTATATTTACATTATAGCATTTATAAATTAAAAAAGCGAAAAAATGTTACAAAAGATAACAAAATTTTATATTTTATAAAAAATTTAAACTTGAGTTGAAGAAAATTATTACAGATATTATATCATTTTTAAAACAGTATCATCAAAATAAAAACTATAAAACAATATCTCGTATATTTTCACCTAGTATTGATAGATATAACTTAAAACCCATTCAAAAGCTGAAACTTCTAATATAATTTACTTATTAGCGGTTAAACGTAAGGGTTCATTGATTTTAAAATACGCTTTAAAGAGCTTTCCTAAAATCTAATAGACTGCGCGGGAGCAACTCGTCAAAATCTATTTCTAACGAAATCAAGATTTTCAAGCCGCTCCCGCATATATTTTTTTACTTTTTCTTTTTGAATATATCTTCTTTAAATAAAGGTACATTGTCAAAATAATCACCCTTATAAAGTGGATGACACTTCAGCAGTCTTTTTACAGTTAAGTAAGTTCCCAGAAAAAAACCAAATTTTTGATAACTCTCCAAAGCGTACGCCGAACAAGTCGGAGAAAATCGGCACGTACTTGGAGTATGGGCAGAATGTTTTCGATATAAATTAATTAAAAATATACATAGTTTTGCCATCGTACACCTCTTTTCTATACTAATTCTACCAAGTGATAATTATTATTTCAACTAATCAAAACTCTTGTTAAATACCTGCTAATTTTATCCACCTTTTTTAAATCGGCGAACTACCGAAAGTTTTTATTTCAACTGATTATTTTTTAAATTTTATCATAAATTCTTAACTTAGTGTTCTTTTTATCGACAAAATATACGATAATAATTCTCATTATTTTTCAAAACCCGTCTTTCTTTACATCAAATTTTCACGATGTTATAATCGAACTATGGTTTTAAGAATATTAATTATTCTTATCAACTTTTAACTTTAAAATGTTGGTATATAACCTATATAAATTTTAACAAAGGAGATTTAATATGACACACAAAAAAGAATTAAATAAATTGGTAGCAAATCTAACGGTATTATACACAAAATTACACAGTTTTCACTGGTATGTTAAAGGACATTCGTTTTACACTCTTCACCAAGTATTTGAAAATTACTATAATAACGTAACTGAAACTTTGGACGAAGCAGCTGAGAGATTATTGGCTATTGGCGGGCATCCGGTTTCTACATTAAAAGGTTCTTTAGAATTGGCAACTATTAAAGAAGCAACAGAAAAAGAATCAACACAAGAAATGGTCGCTCAAGTGTTAAAAGATTTCGAATTATTAATCAATGATCTTACTCACCTAATGAGCGTAGCAGAAGACGAAGGGGATCAAGGGACTTCCGATTTTGCACTTGGAGTAAAAACCGAATTGAAAAAAAATGTGTGGATGTTAAAAGCATACTTAGCATAATATCTATTTAAAATTTTTTATTAACCTGAACTTTGAGAAAATCATAGTTTAGGTTTTTAATTTACATAATAAATTATGTTCTTAACTGAAAATTAACATTTTATTACAATAAAATTTCAAAATTAAAAACATAATTTCACTATTATAATACAAAAACAATTCTACTAATATTCAATGCTTTATTATCTATGTAAAAATTTAATTAAACTTTTTAAAACATAATTATTTACATTTAACTTCTATAGTTGTATAATGAAACTATAAAAATAATATAAATTATCTTCGGGGCAGGGCGTAATTCCCGACCGGCGGTTAAAGTCCGCGAGCGAAAGCTGATTTGGTGAAATTCCAAAACCGACAGTATAGTCTGGATGATAGAAGATATAGAATAATAATTTTTGACTTGAAATGGTACTCTTTTTAGCGTATGTATATTTGTTGTACTGTTCTTTAATAAAATTATTTTTATACCTTTAGTCCCGTATTTTAGAATACGGTTATTTTTTTGCCTATGAAGATAGGAAAGAGGTTTAATATGTATAAAAAAAATGTGCATTCGCTGGTTCTTAGCGGAATGCTTGCAGTTATCGCTCTACTTCTATCTTTTTTTAGTTTTGCTGTGCCGTTTTTGCCACCATTTCTAAAATTTGATTTTACGTTTATTCCATTATTTATGGCAATATTACTTCTTGGTTATAAGGAAGCGTTGGTAGTTTCCCTTTTAAAAAACTTCCTACACTTCGCACTTGTTTCTCATGAACCGGTAGGTGCTGTAGCAAATATTGCGGTAGAATTTATTTTTCTTAGTATTATTATACTGGTTTATAAAAAAGGTGTTTTCAAAATTATCATAGGCGGTATTGTCGCAACAATTGCAATTACACTTTTTATGGCTCTATTTAACTACTTCGTTTTATTGCCGGCTTATGGTTATATTATGAATTTAGGCGACATTGTAAAAAATATAAAAACAATAGTTAGCGTTGGGATTATTCCGTTTAATCTTATAAAAGGTGCGTTGGTTACTTTCTTATTCTTTGTTACAAAAAGAGTTTATAAGTCTATACCGGCGAGTATTAAAACAAGATTTGCATAAAAAATTACCACCCCTTGAAAAAAGGGGTGGCTTTTTTCTTTGTAGGTGTAATTAAAAGATTACTCGCTTGCACTACATGATGCCGCACTTTATCTTTGTTTTAAACCCAATTTCATTTTTGATATTTTCTATCCGTTAAATAGATATTTATTTCTATTACTCCAAAACGATTCTTTATACCGTTTTGTCGTTGTTTCAACCGTACTTTTCTGTTATATTTTATTTTTTCTCCCAAGCATTACCGTTAATATAATTAGATTTCTGATAATTATCTTTACGTGGTTTTGTTGGAAGCGTCATCGCTAAAATAATATATATTACTATTGCTCCGCCGAATGAAATTAAACTGAAACAAAGCCATAGAACACGCAACAATGTTATATTAATACCAAAACGATTGGCTAACCCTTGGCAAACTCCGGAAATCATTGCTCCACTAGGTTCTTTATAAATTTTTTTATCTTCCAAGTAACCTAAAAATCTCTCCCACAATTTGTTTAAATTATTAATCATAAATCTACCACTCCTATTCTTTTGAAAATTGTAACATTAACACTTAAAATGTGCATTAAACTTCCTAACAAACTCAACAGTTTCTGTTTTTTGCATCATCAATTTTTTTGCTAAATAAAAAATTTTTAATAATATGTCTTGTTTTCATATTTCATAATTTAATTATATCACCGTTAATAAACAAGTCAAATAATAATTTTTTGTCATTTTTTTATCTTTTTGAATTTTTTCGTAACATTCTTATTTTCCATTTTCTTTAATGAAGTTATATAGTATAATTAAGGCTACAACAAGTGATAACTATTATCACCGGAAAGGAGTTTCTATGAAAATTGATAAACGTGCTTTAGCACTCTTTAATATAAAAAGGGAAGTATATATCGTTGTCTTATGTAAACTACTCACATTTTGGTGTTCATTATACTTTGTTTATAATTTCGTCGATTTATTATTTTATTTACTTAATAATAACTACGACGATAATTTTATTCTAATATTTACGCTACGTACTGCACTCAGCTTAATTATTTACTATTTGGCAACAACCGGCGATAATTATTTTAGCCATAATATTTCACGCAAGGTACGAACTGCATTGCGTTCGGAGATCTATAATAAGGTTGAAAGGCTATCGCTTAACTACACAAACGCCGTTAATACCGGTCAACTACTCGTAATGAACTCGACATCTATCGTTAATATTGAATTTTATTTTAATAAATTTGTTCCTCAGATGTTTGCGACTATATTTATTGTTCTAAGTTCATTTATTATTTACGGCAGCATTAATATATGGTTATTTGTTGCAATGCTTGTTTTATATCCGTTAATACCTATTTCTATTATGGTAATTGTGAAAAAATCAAAAAAAACTAATAAGAAAAATTTTAGCGATTTTCTAAGTTTATCTGAAGTTTTTTATGACAGATTATCCGGCTTTACAACAGCGAAAATTTATGGGAAAGAAGATAATGTTACCCGTGACGTTGATACTCGTAGTTCTCGTTATAGAAAATCTACAATGGAGTTACTTCGTCATCAACTTAATTCTATTAATGTTATGGATGCGATTACTTATATTTCGATTTTTATTTTATCAATCATCGCAATCTTTACAATAAAAGACAGTAAATACATCATCTTTATTATTGTAGCAAGTTTGGAATGCTTTAAACCTCTTCGTGCCTTAGGAGGATTATTCCATATTTCAATGAAGGGAAATGTTGAGCTGGAGAATATTTATAAACTGCTTGATTATCCTGAACAGGAAAAAGATAACTCCCTTGTCATTGAACCCGGAAAAAATATTGAATTAACTAATGTAGGTTTTGCATATAATGACAAAGCGATATTGGAAAATATTAATATGATATTTAAACCAAGCTCTAAAATAGCACTTGTCGGAGAAAGCGGCAGCGGAAAATCTACATTAATAAAATTGATATTAGGTTTATACTCGAATTATTCGGGGTCTATTCGTTACGATAATATTGATATTGATACCGTTTCTACAAAAGAAATTTCGAAATTATTCACACTTATCACCAATGACAGCTACCTTGTAAAAGGAACTATCCGCGAACATCTTTCAGTTAATAAAAATATTACGGAAGATAAAATGTGGCATGCTTTAGAACAGGTGAATTTAAAAGATTTTGTCCTAAATAACGGCGGGCTTGATTATCCGCTTTCTGCCGGTGCAGGTAATCTATCCGGTGGGCAAAAACAACGCCTACTTGCCGCTAAAGCCATATTAAAAGACAGCTATATTTATATTTTGGATGAAGCCGTATCAAATATTGATGATTATAGCAAACATATTGTCTTAGATGCTTTTAATGCTGTAAAAGAAAATAAAATAATTATCGTTATTTCTCATGATCTTGATGTTCTTAGCGATTCTGACAACATTTATGTGCTTTATGACCACAAAGTGGCTGAAACCGGCACGCATAAATCACTTATGGCTAGTGGAACACTTTACAAAAAACTGTTTACAGAACAACAAGAATTAAAAACAAAATTTTTAATTAAGGAGGGAGAGTAATGACATCATTAAAAGAATTAAAACAATTGCTTAATATCGCAAAAGAGTTTAAACGTCCGCTACTACGTGCAACACTCTTTGGTAGTTTAGGACATTTAACACTTGTTATCTTTACTTACTTCCTTACATTATTTTTTATTACAAAAATTACGACTGTAGCAGCTATACTTTTTATTATAATCCTTGCACTGGCAATACTTAAAGGATTATTCAGCTATACAGAACAACTGCTTAACCACTACGTTGCGTTTAAGGTACTACATGTATTACGTATTAAGGTTATGGATAAATTCAAAAAAATATCCATAAACAGTTTTACACAAAACAGTTCGGGTGATTATATGACGATGATTACAACAGACATCGAATTGCTTGAAGTATTTTACGCTCATACTATCACTCCCTTTATGATATATATTGTCCAAGCATGTGTTGTTTCAATATTTGTTATGATATTTAGCGTACCGTTAGGTGTACTGGCACTGGTCATTTATATTATTATCGGACTTATCTATCCGTTAGCATTTAAAAATAAAGGACAAGCGGTAGGTGATAATTATAGAAGAAAATTAGCAGAGGTTAATAATCACTCATCAGAAGAAGCATACGGTATTTTTGAAACTGTCCAATATGATAAGATCGGAGAAACTAAAAAAGATTTAGTCAGCGAAACCGAAGAATTAACATATAGTGCCTATTTAAAAAATAAATTTCTTATTGATTTGAATGCACTCAATATTGTGACTTATAATTTTGGAGTTCTTGCGTTTATTTTCGCTGCAACTAAACACATAAACAATCCTAATATAATAATCACTTTATCGGCGATGTTTATAGTTTCATTTATTCCGATTTTGTATATGGGTAACTTAGCTTCAACGCTTAGCCAAACTATGGCAAGCGGCAAAAGATTTCTTGAACTTATGAATATGCCGGAAGAAAATGTTAATGACGGCGTAAAAGTTCCTTTTAATACCTTATCTGTTAAAAACTTATCATATCATTATGACAATAAAACTATATTCAAAGATATTAACTTTACAGTCAATAAAGGTGAGATTATCGGCATTAGCGGTCCAAGCGGTTGCGGTAAATCAACTATTGCAAAACTTATTATGAAATTTATTGACGATAGTAAAATGGGCGGCAATATTATTATTGATGGTATTAATGTACAAAATATTGATAATGCGTATTTTAGAAAACATTCATCTATTATCTTACAAGACAGTTATCTATTTAATACTTCTATTAAAAATAATCTTACTTTTTTTGATAAAACGATTAATAAAAATTTAATTGATAAAGCATTAAAAAATACAAATCTAAAAAATCATGTCGATAGCCTGCGTAATAAAACCGATACAACTATAAGTGAGCGTAGTGCTAATATAAGTTCGGGACAAAAACAACGATTATCCGTAGCAAGATCATTTTACAATGAGAGCAAGCTACTTATTTTAGATGAAGCTACTGCAAATATCGATATATTTAGCGAAATCGAGGTATTAAAAGCGTTAGAAAAAGATAAAAATGATAAAATTACTATAATAATATCTCATAATAAAAGTACTTTATCTATCTGCGATAGAGTTATAAAATTAGGAGAATAACCGAAGTACGGGCAATATGTAAATTGCTCGTACTTTTTTCTGAATTATTTTCAAAATGTTGAAACTAAAATAATTTTCTAAATAATAAAATTATTATCTTATTTTCTATTTAGAATAATATATTTTTCTCAAAAAACAATTTTTTATATTAAAGATATTATGTATAACTTTCTGTCTTGTTGATCTTGGAAAATTTATTTTTTTATTATTTAATTTTACTTTATAATTCTCTACAAAATACATTCTGAAGATATTTTCTATTGTAGCACAATGTATTTGTCTGTTACTTCTAATAATGCAATCTAATATTATTAATAATTTTTTATGAATTCCCTTTCAAAATATTTGACATCTTATTTTATATATATTATATTATTTATATAAAATATTATATAAGGAGATGAAACTATGAATAAAAGATTATTATTCAAAACTTTTTTAACATTAAGTACCACTATGTCTTTACTAACTGTGCAAGTTCTTGCAAATGATACTCCTGTTCAGAATGCCGGAACTTCCGTTACAGAAAAAGAGAAAGATAATTCAGCTGACCTTAATAAGTATTTATATGGTCTTTCTTATGACAGTCGCACTGTTTTAACACGTCAGGGTGAAACTCTTTCTAATATGTTTGACAAAACGGGTACAAATAAAAATGGAGAATTTGTTGTTGTTGAAAAAATCAAACGTTCATTATCACAAAGAACTTCTGACATCAGCATAAACGCTAATAACAGCAACGTAGTTTTCCCTGGGGCTTTATTAAAAGGGGATAATGCTCTTCTTGAAAATAACCCTACTTTAATCTCTTTAAATCGTGGCCCTGTCACACTAAGTGTTGATCTTCCTGGTATGAGCGGCGAAGACGGACGCTTAACTGTTGATAATCCTACACAAAGTTCAGTAAGAGGTGGAGTTAATGCACTGGTAGACAGATGGTTTTCAAAATACGGTTCTTCTTATAGTATCCCTGCAAAAATGCAATATGATGAAACTACCGCTTATAGTATGAGCCAATTAAAAGCAAAATTCGGTGCTGACTTTGAAAAAATCGGCGTACCTCTTAACATTGATTTCTCTGCTGTTCATTCCGGAGAAAAACAAGTTCAAGTAGTTAACTTTAAACAAGTGTACTTTAATGCCAGTGTAGATGCTCCTAACAATCCTGCTGATTTCTTAGGGAAAAATACAACTACTCAAGATTTAATAAATCGTGGCGTTAATGCAAAAACACCTCCTGTATATGTTTCAAATGTTTCTTATGGTAGAAGTATGTACGTAAAATTTGAAACTACAAGTAAAAGTACAGAAGTAAAAGCGGCTATTAATGCACTTATTAAAGGAGTTGACATTAAAGCTAACAGTGAATATAGCAATATCTTAAAAAATACTTCTATTACAGCAGTTATTTTAGGTGGTAATGCTAATGGTGCCAGCAAAGTTGTTACAGGAAATATTGATGATTTCAAAAAACTTATCCAAGAGGGTAGTATGTATAATAAAAACAACCCCGGCGTTGCTATTTCTTATACAACTAACTTCTTAAAAGATAACCAACCTGCTACTATTCAAAATAATACAGATTATATCGAAACAAAAGTAACTTCTTACAAAAACGGTTATCTTACTTTAAACCACAGCGGTGCTTATGTAGCTAGATATTATGTTACTTGGAATGAAGTTAGCTACGATTCTAAAGGGAACGAAATTCTAACTCCTAAATCTTGGACATATAACGGATACGGTCGTACTTCAGGCTTCTCAACAACCCTTGAATTTAAAGGAAATGTTCGTAACTTACACGTTCAAGTACAAGAATGTACAGGTCTTGCTTGGGAATGGTGGAGAACTATTTATGACAAAACTGATATACCTTTAGTACAAAATAGAACTATCAGTCATTGGGGAACTACTTTAAGTCCAAGATTATCTGAAGAGGTTAAAAATAATTAACCAAAGTATAAAATCAATTTAAAGAAAAAAGGTTATATAATAAATACGAGGCATGGAAAAAATTGATGTGTACACATCAAAATTCCATACCTCGTATTATTTATTGTAAAAATCAAATATCTTGTACAATATAAAATGCAAAAATTCCTTTGAATAAATTTCAACGCCAAAGAAATAATACGTTATTAATATAGTATTATAATTTGTTTTTAGCATATTCCTCCGCCCTTGCGATTTTTGGTTTTGTTAAACGCTCTACTATATCAAATTCCCTTAGTATTTTTTCAAAAGCTGATTTTCCGTCATTATAATCATTAACTTCAAATTCTAATTCATAATCTACAACATTATCTAAAAATATTGTTTTATCCAAAACTAATAACCCTTGCGGCAGTTTTAATTCCTTACGCATGGTTGTTATTTGCTGAAAAAGGAGCGGTGTTTTAATGCTTACATTCATAGCTTCCAACTCCGCCATTATTACTTCCGGCAATGACGATAAAACTTGCGGAGCGTTAAGGTAAAGCTCGCTAGTTATTGGAACATTTATCTCAATATTACCCTTTAATCCTCTTATTTTTAGAGTTATTTCATTTTTTCTCTCACTAAATCTCAATCGTAATGCCGCACCTGATTTTTTTAATGTTTTATTATTATCATCATAGTAATAATTTTTATTAATAATTGTATTAACTTCCCCTAAATTAAAGGCTGTAAATAATCTTTGATACTCATCTTCCGTCAATAAATTTTTAAATTCTATCTCTTTTTCTCTCATCGGCTAAAACTCCTTTTTCTTCTCAAGCGCAATAACAAAAGGGGCATTATTTTTTTGATTAATAAATTGATATTGCAAAACTTCAACATTGTGCTGATTAAGTGCGGTTACCATATCTAAAAGTGCCGTCTTTTCTATCTTACCGTTTTCATGACCCCAATAAACAACAATAACAACAATTCCCCCAATTTCTAAAACTTTTAGAAATTTCTTTATTGTCGTAACGGTTGTATCGGCTGTCGTCGTGATATTGTGATTTCCTTTAGGTAAATATCCAAGATTAAACATTACGGCACGTACTTTACTTTTAATATAATTATCAAAATTGAAATGAGAATCCAAAATAAGTTCACACTTACTTTCCAACTCATTATCCCGAAGTAACTGTCTTGTATTAAAAATAGCTTGTTCTTGAATATCAAAGGCAAAAACTTTTTTAGCGGAAGTTTTCGCTAAAAATAACGTGTCATTTCCATTACCACATGTTGCATCTACAACTATGCTGTTTTTATCAATTTTTTCTTTTAATAATTTTTTAGCAAAGGTTAAAACATTATCCATCTTCTCTATCCTTTTTCATTGTATCTAAAATATCTGAAAATTCATAATAGCTGTCCCCCGCTATTGTAAAATCCAGTGCTGTATTTATTAACTTTGCCAACAGCTCCGTATTTTTTTGTGATAAATCACTAGTAGATTCGCTGTTTTCTCTAAGTTTTTTAATAATATTTTCTAGTTTTTCTATAAGCTGCATTTCGGTTATATTAGCATTTTCATCAAATTCTAAAGTATAATCTCTAATATTAAAACTCTGTCCTTCTTTAAATGGCGGTATATATACGGCACGTAAATTATTTACCTTTTCTCCTACGGTTGCCGATAATTCATTTAAAGCAGATGTATAAAGTTTTTCATTCTCCGAACCGGCTTGTTCAACAATTTTAACTTCATAATCATATGGATAATAATTCATAAGTTCTGTGGAAATATTTGCCGCTGTCAAATCATCATAACATTGTGTTATTATTATGTGATGATATGGATTAATATTACTAAATGACTTTATGTCCGTCGCATCTAGCAATGTAAAACTCTCAACAGGGTCAAATCTGAAAGCATTAAAACAAACATCAAGAAAACTTTCGCCACCGATAACATCTACTTCGATATCACTTTTTATTAAAAGCTGGGTAGTAAGCTCCGCTACCATGGGATGCCCCGGCAAAAGATAAAGAACATCATTGCTTTTAGCAACATCAACAATATATTTAGCTATTTGTTTATAAGTATCTTCAAAATTATCATTTTCTAAATAAAATCTATCGCAAGTTTCAAACGAAATATTATTATCACGCAAAAAATCCATAGCGGGATGTTCATCAATTCGGGCAATAATTTTTGCATTTTTATTTTCAAGAATAAGTGTTTTAATATTTTCTTTAATATTGTAACTGTCATTAGGACCAAGCCCCACAATATAAATCATAATTAATCTCCTATTAAAAAATCTTAAATTTATTATACTATGTTTCCTAAAATAATAATAGAGAAGAATGTTTTTTATAATTATTTATAGGAGAAATTTTATCTATATATTTATATACAAAATATTTTTTGT
>NZ_KI271865.1:13041-34653 GCF_000469465.1 Gemella bergeri ATCC 700627 | reverse complement strand
CGTAGTGACGATGAAATTCTTAGTTCCCACCGCTAACGTACGCAGTGGATTTCTTATGGTTCACCTGAGCTTATAATCTCAGATGAAGCCAGTATTCCACCACTATAAACAGCAACGAGCTTAATAGGAATGTTTGTAGTGGTAATAGTAAAAATGCCAAAGCATTTTACTTGGAGAATTTTAGACCTTGGCTAAAATTCTAGCCGGAAAATCCATTCACGTAGTGAATTAGTTGTTAGGCGTCCATACCACTACTAACCATTGCTCAAATATTTGTAAAATAATATATACATTATATTACATAATGTCGTAATAAAGAAGTAATTTTACTACACTATCATATTGAAATAATGCTATCAACTTAGTATAATAAATATAGAGAAGCAAAATAAAAGGAGGATTATATGGAAAGGTTAAAAAGTATTTGGTTTTATTGGACATTAGTCTTAATGTTTATTATTTCAATGATTGCTAAACAGCTTGCTCATGTATCATTTTTAAAATTATTCGGACATTTGGTAATAGCACTAGTAATAGGAATGTTACTGCAAACATCCGCTTCGCTAAAAGAACAGACAAAAAAAGATATTCCATTTATTAGTAATAAATTTTTACGACTGGGAATTATCTTATTAGGTTTCAAATTGGCGCTGGATAAATTACTTGTTGAGGGTAAAAAAACTCTATTATTAGCTTTTTGCGTCGTACTGTTCATGATCGTGCTTACCTATGTTTTATGCAGAATTTTTAAAGTTGATAAAGAACTTGCTCTACTATCATCATGCGGTTGCGGAATATGTGGAGCTGCTGCCGTTATGGGTGTAAGCTCTCAACTACGTGCTAAAACGGAAAACAGTGTTCTTGCAGTAGCGGTAGTTGCTATATTAGGAACTATTTTCACTCTTATTGAAGTAACTTTAAAACCATATTTAGGACTTTCCGCTTATGAGTACGGGATTTTTACAGGAAGCAGTCTTCACGAAATAGCTCACGCTGTGGCAGCAGGTGGTGCCGGTGGACAAATTGCACTGGATACGGCTATTTTAGCTAAATTATCACGTGTTTTAATGCTTATTGTTGTTGCTGGTGTTCTTGTTGTAATTAATCTTCGTTCAAAAGAAAAAGAAACCGGAAAAATGCCTATGCCTTATTTTATTATCGGATTTATCTTAATGAGTATTTTAGGCAGTTATGTTAATATACTAAAACCGTTAGCACCTTATTTTGTTGATGTTGCTTATATCTTTCTCGGAATGGCAATGGCAGCACTTGGCATGAGTGTGAATTTTACTGTAATAAAAAAACGTGGTCTTAGAGTATTTTCAGCGTGCTTTTTATCTTCAGTAATTTTAATGGGCGTTTGTTATTTGGTCGCAAAATTTATTTTTTAACAAATATATAAAAATATATTGAAAGGAGAAATACTTATGAATATTACAGAAGTTTTAAATATTGAGTATCCAATTATCCAAGGGGGCATGGCACAGATAGCAAGATATGAATTAGTCAGTGCAGTGTCAAACACCGGCGGATTAGGTGTATTAGCTACCGGTGGTATTACGGCTGAAGAGTTAAGATTTCAAATAAAAGAATGTAAAAAATTAACATCAAAACCATTTGCCGTTAACTTAATGCTAATGATGCCTAATATTGAAGAACTAATAGACGTTCTTATAGAAGAGGGCGTCAAAATAGTCACTACCGGTGCAGGAACACCGAGAAAATTTATGCCTCGTTTAAATGAAGCAGGCGTTAAAGTAATACCTGTAGTCCCTTCAGTAAAAACTGCTAAAAAAATGGAAGACTTAGGCGCGACGGCTGTAATAGTAGAAGGTATGGAAGCCGGCGGTCATGTAGGTGAAACTACAACAATGTCCTTAGTACCGCAAGTAACCAGTGCAGTGTCTATTCCTGTAATCGCAGCAGGGGGCATAGGTGACGGTCGTGGTGTCGCTGCAGCTTTTTGTCTTGGTGCTAGTGGTATTCAAGTCGGAACCTTGTTTTTAGCAACTGATGAATGCCCGATCTCAAAAGAGTACAAGGAAGCAATTATCTCAGCAACAGATACATCAACAACACTTACAGGTACAAAATTCGGTGCTCCTGTTCGCTGTTTAAAAAATGACTTAACAATGCGTTACCATGAATTAGAAGAAAAATCGGACACTTTAATGGAACTTGAAGAATTAACACTCGGTTCTTTAAGACGTGCAGCATATGAAGGAGATATAGTAAACGGATCTGTTATGTCGGGGCAAATCGCCGGATTAGTTAAAGAAATACAACCGGTTAAAACAGTTATACAAACATTATTTAAAGAAGCTAAGGAAGTTTTAGAAAAAACTAAAATTTAAGTTTTCAATATTTCTTCACCGCTACAGAAGTAACAATAAAAAAACTTTGCGTTTATCTAAGCCCACTATTTATGTAACAAGGAGACCTTAAAGTTATGGTTAATTATGCTAATGTTTTAGTAGCTATAATCGGTATAATAATAGTTATTATAGGCATATATAGTCTACAAATTAATAAAAAAATTAAAATAAGAAACATATCTATATGAAAAAAAAATTAGTTAGTAACAGTTAATAAATTATATTTAATAAAATTAGATTAATTATAATATACTAAAACTGTATATATAATTTCTCAATCTTTATTAGTATTACAATAACTGTTAAGAAGAGATTACTCAGCATTAAATTGAGTAATCTCTTTTAATATTAAAATTTATTTTTTTCTACGTTTATATATTACCTGATCTCCGGTATTTCGTTTTTGAAGACGATCATTTCTTGAATTTATTTGAGCAGCTTTTTGAGAATTTTCTTCTCTTGATGTCACTTCAACATTAACCTCTTCTTTTTGAATATCAACATCTTTAGGCGAAGTTTCATTTTCTTCCGTATTAAATTGACTATTATTAGAGTTAAAATCCTGTTTTTGTGTGTTAAACTCTACATTTTGGTTATTAAACCTAGGATTTTCTCCTTGATTATTAGGATTTATCTGTTCATTAGAATTAAAACTTGCTTGCCCGTTTTGATTAGGATTAAATCCTTGAGTTGTTCTACTGTCGGCATTAAATTGACCCTGATTATTAGGGTTAGCGTTTCGACTATTTCCATTGAACTGAGAATGATTAAAGTTTTGCCCTTGATTATTGTATTGAGAATTTTGTCCATTAAATCTTGGATTAACACCTTGGCCATTAGGTCTTGGTTGTCCGCTTGCAAAATTGCCTTGACCTCTTTGGTTATTAAAACTTTGAGCATTTTGATTATTTCTATCGTAAGCTGCGTTACGGTTTATCGGATTACCGAATTGGTCAAATTGTCCCCCTTGTTTAAAGTTTGGAATAGGATTACCAAATTGATCATATTGAACAAATTGTGAGTAGTACGCCTTAGCTTGTGGTGTCTGTCTTACAAAAAATTTAATAAAATCATCATTTTTATTAGTTTCAAGTGCATTAGAAGGTAATGTCATTAGGACGAAGAAAAATCCTATAACATAAATAAATGATATTATATATATTGTAAAGTAATTTAATAAATAAAACAATACAATTAAAATAGCCAATCCCCAGTTAGTAAAACCTACATCTCTTAAGCGACGTGCATAGCTCGCTGTTATAGGAATTAATATAATAATACCTATAACTATTAAAATAAAAATAACTGCTATACTGGTAGTTGCGGTAGATGCCGCATCAGCGAAAGAATTACCGGAAAAGTAATCATAATTACGATAAGCACGAGATGTAATTCCGGCAAAAGAAGCAAATACACTATAAAAAAATACGATTAATACAATTAAAAATCCAACATGAATAGTTCCAACCGGAAACCAATGCCCGGCACGTGAAGAATAACCGTTAAAATCTACAAAACCTTTAAAAAAATCACTAAAAGCGGATCCAAAGGTAACGTGTTTTTTTCTTTGATCTATCATAAAATCCTCCTTAAAAAATAGACTTGGAATAATATACTAATGATATAATATCTATATAAATAAGTCAATTAAAACAAGGATTTTTCTAAAGTGATTTTTACTATGGATAATAAAAATATTTAATCAAAAAAGCACATTGTCCGATATAATTTAATAATTTAATATATCATTATTATTCTAAAACATATTTTTTATACTTTATAAAACAATTATCGAAGTTAAATAGTTTTAATTTGTAGGTAAAACATCAATCGAATGCGCGGTTATGAAATAAATTTTTAATAATATAATAATAATTTTGCGCCGTTTATTATGTATTATTTATAAAATTTGTAGAATATTGGCTTATTTTAGAGATTATTTCCTTTACAAAGTCGAAAAATTCTTGTATAATACACATATGTCTTTTTAGAAAATACAATAAATTGTAAAGGAGATTTGTATATGAGTATTTATAAAAAAATTCCATTGCTCGTTAAATTGATAGCAGCTATAGCACTAGGTATTATTTTAGGGGGTATTTTACCAACGTCTATTATCCGAGTATTCGTTACATTTTCATCAATATTCAGTTCATTTTTAGGATTTACTATTCCATTAATTATCGTCGGATTTATTGTCCCCGGTATTAGTCAAGTATCAAATAACGCCGGAAAACTTCTGGGACTTTCAACCGGAGTGGCTTATATTTCTACTTTGATAGCGGGAACGTTCGCTTTTATAGTGGCTAAACTGGTTCTTCCGGGCATATTGGCTAATGCAACCCTACAATCATTTCAAAATCCGGAAGAGCTAATGCTTAAAGGTTATATCGAATTTAAAATGAACCCTATTTTTGATGTAACAACAGCACTTATTATTTCATTTGTTTTAGGAATCGGTATTTCCGCCGTAAAATCAGAAGGTTTAAAACAAGGATTTAATGATTTTGGCGAGATTATTGAAAAATTACTTTCGGTTGTAATTATTCCGTTACTTCCATTGTATATCCTAGGGGTATTTATGAATATTACCGCTTCAGGTGAAGTATTCAAAATCTTAAAAATCTTTATTTTTGTTTTTGCTGTAATTTTAGTCTTACATATTATCATTATTCTTGCTCAATATACTCTTGCAGGAACCGTAAATGGGCGTAATCCGTTTAAAATGCTGGTAAATATCATTCCGGCGTATATGACGGCAGTAGGAACTCAGTCATCAGCAGCAACTATTCCGGTGACACTTCGTAGCACTAAAAATATGGGAGTAGATAAAAATATTGCTAATTTTACAATTCCTTTATTTGCTACTATTCATTTATCAGGAAGCACAATCACATTAACCACTTGTGCAACAGCTGTTTACTGGCTGCAACATGGTGCGGTATTTCCGACAACGGCAGTAATGATTAAATTTATTATTCTTCTCGGAGTAACAATGGTGGCCGCCCCCGGTGTCCCCGGCGGTGCAGTTATGGCAACCCTTGGTTTATTACAGTCAGTTTTAGGATTTAATGAGATTATGTTATCATTAATGATTGCTTTATATATTACTCAAGACAGCTTTGGAACAGCTTGTAATATTTCAGGTGACGGTGCATTATCTGCAATAGTGGATAAATTAAATCAAATATTATTTAAAAAGAAAAAAACAACTTAAAATATAATATCAAAATAAAAGGAATAAAGAACTACATCTCAAAACTCGTAATTTTGTTGGAAGTTGATTTTAGTCAAGCAACCTCCTATAATTTAAAATACTTTTTCCAATAATGTGAAAAAAATATTTATTAAGCAAGTTTGTTGTTAAATTTTAAGTTTTTTCATATAATTAAACTATAAATGTTTACCTTAGGAGGATTTTAAAATGACATTCAAATTACCAGAATTACCTTATGGATTTGATTTTTTAGAACCGGTTATCGATGCTAAAACGATGGAAATTCATCACGATAAACACCATGCTACATACGTTAATAACTTAAATGCGGCATTAGAAAAACATCCGGAATTAGAAGAAAAGTGTGTTTGTGGTTTACTTCGTAACATAGAGAAAGTTCCAACCGATATTCGTCAAGCTGTAATAAATAATGGCGGCGGGCATCACAATCACTCACTATTTTGGAAATCTTTAACTAAAGTAGACAGCTCAGAATTTTCAGGATTAATTAAAGAAAAAATTGATGCTGAATTAGGCGGTTATGAAGAATTTGTAAAAAGTTTTTCTACCGCTGCGGCTACAAGATTTGGTAGTGGTTGGGCATGGTTGGTGCTGAATAAAGAAGGAAAACTGGCAGTAACTTCAACTGCTAATCAAGACAGTCCGTATTTGAGCGGTTTATATCCATTATTATGTCTTGATGTATGGGAACACGCTTACTATTTAAACTACCAAAATCGTCGTCCGGATTATATTAGAGAATTTTTCCGCATCGTAAATTGGGACTATGTAAATGAACGTTTAACAAACGGTTTAGAATATTTTAAAAAATAGTTATTTATAGAAGGAGAGTTGGAAGTTAATTTTTAACTCTCCCTCTATTAAATTTAATAAAAAATTTTTAACTTTATTTTAACATCTTATTTTATACTATTAGTTACTTTAGGAGTAGGGCAACCTAACTCCTAATTTTTATTAGAAAAGCAAGTTAAGTTTGGAGGATTTTTTATGCTGGGTAATTGGAAAACTTTCGCCGTATTTATAGGGGGCACTGTTTTTTATGAATTTTTGATACTTCTTCTCTGGTTTGGTTTAAAATGGATGTTAACTCCATATACAACGCAAAAGGTTAGACTTTTGATTTGTATAATATTGTTTACAGTTGCCAATTTTTCGATATTGAGTTACATACTGGGGTTTGGGGCACCTATTGTAAACTATGGAAATATTTGGTTTTTCTACTTTAGTAACGGTTTTGTTACTCTAGTTGTTTTGACTATTTTATATTGGATATTAAAATTATTTAAAATAAATTTATCGCAAGGCATAAGTTTAACACTTACAGGAATATTTTTACTGGGCATGACTGCACTGGGATTATTTTGGGCATATTCACCGACAGTAAAAATCAAACTGTAAAAGTTGATAAACATCTTGAAAAACCGCTTAAAATCGCTATGGTAGCTGATTTACATCTCGGAACTTTCTTTGGTAACGATCAACTTGAAAAGTTAAATACAATAATAGAGGAACAAAAACCTGATGTTGTTATTATTGCTGGGGATATAATGGATGATGATATGGTTATGTACAAAAAACGTAATATGGGAAAAACGCTTAGCAAACTTCACGCTCCCCTCGGTGTTTATACTGTAATGGGAAATCACGATCATAATACGGAAGATATCATTAATGAAATTTCTAAAGCAGGGATAAAAACTCTTGCGGATGAAACCGTAAAATTAACTGATGATATAACACTCGTCGGACGTAAGGATAGAAGTGTTAGTAGAAATAGATTAACAACTATGGATTTATTAAAAAATGTTGATGCCGACAAGACTACAATTTTAATAGATCACCAGCCGAACGCCATAGAAGCACACAGTTTATTACCGATTGACGTACAATTATCCGGACATACTCATCGTGGTCAAATTTGGCCGTTTAATTATATAACAGATAAGGTTTATATTTTAGACCATGGTTATAAAAAAATCAATAATAAACACTTCTTTACTACAAGCGGTTACGGATTTTGGGGACCACCATTCAAAACAACCGCTCGTTCAGAAGTTTGGATAATAAACTTAGAAAGTAAATAAAGTTAAACTTACTAAAATATTAACTTACTACAAGATAAAACGTTCCTTATAATGAAAAACACTCAAGAAAAACAAAACAAACACTCAAAATCAATCTACAAAATGATTGTTTTTGAGTGTTTTTGCTTGAAAAAGATTGTACAACTGTATTACATTAGATATAATAAAAGAAGAATAAGGAGATTAGTTGATGAGAAACGAAAGGCACAATAAAATATTAGAGTTATTAGAAAAAAACGGTTTTGTTACTCTTCAAGAATTAATAGAAAAACTCGAGGTGTCAGAAGCAACCGTACGTCGTGATCTGACCTTACTTGAAGAGAAAAATCTACTTTACAGAACTCATGGCGGTGCGTCTAAAAAAACATCAGCGCGCGGTTTAGAAGAAAGTGTTGTTATTAAACGTTCAGAAAATATTCAAGATAAAAAAGAAGTTGCAAAATATATAGCAAACAATATTATAGAATCCGGACAGACAATTTATCTTGATGCCGGAACTTCAACATTTGAAATAATTGATTTTCTTCGTGATAAAAGAATTACCGTTGTAACTAATTCGAGTTATCACTTATCAAGATTAATACATAACAAGATCCATACTATTATTTTAGGTGGAACAATTAAACACTCAACACAAGCTGTAATCGGTCATTCCGCAATAAAACAACTTGAAAATTACAGTTTTGATATGTGTTTTGTCGGTTGCAACGGTGTAGATGCGAAGTTCGGTCTTACTACCGCCGAAGAGAGTGAAGCATTTATTAAGCAAATAGCCTTAAGAAATAGTAAAAGAAAATTCATCTTGGCTGATAAAACAAAATTCGGACATAGAAAATTTCAAAAATTTGCAGATTTAAAAGATGTAACGATAATATCGTATTCCGTTCCGGAAGAATTTAGAATATATGACAACATAATAGAAGTAAAAACAAAGGAGGATAAATCGTGTATTATACAATAACCCTTAATCCGGCTGTCGATATGCTTGTTAGTGCTGAAAATTTCGAACTTGGAAAACTTAACCGAACAAAAGAAGCGCAATATGTAGTCGGTGGCAAAGGAATTAATATTTCAATGTTATTAAATAATGTTAATGTAGAAACTGAGGCTCTTGGTTTTGTAGCAGGTTTTACAGGGTACTTTATAAAATCGGAGTTGGATAAACTAGGTATTCATTATGATTTTGTAGAAACTTCCGGGGTAACAAGAATCAATATGAAACTTAAAACCGAAACCGAAACCGAAATAAATGGACAAAGTAGTGCTGTAAATAGTAAAAATATCGTAGAGTTTTTTACAAAATTAGAAAATCTAACAGACAATGATGTCGTTTTTCTATCAGGAAATGTTATTAGCGGTATGAATATCGAAGATTTTAAACGCATTGCTAAAACTATTTCAAAAAAAGGTGCCTTACTTGTTGTTGACAGCAATAAAGAATTGGTATTGGAAACATTACAATATAAACCGTTTGTAGTAAAACCTAATGAATTTGAGCTGGGAGAAATGTTCGGAGTAGAGATTACCAACGAAAAAGATATTTTAACTTATGCGACAAAATTAAAAGAGCATGGTGCGAAAAATGTTCTTGTTTCACGTGGAGCAAAAGGAGCAATACTTCTTACAGAAAATAATGAAGTTTATTCGGTTAACGTAGCCAAAGGAGATATTATTTCAACAGTGGCAGCAGGTGATAGTATGCTTGCTATGTTTGTTGCTACATATAATAAAACAAAAAATTATGAAATAGCGTTAAAATATGCTTCTGCGGCAGGAGGTGCTACATCATTTTCGGTTGGTGTAGGCAGTAAAGAATTAATTGAAACGGTAGTAGAGCAAATAAATGTTAAGAAAATAAAATAAGTTATAAGGAGAATAAGATGAAATTAACAGATGTTATAAATTTTGACTTAATACAATTTAATTTCAGTGCAACTAACAAACAAGAAGCATTGGATAAACTTACAACATTATTGGTTGAAAAAGATATTATCGCTGACAAAAAAAACTTTTATGATGCTTTAATGGCACGTGAAAAGCAATCAACAACAGGTGTCGGTGAGAGTATTGCTATTCCTCATGCTAAAAGTGCAGATTTTAATAAAGCGATGATTATTTATGCGAAAAGTGATACCGGTGTTGAATGGGAAAGTTTTGACGGTCAACCTGCCAACCATATTTTTATGATTTGCGCTCCGGACAGTGGTGCTGATGAACATTTAAAAGCGTTAGCTTCACTGTCGCAAGCATTAATGGATATTGATGTAAAAAACGGTTTAAATAAAGCAACTACAAAAGAAGAAGTAGAAAAAGTATTTACCGACTTTATAACAAAAACCGAAACTCCAAAAAAAGAAGAAAAACAAAAAACAGTATCAACAGAGAAAAAACCTTATATTATTGCTGTAACAGCATGCCCTACAGGTATTGCTCATACATTTATGGCAGCTGAAAAAATTAAAGAAACAGCAAAAGAAATGGGATTGGAAGTTAAAGTTGAAACGAATGGTCAAATCGGTATTGAAAATAAATTGACGAAAGATGATATTAGTCGTGCAGCAGGTATTATCGTAGCTGCGGATAAAAAAGTTGAAGTAGCACGTTTTGCAGGTAAACCGACTATTATAACAAAAGTAGCGGATGGAATTAACAAACCGCAGGAATTAATTCAAACAATTTTAGACGGTAAAGCTCCTATTTACATTCATGACGGAGCAAGTGAGGATACACCGGACAATACCGGTGATGAAACAATTTGGCGTAAAGCCTACAAACACCTAATGGAAGGTGTTAGTAATATGTTGCCGTTTGTTGTTGCAGGCGGTATACTAATCGCTCTATCATTTTTCTGGGGAATTAATGCCTTTGATCCAAAAGACCCATCATATAACAAAGTAGCAGAAGTATTATTCTATTTTGGTAAAATTTCATTTAGTATGATGTTACCAATATTGGCAGGATTTATCGGACGCAGTATTGCAGACAGACCCGGATTTATCGTAGGTATGATCGGCGGTATATTAGCAGACCCAAGTATTTTAGGATTGAAATCTGATTTATTAGCTTATACACCGTCAGGATTTTTAGGTGCATTAGTTGCGGGGTTCTTAGCAGGTGGTATTATCCAAGTATTAAAAGCGGCATTTAGCTGGATGCCACGTTCATTAGACGGTATTAAACCTATCTTCCTATTTCCAATTCTCGGGTCACTTATTATGGGATTATTAATGGTCTATGTAATCAACGCACCGATGGCAAGCGTTATGGAAGGTTTGAAACACTTTATCGAAAGTCTTAACGGTAGCGGAAAATTTGTTCTGGGATTTGTTGTAGCATCAATGATGGCTATAGATATGGGCGGTCCAATCAATAAAGCATCTTATGTAACAGGAACAGCACTGGTAACAGCAGCAGGTACGGCAGGTAGTGATGTAATGGCGGCTGTAATGATAGGTGGTATGGTTCCACCGTTAGCAATAGCAGTCTCAGCGACAATTAATAAAAATATTTGGCCAACGTCACAACGTAGTGGAGCATTGGTAAACTACGTAATGGGCTTATCATTTATTACCGAAGGAGCAATACCGTTTGCTGCAAGCAATCCGGCACGTGTTATCCCACCATTGTTTATTTCCAGTGGGGTAGCAGGAGCGTTAAGTATGACATTCGGTGCAGTATCAAAAGCACCTCACGGCGGTATTTTTGCTATAATTGCCGGAGCGGTAAGTAATTGGCAAATGTACTTGCTGGCTTTAATAATAGCTTCAATATTAGGAGCGGTATTATTAATACTTTCATTAAGTTATGGTAAAAAGACAAAAAAATAGAAAATAAAACCAAGATTTTGAGAATTACATTTCTCTAATCTTGGTTTTTTATACTATCAAATTAGCTACTTTCAAAAATTTTCGCTAATTATTACTGCTCATTAAATTCGCCCCAGCTACTTGTACGTTTGTTTCCATCATGCGTTCCGGTTGCTACATAGTGACGTTCGCCGCTGAAAGAAATATAGCTAATCCAGATAAAACCCTCATTAATAACATAATTATCATAATAGATAATCTCGCCTTGCGAATAATCGGCTACTATTTTTGCTGTAACACTGGGTTTAACTCGAACATTAATGGAAGTAACAAGAACGGTAAATTTTCCGTTTTCACTTTTTAATTCCCACTTATGACTTTCATCATAAAACGGACGAATAAAACCTACCAAATGGGCATTATCACGAGTTTTAATTCTAGCAACTCCACCACGTTCCGGCGTACCGTCAACATTTTGTTCAACCGAGGTTATAAGGTTATTACTGACAGAAATTACAATACCGACGTGTCCAAAAATATCATTAGCACTCCACTGCCAAATAGCAATATCTCCGGCAGAAATTTTTTCTTCTTTTGCAGAATATCTTGTCCAATTTTTAGGAATAGGATTTTTTAAGTAATCAAGGGCATTGCCGTACATTTGGTATCCGCCGAATATTTTAGTATAAGCCATAGTTAAATCAACACATTGTGCTCCATAATAACCGTCAATATCAATCCAGCGATAAACGCAATCTTTCGCCCAATTAATCATTTCTTCTTTAGTTGCCATACTTATTCCCCCTTAGAAAGCAATCTTTCTTTAATAATATTAGTAAGTTCATCGACACTGTTGCCAATATTTTGTAAAGTTTTATCAAGTTTAACCAAGAAAAATACAGCAACAAAAATCGGGAAACCGACAGTATTAATAAAATTTAATATATCCATAATAAAAAGGTGTGACGTTTGCCACACCAACCTCCCTACTACTCTAAGACAGCTTCTTCACGAGTTACATAAGCAACTTTTTTTAAAGAAGTAAGAACACGTTTATCACTATTAAACACTTTGCTGTCAATAATTTTTTGAGCTACAGGTTCAACAGCAGCTTTATTCAAATTATCTTTAGGGTGATTAATATTCACACGGTAACTTTTTTTTTCTTCAGTAATAAAATCTAAAATTAATGTTTTTTCCATAATAAATCTCCTTCATATTATATTAGTGCAGTGGTAGTAAGCGATACATTCTCAATATTTTTTTCAACTAATTTAGAAAGTTCGTCACCTACTTCTTTAAGCACAGAATCTTCAATATTGATATTTGCTTCAAAGTTGTAACTTTTTTGAACAGTTTTTTCACCTTTTGGAACTGAATAGTTAAGGTGCAAAGTTTTTTTAAGTGTTTTCATTTTTAAAATCTCCTTTTATTTAAAATATATTTTGTGTCTTTGGCCTCTGACATTATATATATCGTACTAAAAATAAAAAATTCCCAAAAATAAAAAAAGAAACGACTCAAAAATCGTAATTTCATTAAAAATTGATTTTAATAAGTCGTTTCCGTACAATTCATTAGATTTAAGAAAAGCTCTTTAAAGAGAATTTTTGATTTTCTGCACCTAACTACTAATTAAGAAAATTTTATTAAGATTTCCAGTTTTTAGGTCAATCATTTAAAATTGGAAAAGTTATTTTTTTGTTTTTTTGTTTTTTACTTTATTTTTTGGAACACGCTTTTCTGATCCGATATTCCAAACAGTTTCTTCTTGAGAAGCAATTTCTTTATAAAGATTCGCATCTGCTAATTTTGATTTTTCTTCTTTCTTTTGAGATAATTTAGATTTTGCCGTTCTTTTGGTAGAATTACTATGAATAGCATTTCTAGGACCTGAGCCATACACAGAAGAATAGACAGGCGTAGGTTTAAATTTCCCTACCGGTGCCTTGGGAGTAATAGTATTTGTTTCCATTATTGTAGCAGTTACCGATTTTTTTGAAGGTGTCAGATTATTAGAAGAATATTTTTCAAAAATAGCCTCCAGTATTTTCTGATTATTTTCGATTTTTTCCTTACTAACAGGTCTATAGCCTCTATCTACAGTTTTATATTCCCCTAAAGTATACCCTTTAGGTTTTTTAAAATAATCGTCCACTTCATTACTGTAAAGTTTTTCGGTATATTCAATACCACGTTCAATATCTTCCTCTTTATTTTCCGTATCTTCAGTTTTTTCTGCTGTTTCGATTTGTTCAGCTGTAGAAACTTTTGTTTTCGCCGGCATTGTTTTTTCTTCAACAAATTTATCAATATCGTTATTTAGATTAACACTCTTCACACTCGGTGCTACTTCACGTGTTAGACTGTCAATATCCATATCATCAGCGTAAGTTTCAATTTTATTTTGTTTTTGAAGTTCTTTTATTTCATCTTCGTCCAAATGATAATCACTATAATCCGCTAAAATATCTTTAGAAGAATTTTTTATTTCATCATAGTCTTCAATTTCAATATCTTCTATATGGGCAGCCCTTTGAATAAGCTCTTCATCTGAAATTTGTTTTTTAGTATCACTTACTTCAACCGTATTTTCTTTTTTCAACTCTGCTAAATTAGAATTTAATTTTTCAATTTCAGAAAGAGTTTTTGTTTTTTTAGCAGCCAGATCTATGTTTTCACTAACAATTAAATTATCCAGCTCAGTTTTCTCCGGTTCTTCTTCGGTTTTTGGGTAAACATCTTTTCTAAAATTCATTATATCTTCGGTAGGTAGCTGATTCTCTTTTTCAAAATTTTCACCAATAGTTTTTTTGCTGGTACGATCGATGTCATCTTCAAATAAATCCTCTGAACCTTCCAATACATCATCAACACTTGTATATTTTAATTTTTCACGACGATCTTCTACAGATTCCAACTCTCTTACATCAATATCTTCTACTAACTTTTCTTTTGTTTTTTCTTCTTTTTCTTTAATATCGGAGAAGATTTTCTCCAACTTATCATCATCTTTTTTTGTTAAAGGTATGTTAGAAGTAACTCTATCTTCTTTTCTAGTGATTGTATTAAAATCCGAGTTTAGTTGATTGCGTTCTTCCTGATGTTTAGAATTACGTTTTATTTGTTCAGAATAGGTGTCTTCAACGATATCTGCTATTTTGGGAGTGATATTTTCTTTAAATTCTTTGCTGTCTTTTTCAAGAATCAAATCGGTACTTAGATTATCCATTTCATGATCTTGTTTAAGTCGTTTAGTTCTTACAGCTGCAAGTGTAGGATGTGTTCTTCTTTCGGTTTTATCAGCAAAAATATCAACATCTTTCATTTCAGCGTCATCAACTCCAAGTTTTCTCAATGTCAAACTTAAATTTTGAGTATCCGTTTTTTCCGCTTCATCGAAATGTTCCGGTATTACTTCATCATTAACGACATCTTTTTGAATTGTTTCAAATTCTTCTTCTAAAGTTTCTTGTTCTACATCTCCCGCTTTAGTATTTTCTTCTTCGAAATCATCAAGGATAGTATCCAACTCTTCTTTTTCAATATCTTTATCAGAAACAGCGAAAAGTTTATCCTTTAACTTTTTCAAACTGTTTAAAAAGCCACCTTGTTCTTGAACGTCATCTTCTTCAGCCTGAATATCATTTTTCGGTTGCGTAGTTTCTTTTTTCTGACGTTCTAAATAAGTCTTATAATCTTCCGTCTTTTCATCTTTTTTAATATCGTCAAATTCTTCCGGTAAAGTCTCATCTTCATCATCATAAGCAACCTGATCTTTTGTACTGAATAGATTTTTTAATTTATCAAAAAAACTAACTTTCTTCTTAGCACGAATATGGTTATCTTCATTGTCTTCGGAAACTTCATAATCTTCTAAATAAAAATCATCTTCACCAGTATCTTCATCAGATAATGTATCTTTATTTTTAGAAAAAATTTCTCCCTCGTCATCAGCAAACTCTATATCAAATTCGTTATCCTCTTTTACCTTTTTTTCTTCAAAAACAGTGTCTTCATCTTCTTCTGAAAACCATTTTTTCCAGTTTACCATAATACTGCTCCTCCTTATCTACAGTTTTATTTTAGATTTAAGTCCTTAAAACGAGTTCCTACTTCAATATTTTTATCCAAAATTAAGATACCTTTTACTCCTTCTTCATAAGATAGTCCCAATTCTCTACGAGAACAAAGCATACCGTCAGATTCGACACCACGAAGTTTAGATTTTTTAATCAATAACCCGCTTGGTAACATAGCACCGATTAGAGAAACTACAACTTTTTGTCCCACATCAACATTAGGTGCACCACAAACAATTTGTAACACTTCAGCATCTGAAACTTTGACCGTAGTTACTGATAATTTATCGGCATCGGGGTGCTTTTCTTTTGTAAGGACCTCTCCAACGACGAAATAATCATCATTATTTCCTTCCAAATCAATTTTAATACCGTTTTTTTCAAGACGAGCTTGAAGTTTTTCTTTTTGTTCCTCAGTAAGATCAATACTGCCTTCTCCGGATAATTTTAAATTTTCAACATTAAAAATATTCAACCCGACAAGGATATTATCCTTATCTCTAATCAGTGCAATATTTTTTTTATTTTCAAAAGTAACTACGTCTTCATTTCTAATAGTAATTAATAGTGTTTCACCTAACATTTTTTTATTGTAAAAAAATAACATAATACAATCTCCTAAATTATTTTTTTTATTCTATAAATATAAACAAACTTTCGATATTACTACCGTCATATTTAAAAGTAATTGTTGTAATAGGAACTAACCCTTCGGTAAAAAAATGAACCATCATTTTTTGTAAAATCTCCAACCCTTTTTTATTTTTTATATCAGCTATAACGAGAACATCCTGATGAGGTAATCCTAAATAATATTCACCGCCAATTTTGTCATAAAAATAATTAAGAACTTTTTTATCAAGAATTCTGGCACCGTCATAACCGTCTTTAGCATTTAAAAAATAAAATGTATTACCTGCTACAATGTCCGTATTGAATTTTAACGGTAATTTTTCCAAATTACTTTCTGCAATCTCCAGTAAGGTTTCTTTATTTGTATTTAGCTGTTTCAGTATGTCTTTATTTAATAATTTATACCCTGTATCAAAATCATAAGCTAAGTATATAGCCGTTTCATTGGTGTGACTGAATTTAATCAAATCTGCCTTATTATCTTTATTAAAACCGGCGGATCTGATAACGGGATATATTTTTTTAAAAATATCTTCTTTGACTAGTTCATTTTGAGTAATTTTGTTTTGAGAGATAAAATTCTGTTCAAGATGGTAAAGAAACTCTTCAAATTTTTTATTACTGATTTTTGTTTTATCATTATTTAGTCTTTTTACAAAATTATCGATATCAACCTTAGCCTTATGCCCATTATAATCTAAAATAAAAATACTTTTTTCATTCAACTTACGTTCATAAATTTTAATTTCAGGTAATTTTTCTAAAATTTTTTCTAAAATATAATCTCTTGTATAAGACATAACGCCCCCTATTAACTTATAATATGGCTATTTAATTATATCATAAAATACAACAAGCAAGCAATACTAACAAAGAGGTCAGTCTATAAAATTAGAATTTAATAAAAAGATAAATTTTTAAGGGTGAGTATAAAAAAGATTATTACAATATTTTAAATAAAAAGATTATAAATTTTTAAATTTAGTTTAGGGTTGCGATTTTGTTTAAATAAACAATAATTAAAGTGTTGAAAAACTATAATAAATATTGTAATATAGAGAGGTGTATAACATTGTTTCACATCAATATTAGATTTAATATTTTCAGTGTTGTTTAGTATGAAAATTTTATTTAACGATGATGTTTGAGAATGTTTATAAAATAAAATACAATGTGATTATTAAAAAACTATAATCTACTAAAGAAAATTTAAAATAATAGAAAGAGAGAATTATTATGGGTCGTAAATGGAATAACATTAAGGAAAAAAAAGCGGCAAAAGATGCGAATACCAGTAAAATTTATGCAAAGTTCGGAAGAGAGATTTACCAAGCCGCAAAAAGTGGTGAGCCGGATCCCGAAAGCAACAGAAATTTAAAAGTTGTTTTGGAGCGTGCTAAAACTTATCGTGTTCCTAAAAATATTATTGACCGAGCTATAGAAAAGGCTAAAGGTGGCAGTGAGGAAAACTACGATGAGCTTCGTTATGAAGGGTTTGGCATAAGCGGAACAATGATTATTATTGATACGCTTACCAATAATGTTAATCGTACTGCGGCGGAAGTTCGTACGGCTTTAGGTAAAAATGGCGGTAATTTAGGCGTGACGGGTTCTGTGAATTATATGTTTGATAATACGGCTGTTATCGGTGTCGCCGATAAAAGTGCAGATGAATTGTTAGAAATCTTGATGGAAGCGGATATTGATGCACGTGATATCGTTGAAGAAGAAGGATTGGCACTCGTTTACGGAGAACCTGAAAACTTCCACGAAATTCAAGAAGCGTTAAAATCTGCCGGAATAGAAGAATTTGAAGTAGCTGAAATTTCTATGATTCCACAAAATGAAGTAACATTAACCGAAGAAGACAGGGTAAAATTTGAACGTATGTTGGATATGCTTGATGATTGTGACGATGTTCAACAAGTATACCACAATGTTAACTTGGATTAGAGGTTAGCGATGGTAAAAAAAATAAAGAAAAATAGTTCATACAGCTATAATGATAGAAATGTAAAACCAACTTTTTCTACAGAAACAACAAGATCTTTAGCAAAAGATTTTCCGGATATAGTAAACGAAAATGCTAAAAGTGGAAAAAGAGTTATTGCTTATGCAATAGATTTATTAACTTATGTACCAATAGCAGGATTATTTCATTTTACAACATTAAATTTACGCCAAGTAGGTGGTGCTGAAAATGAAAGAAATGCAATGTATATGATGCTGGCGATTGTCGTCTACGCTTTACTGTTGTTCGGTTATTTACCAAATAAATGGCAAGGACAGACTATTGGGAAAAAATTACTAAAAATTCGTATGGTTCCGATAAATAATCAAAAAGTAGAATTTTCAAAATATATTATAAGAGAATTTTTGATTAAAATTGTACTAGGTTGGATATGTGTACCTGTTATTTTAGCACACGGTTTATATAAAAAATTATTTGAAAAACAAGACAATATTACATTATTACACGATAAATTATTGCAGACAAGGGTTGTGGAAATATCCCAAAAATAATTCTTTAGAGGTGTTATATGATGAAAATAGATAGACATGCTTATATACTGGAAGAATTAAAGAAAAAACATTTAGTCAGAGTCAGTAAACTCGCTTATGATATGAAAGTTACGGAGATGACTGTAAGGCGTGATTTGCAAGAACTGGAAGATTACGGTCATTTAACTCGTATTCATGGCGGTGCAAAGCTAAAACCCAAAAATTTTTATCAGGAAGATAATTACAACAAAAAAATTCTGATAAATGTTGATGAAAAAAAGCAAATTGCTAAAAAAGTAGCGGATATTATAAAAAATAACGAAACAATTTTTATAGGCGCAGGAAGTACAACGAGTTACTTAGCGGAATTTTTACAAGATAAAAGCATTAACATAGTAACTAATTCCATTACAGTTTTTGAGCAATTTAAAGATAATAATTCATGTGATTTAATTTTTATTGGCGGAAGGTATCGCCCTAAAACAAAAGGTTTTGTAGGTTATTTTACACAAGATGCCCTTAGTAAAATAAGTGTCAATAAGGCATTTGTAGGAGTGAACGGTATTGATTTGGAAAAAGTTACAATTTCCGATGAAGAAGAAGGACGTTGCAATGACACTATACTGAACAATGCGACTGAACGCTATGTTTTAGCGGATCACAGTAAATTTTCCACTCATGCTTTCTATTCTTTTTATCGCTTAAAAGACTTAACAGCGATAATAACTGATAACATATTGGACGAAAATATTAAAGATCAGTATAAAAAAGAAGTGGAAATTATTTAATTACAATTTAATTACAAAAAGATATATTTTATCTTCAACTATTAAACAATAAAATATACAAACTTTAAAAAAAGCAGAAAAATTAGCCATTCCGGTTAGTTTCTCTGCTTTTTTTAAACCTTTTATTAAACCTGTTCTATATTGTTACGATATTCAAAAACAAAAGAATTATTTCGTCTTTATAGCAGTGGAGAATTATTATAAAGAATAGAAAACTGTATATTAAAGTAGGATTTAATTTACATTTTAAATATTAAAAATATTGTATAAAGAATAAAACGGAAAACTCAATTATATCAATATATTGTAAACTAATATACCTATTATATAAGCATTGTAACATATAAAAATTTGCTTGTAAATTAAATCCTACCTTTTTATACAATATATATTATTACAAAGTGAGGTTCAAACTATGAAAAAAACTAAAGTATTTTTATCTTTTTGTTTATCGATAGTTTTATTGTTTTCTTCCTTTATTGGAAATATTAAACAGATAAATGCAAATACAGATAATGGTGTTACACCGGTAACCGCAGATAAGGTATATCAAAAAACTAAATATTACAAAGAAGGTCCTCTTGGAATAATGGGAGGATTTCATCTGGTAGGGTTTAACAGTGTAGAAACAAAGGCACATACCAATGGTAATATTTTAACAGATACATTAAAATACCAAAGTAATTTTGGGACTAACGAAATTGAAGAAGTCAGCTATATTAGAAAACTCCAAAATCCGGTATCAGGTTTCAAATCGACTTCAAACAATCAATCAATATTGGTTGTAGGACAAGAAATTACGGTTACTACCGCTGATAATGGGCAAGCTTGGGCTCTGAACGGGCAAAAAGCGGATTTTCCGAGAAAATCTAATAATCCAAATGGACTTTGGCAAGATACTCCCAGTACAAAATTTATCAATATAGAGTCTGAAAAACAAAAAGCAATTGCTATCAATAAAAAACTTCGTCAATATGGGGACTTAAATGCAAAAGGTTATTTTGGAGATCAAAATAATCAATATGTAGAAATCTCTAATCCAAGTGGACTTAATGTTTATAATTTAAAAGCAGATGGTAACTACAATGGATATAATGTAGATGCAAAAGGTTTTGAAAAAGGAAAAAATGGAACATTAATTTTTAATGTTGATTTGAAAGGAAAAACTTCTTTTACAATGCCGGGTTCTTTAATTAAGTACAAAGATGGAACAACCGCGCCTATTGCAGAAGTTACAACGTGGCAAGATGGCAATACTATTTGGAACTTTTACGATTCATCACAACCGGACGGACAATACCGTGGAAAAATTAATAATTCAAGAGCAGTAACAGGAATTATACTTGCACCTTTTGCGACAGTTGATTTAACACAAAATTTTAATGGAACAACAATCGCAAATGATATTATTGTAACTGCGGAATCACATAGAACAGATTTTACAGGTAAAACATTAGAACCTACAGAAATTTCTGTAAAAGTCACTAAAAAGTGGGAAGGTCAAAAATTAGATAAAGTAAAAGTTAGATTATTAGCAGACGGAAAACCTACTGATAAAGTGGTAGAATTAAGGGAGTCAAATGGTTGGAGTCACACATTTTCAAATTTAACCAAAACTAATTCTTCAGGAAAAATTATACAATATAGTGTAGACGAAGAAAATACACCGGGGTACACAAAAGAAATTTCCGGAGATGCAACAAATGGGTTTGTTATAAAAAATACTAAAAAAGGAACAGAAAAAGTTAATATAGTCGGAACAAAAACTTGGGACGATAACAATAACCAAGACGGTAAACGTCCAACAAAAATCAAAGTAAAATTACTAGCTGACGGAAAAGAAGTAGCTTCAAAAGAAGTAACAGAACAAGACGGCTGGAAATACAGCTTTGACAACTTGGATAAATACAAAGATGGAAAAGAAATTAAGTACACAATAGATGAGGAAGTTGTAGCAGGATATACAAAAGAAATAAACGGTTATAATTTAACAAACAAATTATTGCCGCCGCCACCAACACCTGAACAAAAAGAAGTACAGTTCAGCAAAGTAAACTTAGGCGGAAAAGAAATTGCCGGAGCAAAAATCCAAATTCTAAAAGAT
>NZ_KI271865.1:0-12941 GCF_000469465.1 Gemella bergeri ATCC 700627 | reverse complement strand
AAAACAAAACACATAAATTAAAACTGGCAGAAGGAACATACACATTCCACGAAGAAACGGCACCCGAAGGCTACTTAGCAGTAACAGATATAACATTTACAGTAGATAAAAACGGAAACATAAAAATAACAAATGTAAATGGAAACACTGCAAAAGCAGAAAAAAATAAACTAACAGTTACCGATAAAGACAAACCAGTAACACCACCAACACCTAAACAACCAAAAGATAAACCAAAATCAACCTTACCAAATACAGGTTTAACAGACAATGGTACGACAGATGTAGCTAGAGGATTATTATTCGCAGCTGTGTTATTAATAATGGGTAGAAAAAAATATCTACGATAATTGATGTTTTTAGAATAAAGTTGATGTAATAAATTATACAATAAAATTTAATATGTAAATTTCTAAATGTATAAAATAGTATGGGGGATACGAAAATTATCCTCCATATTTTTAATTAGTAAATTGACACGATTTAATTAAAATTAAGAATTAAAAACTTATCTACAATAAAATTTATAAAAGTTAACCCACTACAAAATCTAACATAGTTTTAAAAACTTTAGTTGAATATATCTCTCAATTAGCGAATTTTATTATAAAATATAACATTAAAAATTATAGAAATTATTTTTAAGTAATATAATATATATTATAAAAATAAGAGTACAATGATTAAGGTGTATTTTTATATTTTTCTTTTCATTAATATTACAAAAAAAATTTAAGTGTTGAAGATAGATGGTCAATGTTTTTTTGACAAAGACAAAAAATTTTAATTAATAAAAAGATACAGCTGTTTAAAACTGTATTAAACATTGTACTAAGGTGTAATTTCCCTTAAGCGATTACTAATTATCTCTTAAATAGAATAACTTTAAGTTAAGGATAAATTTTTTTTATATTATTTTCAAGTTATGATAAGTTTTTTTCACAAAAATTATAAAAATAAAGAAAAGAAAATATAAAAATATTAAGGTGTTGATTTAAGTGAATACTAGAGGATAGTTGAAAAAATATTTTATTGTGATATAATATAAGTACAGAGTTGTAGTATAACAAAAGTTAATGTAAAATTAATAATAAACAATAGTTTTTTAAAATTAAATAATTAAAGAAAGGTTGATTTATATGGATACAGACAGGAAAAAAAAGAGTAAAAGTATTGTAAAAAAGGCAATCAGTATTGAAACATTTGTTTTTCTTATCGTGTTTTTACTAATATTCGGACTTATGGCACGTAAGATGGGAACTCCTTTAATGTTCAAAACAATGATGGCAACTGCCCATGATTTGCTACTTAATACAGTATTTTTTATAATGGCGATGGCGGTCATTGCCGGTGCTATTAGTGCATTGTTATCAGAATTTGGAGCGATAACACTTATTAATAAAATTTTCGCACCACTTATGAAACCACTTTGGGGAATGCCGGGTGCGAGTGTAACAGGAGCAGTTGCTACTTATTTATCAGATAATCCGGCTATTATCCCTTTCGCTAAAGATACTCGTTTTATATCATTTTTCAAAAAGTATCAAGTTCCGGCATTGTGTAATTTAGGAACCGCTTTTGGTATGGGGCTTATTGTTACCATGTTTATGATGGGACAAGGTACAGGTTTTGTTAAAGCCGCACTTATTGGTAATGTAGGAGCTATTATCGGTAGTATTATTAGTGTTCGTTTAATGTTAAGACAAACAAAAAAATTTTTTGGCGATAAGGCATACGAGCCTGCGATTGAAGTTAAAGATGGTGAGGAAGATCCTAACAAAGTCCGAATTATTCGTGACGGTAATATGTTCCAACGTGTACTGGATACCATTTTAGAAGGAGGTAAAACCGGTGTAGAAATGGGTATGGCAATAATACCCGGAGTTTTAATAGTTTGTACATTTGTTATGATGCTAACCTTTAAAATGCCGGCTAACGGTTATACCGGTGCCGCTTACGAAGGTGTTGGTTTCTTACCTTGGTTAGGAGAAAAATTAACATTTATTTTAGAGCCGTTATTCGGTTTCAAATCAGCAGAAGCAATAGCATTCCCAATCACAGCATTAGGTGCTGTTGGTGGAGCAATTTCTTTAGTACCCGAATTTCTTAAAGGGGGACTTATTGGACCTAATGATATTGCTGTTTTTACAGCGATGGGAATGTGTTGGAGTGGATATTTAAGCACTCATATAGGAATGATGGATGCCTTAGGCGTAAGAAAACTATCATCAAAAGCGATTGTTTCGCATACAATCGGTGGTATAGCAGCAGGGATAGTTGCACATTACTTATTCTTGTTGTTAGGCTAAATTAAATTCAGGATATTCATAAATAAACCCAAACCTCACTTTGATAATTAAAAAGTGAGGTTCTTTATCACTTAGGTTCAACAAAAAAACTTGACAGCTAATTTTAAAAGATATATAATAAATATTGTGTTTATGGGGTGATATTTAATGAAATGGTTAAGATCTTCTTTATTCAAAAATAATAGTAATACTTTTACTTTTGAAGAGAAAATTAATATTAACGTAAATCACTATAATGCCTCTTTAAAAAATATTAAAGACGTTATTGTTAGTGGAACTTTAACTAGAGGTGGTAAAGATAAAATATACGCCGATTTAAAAATTGTTGGAGTTTTCGAAATGATTTCCGGTAGAACACTAAATAGTGTTAAATTGCCGTTTGAAATTCTTGAAAAAGAAGAATATATTGATAAATCATTAGTTGGAAATGACATAATTGATGTAAATCTTATGGATATGTATATTGATTTAAAACCTTTGGTACATGAACTTATAATTTTAAATATTCCGATTACCTCATCATCTGATGAACAAATGGAATTGGTTTCCGGTAAAGATTGGGAACTGCTTTCTGAAGATACTTTAATGGATCTTACGAAAAAAAAAGAATCTCCATTTGCTGCACTTAACGGATTATTTAAAGAACAGTAAGTATGTGATTTTTATAATAATTGGAGGAAATTAACTATGGCAGTTCCTTTTAGAAGAACATCAAAAACAGCTAAAAGAAAAAGAAGAACTCATAAAAAACTATCTGCACCATCAATTTCTATCGATAAAACAAGCGGTAACTATGTAATGGGTCACCGTGTTGATAAAAAAACCGGTATGTATAAAGGCAGACAAGTTCTAGATGTAAAATAATTAAGTATTACCAAAAAGACTAAGTTAATCTTGGTCTTTTCTTTTTTTGCTGCAATAAATTTACGTTTTAATTTTATTGTAGCAAAAAAATATGTTTTACAAAATAACTTCTAATCTTAAATCAAACTCTAAGCAAAAAAGTTGTACCGTTCGGTAAAACAGTGTATTATATTTTATAAAAGTTATTTGAAATAAATTATTAAAATTTTAAGGAGTTAACTATGGTAAAATATGATTTATTAATAATCGGTTTTGGAAAAGCCGGAAAAACCTTGGCTACTACATTAGCGAAAGAAGGAAAAAAAGTAGCCGTTGTTGAAGAAAATAGTAAAATGTACGGAGGAACTTGTATCAATATCGGTTGTATACCGACAAAAACTTTAATTGTTGCAGCTGAAAATAAAAAAAATTATTCCGAAGCAAAAGCTACACGTGATAATGTCGTTTCAAAATTAAACGCTAAAAACTTTGCAATGTTAAATAATAATCCTAATATTGATATTTATACTGCAAAAGCAAAATTTATCTCCAATAAAGTGGTAGAAATTTTCGAAAACGGCGAAACTAAACAGCTAAAAGGTGAAATTATTGTTATTAATACCGGTGCTAAAAATAATATTTTGAATATTCCCGGTTTAACAACATCTAAAAATGTTTATGATAGTACCGAACTTCAAAAATTAAAAACACCTCCGAAAACATTAGGTATTTTAGGTGGCGGTAATATCGGTTTAGAATTCTCTAATCTTTATTCTAAATTAGGCGTTAAAGTGACGGTTATAGACTTTTCGCCGACTATTTTAGGCCGTGAAGATACTGATATCTCAATGCTTGCTCAAAAATATCTTAAAGAGCAAGGGGTAGAATTTAAACTTGGAACTGTTACTAAAGAAATTCGAAACAACGGTAATAAAGTAATTGTTGATACTGAAAAATACGGAAACTTAGAATTTGATGCCCTGCTTCATGCGACCGGACGTCGTGCTAACACCGAAGATTTAGGCTTAGAAAATACCGACATCAAATTAGCAGCCAACGGTTCTGTTGTAGTTGATGAATTTTGTCGTACTAATGTGGAAAATATATTTGCTGTTGGTGATGTAAATGGCGGGTTACAGTTTACTTATGTATCACTGGATGATTTTAGAATAGTGAATAATTACCTACATGGTAATAAAGAATATATTCGTCTAAGTCGTAAAAATATACCGTACTCCGTGTTCATTACCCCTACCTTATCACGTGTAGGTCTTAATGAAAATCAAGCACACGAACTGTATAAAAATATCGCCATTGCCAGTCTACCTGTAGCAAATATGCCACGCGGTGCAGTTAATCAAGATCAACGTGGAATTTACAAAGTAATTGTTGATAAAGATACAGATTTAATACTAGGTGCTACATTATTTAGTAAAAATTCCGAGGAAATAATTAATCTTATTAAATTGGCAATGGATAATAATATTCCTTATACCTATATTAAAAATCAGGTATTTACTCATCCTACAATGGCAGAAAATTTAAACGATGTTTTTAAATTAATTTAGCATCCCTTTAAATCACAGATAGTTTTAAAACAATTTTTTAATAAGAGTAACATTAACTTAGAAGAAATATTAAACAGTTAATATAAAATACTTCGTTAAAAAATTGATATTAATTCTTTTTAAATATATTGCTTTGTGTCAATAAACACTATATAATATAATTAATCTAATAAATTTAAAGGGGTATAACCATGAATCTTAATACATTTTATGTGTTGTTCGGTTTCTTAGCTGTTTACGGAATTATCTCTACTCTTCGTGATAAAAAGAAAAAAAGAGATGAAATCAGTAAAGAAGCCTTAACAAGATTACAAGATAGACAATATAAAAAAGAATTGGAAAAAGTTATAAATTTTAGCCAAGATGATGCCATAAATATCGCTGAGCTAAGAAAAAAATACTTCTTAAACTACAAAGATGCAAAGAAATTACTTGAAATTATAAAAAATAAAAGATAATATACAATAAAATTATCCTATCTATTTTTATAGGGTTAATCTGATTATTCTATTGTTTTATATTTTAAACAGTTAAAAAACCAAGATTGAGAAAATATCATTTTCAAAATCTCGGTTTTTTATTTTTTAAATCAACTTCTTTTTTAATCCTTTATAATTCTATAATAGACACGTGATGTTAAAACATAGACTATCAGGTAAAACAGGGTAAACACTCCTACTGCCCCCGACATTCCTATTAAGAAAGCTGTTGTCTTTTTCAATAAAAATAAATTCATTATTTTTTCAATAAACGGAAAAGCTACCGCTGTATGTATTGTTGCTATGATTAATGGTGCAAAGAAAATCAATAATACTTGCGAACGAATTGATTGTTTTATTTGTTTTTCTGTTAAGCCGACTTTTCTCATTATTGAGAATTTATTTTTATCTTCATATCCTTCTGATATTTGTTTATAATACATTATTACCACTTGTGATACTATAAAAATCAAACTGATAAAAATTCCGATAAATAAAAATGATGCAAACATAGCTTTAAATTCATCTTTATTTTCATATTTTGACTCTGAAAAAACTTCATATTTATTATTTAAATTATTAATATCTTTTACTATTTTCGCTTCTTTATTCGGATTTTTTATATTAAACATTATATTTGTTGTCAGCATTTTATCAGATTTATATTTTTCAGCACTATCTCCTGAATTTTCAGTAACTGTTAACTTCTCAGCTATTTTTGTCCTAATACTTTCATCTTTTACAACAATATAATAGGTTGGCATAATATTTGCTTCTGTATGACCAATTTCTCCTGCTATTTGACTCAGTTTTTCTTTTACCGTAAACTTCTCGTTTAGAATTTGGATATCGTTGTGTTGATATTTTACCTTTTTATCAAGATAAAGCAGCACTTCGTCAGGTTTTAACGTTTTATTTTCACCACTCATTTTATTATAGTCGCTTAATGTACTTACAACAACAATTACCAAATTGCTTATTTTATTGTTTTCCTGAGCCGTTATTTTTCCATTTTCCATTTCTCCCGCTGTCATCAAGGTATTATAGAAAACTTCATCAGATTTTTTTACGTTATGTTTTTTCAAAATTTTATCAATTTCTTTTTGTACTTCACTTGCTATTTCTTTATTACTATGTCGCACCCCGACACTTATATCTCTTGGATATCTATTTTCATACGCTTCATTTACTCCTGCATACATTGTGCTGGTAGCTCCCATTGTAACAAGAACCATTGTTGATAGAATACAAATATTTGCAAGCCCTACTGCATTACGTTTCATACGATACAACAATCCTGATACACTGATAAAATGTTTCGGTTTGTAGTAGTAACGTTTATTATTTTTCATTATTTTTAACACCGCAATGCTCACCGTCATAAATATAAGATACGTACCTAATATTACAACCATAACGGCATAAAAGAACGATGTTAACGCCTCAATCGGATTTCCTGTAGTAAGCGCTGTATAATAACCGTATCCTATCAATCCGATTCCTATTAAAGTTAAAATAAATCGTGCCTTAGGTTCTTTTTCACCTGTACTTCCTTCTTTTAATAAAGTGATTATTTTTAAACGTGATATTTTTATAATAGTATATAATAAAATTAAAAAGTAAATTCCTCCGAACAGACCGATCGTCATAACAATAGCGATTACCGGTATCTCAAATCCGAATACCACACCTTTGCTAAACAACTTTAAAAGTGCCAGTAAAGTAACTTTACCGAACATTAATCCAAATGCTAAACCGAACGTTAATGCGATAAAACCGATAAATATTGTTTCTCTCATCAAAATCTTGGCTATTTGCTTTTTAGTCATACCAAGCACAGCATAAAGACCAAATTCTTTAATGCGGCGTTTAATCAAAAAACTATATGTGTAGAAAAGAAAAATCACTGAAAATATCGCTATTACTATAAGACCAAACGATAAAATTTGTTTTGTTTGAGCTGCACCGTGCTCCAATTTATCTAAACTTGAACCAAAAGCAATAGAGCCTAATATATAAAATGATGCTATTGTGAAAATTGATGCAAATATATATGGTAATACCAACCGTTTGTTTTTCACTATATTATTCCATGCAAATCTACTATAAAAGAATCTCATTTTACTCACCTGCCTGCATTAATGTTAAAGTATCGTTAATTTTTTGATACATTTCACTATGATTTTGCGTTCCTCTACGCAACTCATGAAATACGACCCCATCTTTAATAAAAAGAACACGTTTTGCTCGACTGGCTGTTTTTACAGAGTGAGTAACCATAATAATAGTTTGACCGGCTTCGTTTAACTTATCAAATACTTCCAACAGTTGCTCTGTTGATTTTGAATCTAATGCTCCGGTAGGTTCGTCAGCCAATATTAATGCCGGATTAGTGATAATGGCACGCGCCACGGCAACACGTTGTTTTTGACCACCCGATACTTCATAAGGGTATTTATTAATCAATTTATCTATACCGAGCGGTTTTATTACATTATTTAATCTCTTTTCCATATCTCTATAATTTTTATTTTCTAATACCAACGGTAATAAAATATTATCTTTTATAGAAAAATTATCCAACAAATTAAAATCTTGAAACACAAACCCCAAATTTTCACGTCGAAAATTTGCCAATTCTTTATCTTTTAGTTTACTCAAATCTGTTCCGTTTAACCTTATATTCCCGGCTGTAGCTTTATCAAAAGTAGCAATAATGTTAAGTAACGTAGTCTTACCGCTTCCGCTTTCTCCCATAATTGCTACGTATTCTCCTTTATCTACAGCAAAATTGACATTTTTCAACGCCTCCGTACTATTTGTACTTAATATAGTTGTATATACTTTTCTTAAATTATTTACCTCTAATAACATATTTATAACTCCTTTATCATTTATTCGATACATTTTATTATGTTTTACAATTATTATTTTACAGCAAAGTTTTCACTCGTTCTATCGAATTTCCTTACAAAATGTAAGTAAACCTTACAAAATCGTAAGGTTTGAATGTTTTTATATTTTTATTTACATAATTGGCTAAAATAATCTAAGTTATATTTTACTTATAAATATCTTTTTACTCTCTATAATTATAATTTTGAGGAAATTCTATTTCTACCGTTGTCCCGATTCCTGTTTTTGATGTAATTTTTATTGTATGCTCAAGATTATCAAGTATTTTTTTACATAAATACAAACCTATACCACTTGATTTTTTCTCATATCGTCCGTTAAATCCTGTAAATCCTTGTTCGAATATCCTTGGTAAATCTTCTTCTTTTATACCGATACCGTTATCTGTTATTGTTATTTTATTTTCTTCCAAAACTATCTTCACTATACTACCACGTGGTGTATATTTTATTGCATTACTGATAATTTGTTCTAAGGCAAAACTAAACCATTTTTTATCTGTTATTACGAATGTTTCTTGTGGAACAAAATTAAGAGTTAGTTTTTTATTGATAAATAAGCTGGCGTATTTTTTCAATATTTCTCGTGCTATTTCACTTAATTCAACTTTTTCAAATACATAATCCGTATTTTCGCTTCCTAATCTTATGTATGTCAGTACCATTTCAACATAACATTCTATTTTAAATAGTTCTTGTTCCAACATATAATTATCATGTTCACCGTTATCCAATATAAAATGTATTGCCGCTATCGGCGTTTTAATTTGATGTACCCACATACTGTAATAGTCAATTAACTGCGTTTGTTTTTCACGATTTTCTTCAATAGTTTTTTCTAATTCATTAAATAACCTTATAATTATTTTTTGATAATATTGAACCCTAATATCTAAACTAATCGGCAATTTATCTAAATCATTAATAAGATTATCTTTTAAAAAATGCAATGCACTAAAACTTTTTTTATAATTGTTAAAATCAATAACACTTACGATTATAGCCAAAGTGAAGCACAATAGACCGCTATAGTAAAGAACTTCTCTCGGAATATCATACAGGTAAAACATTGTAAAAAATATTATAATAAAAGAACAAAAAAGTAGGTATATTTTTAAATTTTTCTTTAAATAACTATGTAATACTTTCATTAAACTAAATATCCCTTTCCTTTTTTAGTCATTATTAAATCATTAACACCGATTGATTTTAACTTTGCTCGTAAACGATTAACATTAACCGATAAAGTGTTCTCATCAATAAAATGATCACTTTGCCACAGTGTTGTCATTATCAATTCACGACTTACAATTTGTTCTCTATGTTCTAACAAGACGGTTAAAATTCTGCTTTCGTTTTTGGTCAGTTGTGCTGTTTTTCCTTGAAACTTAACCTCGTCTTTATTTATATCAAAAATAACGTCTTTATAAGTTATTAACTGTGTATTAGCGTTAAAGTTATAAACTCTTCTTAACAGTGCTTCTATTTTTGCTTTAAGAACAACAAGTTTAAACGGTTTTTCTATAAAATCATCTGCCCCTATTGTCATAGCCATTACAATATTCATATCATCACTTGCTGAAGAAATAAACATTACCGGTACTTTAGATATATTACGTATTTCTTCGCACCAATAGTATCCGTCAAAATAAGGAAGATTTATATCCATTAATACTAAATCAGGTTTTTTCTCAATAAACTCCGTCAATACCTGTTCAAAATTATTTACTTCGTAAGCAGTAAAATTCCATTTTTCTAAATATCGGGCTATGCTGTTAGAAATTACTTCATCATCTTCCACTATCATTACTGTGTACATATTTATTTACCTCTTATTATTAGTCACTTATCGCTTTACAAAATTATACCACAAATTAATCTCAAAAGTTAATATTTCCATAATTGTGTTTTTTATTTATATAATTAATTTTTTATTATTTATTGCTGTATAGAAATATTTATATAGTAATTATTTTTTTATTTTTAAATTTAGCCACCAATCAAAAAAATATTTAAAGAATTTGATTAAATATAAAATCAATATACTTTTATAAAATAAATAATCCCTTCGTTACCGAAGAGACTATTTATAATTTAAAAAGAGAAAATTGAATTTTTTTGTGGACCAAGATAGAGAGAATCAATTTCCTTTAACAAACTATATAAATTACGTTCTTGATCCACATTGGAGAACAACTTAAAATTTATAATTTCTTTAAAAGTTGATTTTGTTGAATTGCCTCCGACGTAGTATATTAGATTACTGTTAATAAAATATTCTACCAAGATTTTGACTTTTATCACAGTAAACTTCTAAAAGATTAGAATTGTTCTAACGCCAATCGTAAGTCTTCTATTAAATCATCACTATTTTCTAAACCGACTGATAAACGAATTTGTGCAGGTGTTATCCCTGTATATGCTAATTCCTCAGGACTAAGTTGTCCGTGTGTAGTTGATGCCGGATGTACTACCAAACTTTTTGCATCTGCAACATTTGCTAAATTGGAGAAAATTTCTAAACTGTCTATTACTTTACGTGCGGCTTTCTCTCCACCTACAACATCAAACGAAAAGATTGAACCACTTCCTTTTGGTAAATATTTTTTAGCTAATTCATAATATTTGCTATCTTTTAACCCCGGATAGTTTACATGAGCTACTTTCGGATGTTTTACTAAGAAATCTACTATTTTTTTAGTATTTTCTATATGACGTTCTACGCGTAGCGATAATGTTTCCAACCCTTGCAATAATAAAAATGAATTAAATGGTGATATTGCCGCACCTGTATCACGTAGCAGTTGTGTTCTTACATTTGTAATAAATGCTGCAGCTCCAACATCACGTGTATAACTTAAATTATGATAACTTGGATCTTCTTCTACTAATTGTGGAAATTTTCCACTTGCTTCCCAATCGAATTTCCCACTATCGACAATTACCCCGGCAATTGATGTACCGTGTCCGCCAATAAATTTAGTTGCGGAATGAACAACTATATCCGCTCCGTGACTAAACACATTAATTAAATAAGGTGTAGCAAATGTGTTATCTACTACAAGAGGAATGTTATGACGATGTGCTATTTCTGCCCATTTTTCCAAATCTGCAATATTCGCTAACGGATTTCCCAATGTTTCGACAAACAATACACGTGTATCATCTGTAATAGCTTGTTCTATTTCTTCAAAATTATCAGGATCAACAAAGGTAGCATTTACACCATAACGTGGCAAAGTCAATTTTAACAAATTATACGTTCCGCCGTAGACATTTTTTGATGACACAATATGATGTCCGGCATGTGCCAAAGTTAAAAATACATATGTCAATGCAGCCATTCCCGAAGCAGTCGCCAATGCCCCAACGCCCCCTTCTAACGCATTAACACGTTCCTCAAAAACTGCTGTAGTAGGGTTAGTTATCCTTGTATAAATGTTTCCGTTTTTTCGCAATGCAAACGAATCTTCTGCGTCTTGCGTATCATCGAACACATATGATGTCGTTTGATAAATAGGAACAGCTCGTGACTTTGTATCCCCAACCGTTTGCCCTGCATGTAATTGTAATGTTTCAAAACTAAATTTTCTTGTCATAATTATTCCTCCTTTTCAAGTTCATTTTTCTTATAATAATAGACGTTTTAAGATAAATAAAAAATCGCCCTCATTGCCCTAAGACAACGAAGACGAACTGTTAATTCGCGTTACCACTTCGATTTATATTAACCTTGCGATTAATACCTTATTCAGTACCATCATACTGCGTGCTTTAACGTGCCACTTTCCGTCATTACCTATTAGATAACAATAACTAAAAGACCATTTTCAATTAACCTTCACCACGTTTTCTCACACCAACCGAAAACTCTCTGTCTTAGCTACGCCGTTAATTTACTTATCTTCTCAACGTCCATTATTAAATTTAAACTAATTGTACATCTGTTTATTATTTTTGTCAACACCTTTTTAAAAAAATTTTTTAAACTCCCTTACCATAAGGTTTTTTTATATATTATTTTACAAACATTGCTATTAGACTCATTGCTACTCTTAGTAGTGAATTTCACAAAGTTGTCTGACCACTATAGAATTAACAACAAGCCTAATAGCAATATTTGTAGTGGTAATAGTAAAATGTCAAAAGCATTTTACTTGGAGAATTTTAGACCTTGGCTAAAATTCTAGCCGAAAAATCCACCCACGTAGTGGGTTAGTTGTAGGCGTCCATACCGCTACTAACCATTGCTAAAATATTTGTAAAATAATATATAACTTTTACGATAATAATTTATCTAAATATTTATTATAAAATATATTTTCCTATTAAAATCATTAATTTATTTATTAATAAAAATTTTATTAAATTTTAATTTCTTAATAATATAATAAAATTAATCTAAAAAATAGTATCTAAAATGTTTTTATGTTATAATTACATTATCAAAAGCTTTAAAGAAATAACAAATTATTACTATTAATTAATTTTTAGGAGGTTTTTTTATGGAATTTATTAAGACAGAGAACGGTTTTGTTAAATACGACGAGAACGGTCATGTTATTGCTGAAATTACTTATAAACAGACTAATGATCCTAATATAGTTATAGCTGACCATACTTTTGTTGATTCATCTTTACGCGGACAAGGTGTTGCAAAAAAATTACTTGATACTTTGGTTGCTGATATTTCAACACAAAACAAAAAAATTAAACCGACTTGTTCATACGTCATTAAAAAGTTTTCAGAAGATTCTTCTTACGATTTTATAAACGCAGAAAAAAAATAATTTTTTTTATTTTTTAACATTTGATAAGTTGTAAAAT
>NZ_KI271864.1 GCF_000469465.1 Gemella bergeri ATCC 700627 | reverse complement strand
TTTTATAAATAATATATTTTAAACTATAATAAAATAATAGATTTCGGTTAATAATTGACATTGTCTTTAAAACAATGTTATACTTGTATTGTAATAGTTATATAAAAAAATATAAATTATTTTAATAAAATTATATATAAAAGGAGGAGCTAGTTATGGCTAATACATATGATGTAGTAATAAAATCAACAGGTATGGGACAAGGTGAACAGGTTCTTGTTGATAATTTAATGAAAGGATTTATTCATACATTAAATCAAAAAGAACACTTACCACAACACATTATATTTTATGGTGAGGGTGTAAAACTGGCAACTAAAGGATCAGATTCTTTAGAGGATTTGACTGAATTAGCACAAAAAGGTGTTAAAATATTATCATGTGGTATTTGTGTAGATTATTATGACCTAGAAGACTTTGTTGAAGTTGGGGGAACTACTACTATGAGTGAAGTAGTTGATATTATTTCACATAGTGAGTTAGTTATTGAGCCATAATAAAATATGAAGTATTGGGGTAAATAATAAGTGAAAAATACCGGTTGACGAGTTTTTATAATTTAAAATGATTAAGTCATCGTTTTTCCTTATAATTTACCTCTTTTTTATTATTTATTAAGGAGATTAAAGTATGAAACAATTTAAACCGTTTACCACAACGCTGATAGGGAGTTTACCACGTTCAAAAAAACTATTGGCGTTGAAAGAACAAACATTATTAACGACAAAGTATAATGAAGCGTATAAAGAACAACTTGAAAAGGAAACGGAGCAGGTAATTAAAATGCAAATTGCTGCCGGAATCGATGTTGTAGTCAGTGGAGAGTTAAATCGTGATAATTATATGAGTTACATTGCGGAGAAAGTAGATGGTGTTGCATTGCTCACTATGGAAGAATTGCGTGAATTAGCCGCCAATGTTGGAGAGTTTGACAAGAGTTTGGAAGAAATGGATGCGGCGGACAATACAATGTGCAGTCCTGTTTGTTTTGATAAAATAGATACGGATGTTTCACTTAATTCAGAAGAATTGGAACGTTTGGAACGAATGACAGATAAAATGTTCAAAATGACAATACCGAGTCCATATTTGTTAACTCGTTCAATGTGGATCAAAAAAGTTTCAAGCAGAGCTTATTCTAGTCGTAAAGAATTAGGGAAAGATGTAGTAAAATTACTTATAAATGAAGTTCGCAGATTAGTAAGCAAGGGTGTTAAAATTATCCAAATTGATGAACCTATATTATCAGAAGTGGTGTTCACAAGAGATAAAGGAGAGCAGTCATTTTATTGAGGGGCGTTATCAGCGAAAGTCAAGGTTGACAAAGAATTAAATTTTGCTCGTGAATTAATACAAGAAGTATTAAACGAAATAAAAAAACATGATGTATTAAGTGCTATACACGTTTGTCGCGGTAACTGGACGTGTGATGAGAGTGTCCTATTAGAAGGTGCGTATGATAAATTAGGTAAGTTTTTTGATTCGTTGAATGTTGATATGTTAGCTTTAGAGTTTTCTACCCCTCGTGCCGGAGAAGTAGAAAAATTGTTTGCTAATAATTTTTTAGATACAAAAATTATTCTTGGGTATGGTTGTATTAATCCACGTAATGAACGTGTAGAAACACCGGAAGAAATTGTTAGTGCGGTTGAAAAAGTATTACAATATTTGCCGCCGGAGAATATTTGGCTTAATCCTGATTGTGGTTTTGCTACATTTTCTAAACGACCACTTAATCCTTATCCGATTATTGAAGAAAAATTACGTAATATGGTAAAAGCTGCTGAAATATTACGTGAAAAATATTGTAAATAATAAATATTGTTATAACTGAGAATTATAATCTTTATTATTTTAAATTTTATTATAAATTAATTGATTTTTCTTGACTAAAGGTGCAGGACTTGATATAATGCTTTTTATACAACTTATAGTAGTTGAGCGTTAAGTTACAACTAGAGTATAGATTAGGAGGAATCTAATATGTCAATTGGATATTATGGGATGTCGGGGACTTACATACTATACTTCTTACTGATTATGCTTATTCCTTTATGGGCACAATATAAGGTAACCAGTACGTATAATAGATATAAAAAAGTAAGAACAAAATCAGGATTAACAGGCAAAGATGTTGCGGAAATTATTATGCAGGCTAACGGTATCACTGATGTTGAAGTGGTACGTGGAGAAGCTGAATTGTCAGATCATTATGATCCAACAAAGAATATTGTTGTGTTATCGCCGATAGTTTATGCACAACCGACGGTTGCATCTGTCGCTATAGCAGCACATGAAGTAGGCCATGTTATTCAAGATAAGGTCGCAGATTATAAACCTATGAGATGGCGCCACAGCTTAGTTCCATTAGCAAATTTAGGAGGAAATTTATCGGCGATCCTAATTCTTGTTGGATTTTTACTAACAGGGTTAATAGGCCAGTTTGGGTACACTATTGCATGGATAGGTGTAGGGTTTATGATGTTTGCGGTGTTGTTCCAAGTAGTAACACTGCCGGTTGAATTTGATGCATCTAAACGAGCCTTAGAACAGGTAGTAGATCTAAATATAGTTGATGACCAAGAACACAGACATTGCCGTAAGGTATTGACAGCAGCAGCTTTAACTTATGTAGCAGCGGCAGTTGTTGCGCTGATGGAAATGTTAAGATTTATCTTTATTCTATTAAATAGTAGAGATTAGTATTTAGACGGCTTCGCAATGAAGTCGTTTTTTTATGTAATTAAACTAAGATGCACAGTATTAAGAATGAACATTAATAAATGAATTATAGGTTTTCGTTGCTATAAAGAAAATATTGAGATACAATATTAATATATGTAAATTGAAAGGAATAGGGAATATGGCTAAAGCGGAAGTAAAAAAAATAGTAATGGATATGGTTGCTGAAAATTGTTATATTATTTATAAAAATGGACGTGGTTTAATTGTTGACCCCGGTGCCGGATTTGAGAAAATACAAAAGGCGGTGGAAGAATTAGATGTAAAAATAGAGGCAATTATTTTAACGCACGCACATTTTGATCATATTGTATCACTTGAGGAATGTCGTAAATATTATAATGTTCCTGTTTATATTTCGAAAGAAGAAAAAGATTGGTTGGAGAATCCGGATTTTAACGGTTCTAATCAATTTAGATTAAGAGTGCCGGTGGTGGCAAAACCTGCAGAATATGAGTTTGAGGAAAATAAAAAATATGAGTTGGCCGGTATGAGTTTTACGGTATTACCAACGCCGGGACATTCACCGGGTGGGGTATCGTTTGATTTTGGTAAATTTATTATCGTTGGTGATGCGCTGTTTAGAAGTGGCTTTGGACGTTATGATTTGTATGGTTCTGATTACTATGCACTAAAAAATTCTATAGGTAATGTTTTGTTTAAATTGGACGGGGAGAAAATCGTTTATCCGGGGCATGGAGATGATACGACTATTGCAAGAGAACGAGATTTGAATTTAATAAGATATTAATTGATTTAAAAGATGAGTTCGGATAAATGAAATAATAATGTATTGTAAAATAAAAATAATATATAAAAAACATTTTAAGAAATAAGTTTAAATAATTCAGGATATAAAGAGGGGTGACCTCTTTTTTTCCTTTAATAAATGTCATATAAATGTTATAATAGATAAGTGCAGAAATCGATACAGGTATAGTTTTTATTAAAATGTTAATTCTGTGGGAATATAGCAAGTTAGTAATACAAAAGTATCGATTATATTTTTCTTTAAGGAGTATATAATGATTTATGGTATCGGTTGTGATATTGTCGATATAATCAGATTTGAAAAATATATTGATAATGAACAACGTCTAAATAAACTATACACAAAAAAAGAACTGGAAGATTTTTCTAAAATAACAAACTTTCGAAGAAAGTTAGAATTTTTGGCATCTAGGTTTGCAGTAAAAGAAGCAACTTCCAAAGCACTTGGTGTCGGAATTTCTAAAACTTTTTCATTTCATGACGTTGAGGTACTAAAGGATAATTTTGGGAAACCATATATAAATTATAAAGATTTTGTAACGCATGTTACGATAAGTCATACCGAAACAACTGCAATAGCTTTTGTTGTTTTGGAAAAAGAAGTATAAGATAAGATGTTGTAATATAAATAAAATCAACGACAAATTTAGGCTGGTATTGAATAATTTTAGAAAATTTTTCTGGTGTTATTCATTATGTGATAGAAACCCAAAATATGTTTGATATGTTCAGAAATAATTTTTTACGGTTATTATTCAGTCGAATGTTGAGGTGTAAATATGTTAAGATATATTTTTGCATAGATTAAAGAGTGCCGAAAATATACTAAAAAATAATATGGAGTTGTAAAATGTACGAAACTATAACGAAAAATTTAGCTATTAAGTTGGGAATAAAAGATAAATATATTATTAATGTTTTAAACTTATTAGAAGAAGGAAATACAATAGCTTTTATTGCCAGATACAGAAAAGAATTGACAAATTCTTTAGATGAGGTAGCTATAAAACAAATTCAAGATGAATTTAATTATTTAAAATCTTTGCAGGAAAGAAAAGAGGAGGTAATTCGTTTAATAGATGAGAAAGGTTTGTTAACTTCTCAATTAAAAGATGATATATTAGCTCAAGAAAAACTTCAAAGAGTTGAAGATTTATATAGACCGTTTAAAGAGAAAAAGAGAACCAAAGCAACGATTGCAAAAGAAAAGGGTTTAGAGCCGTTAGCAGAGTATATTATTAAATTACCGAAAAATGATAAAATTTTAGAAAAAGAGGCAGAAAAATATATCAATGTAGAAAAAGAAGTAAATTCAAAAGAAGAAGCCATTTCTTATGCTTTAGATATTATTGCCGAAAATATTTCGGATAATGCGAAGTATCGTGAATATGTATTGGAAAATACAAAAAAATTCGGCAGTGTTGTTTCAACATTAAAAAAAGGCGGTGCTGAGAAAGATGAAAATGCAACCTACAAAAATTACTATGATTATAGTGAAAGAGTGTCGAAGATAGCTTCTCATAGAATATTAGCACTAAATAGAGCTGAAAAAGAAGGAATTATCAGGGTTGGTATTGAAAATGATAAAGAACGCCTATGCCAATATATTTTAAAAGGAATAGTAAGAAATCGTGAAACTGCTGTTCGTGAGTTATTGTTTGATTGCATAGAAGATAGCATGAAAAGATTAATATATCCATCTATCGAAAGAGAAATTCGCAGTGAATTAACAAAAATTGCTGAAGAAGATTCAGTAGGAATTTTTTCAGAGAATTTAAAACAACTACTTATGCAAACTCCTTTAAAAAATAAAAAAGTGTTGGGTGTGGATCCGGCGTTTAGAACAGGTTGCAAAATGGCAGTTGTTGATGAATATGGAAATTATATTGATAAAATGGTGATTTATCCACATAAGCCCGCAAGCAAAGAAAAACAGGAGCAGGCAAAAAAAGATATAATTAAGTTTATTAACAAACATAATATTAATTTAATAGCTATAGGTAACGGTACAGCTTCAAGGGAAACAGAAAGTTTCGTAGTGGAAACATTAAAAAATAATAACTTAAAAATTGACTATGTAATAGTGAATGAAGCGGGAGCTAGTGTTTATTCAGCCAGCGAAATAGCACGTGAAGAATTTCCGAATTTTAATGTTGAAGAAAGAAGTGCGGTATCAATTGCAAGACGTATCCAAGATCCGTTAAGTGAACTTGTAAAAATAGATCCGAAATCTATTGGAGTAGGACAGTATCAACATGATATTACTCAAAAATATTTGGAAAAGGAATTAGGTTTCGTGGTAGAAACGGCAGTAAATAAAGTTGGCGTTAACGTAAACACCGCTTCGGTATCTTTGTTGTCTTATGTTTCGGGAATAAATAAACAAATTGCGAAAAATATAGTTGAATATCGTAAGGAAAATGGTAAAATAGAAACAATAAAAGAAATTTCTAAAGTACCACGTCTTGGGAAAAAAACTTTTGAACAATGTGTTGGATTTTTCAGAATACCGGACGGTAATAATGTTTTTGATAGAACAGGAATTCACCCGGAAAGTTACAAAATAGCAGAGAATTTACTAGAAGAGTTGGGTGTTAAAACTGATGAAATAGGGACTAAAGAATTTAAAGAAAAAGCAGGTAATATTAATATAGAAATTCTTGCTGAAAAACTAAATGCAGGAGTGGAAACTTTAAAAGATATAATACAGGATCTGAAACGACCAGCACGTGATGAAAGAGAATTATTTGATAAACCACTTTTAAAATCAGATATATTAACAATAGAAGATTTAAAAGTTGGTGTTAAATTGGCAGGTACAATTAGAAATATTACTCAATTTGGAGCTTTTGTCGATGTAGGTTTAAAACAAGATGCTTTAATTCATATTTCAAAAATAAGTAAAAGTTATATAAAAAATCCGTTAGATATCCTTCACGTTGGGCAAATAGTAGATGTTTTCGTAATAGAAATAGATGCAAAACGTGGACGAGTATCCTTGGCGATGTTTAACGATTAGGAGGGAATGTGTAGCCAATGAATAAACATAAATATTTGCCAAGTATAGATAGTTTAAGAGCAATTGCAGTGCTTGCGGTAATTATTTATCATATTGATGTTAACTATTTGCCAGGTGGTTTTTTAGGAGTGGATTTATTTTTCGTCCTTTCCGGTTATTTGATTAGTTCATTAATTATAAAAGAGTATAAAAAAACAGGAACGTTAAATTTGTATAATTTTTATATTCGTCGTGCGAGAAGATTACTGCCGGCAGTTTATTTTATGATAACTGTAGTGTTGATAATTATCACTTTATTTAATGGAGTTTTATTAAATAAAAGTCATTTAGATGCAGTGTTTGGATACATTTATACTAGTAATTGGTGGTATATTTTCCACAAGTTAAATTATTTTGATTCTTTCGGTTCGCAAAGTCCATTCAAACACCTTTGGTCACTTGCTATTGAAGAACAGTTTTATATGTTTTTCCCGTTAATATTTTTAATATTTAATCGCAAGAAAAAAAATAATGATAACAATTATAAAATAAATAAAAACTTTAAATACATTGTTTTAGGTTTAATCAGTATATCGTTAATTGTCCATATATTATTATTTGATATTAATAATGTTAGCCGAATTTACTTTGGAACGGATACTCGTGCTTTTTCACTTTTAGTTGGGGTAATGGGGGCAATATTATATCCAATGGAAAAGTTAAGTGAAAAAGTAACTTTAAAAGAAAATAGATTGTATAGCTTGATTTCATTAATTTCTATTATATCGCTTATAGTAGTAATGTTATACACTTCTGAATATAATATATGGTTATATCGTGGCGGATTTTTATTAGTCGCTGTACTTTGTTTAGTAGTTATAATTTCTACCGGACGTCAACATACTTTTATGTCGAAGATATTGTCGTTTAAACCAATTGTTTTTATTGGAAAGATTTCTTATAGTTTATATTTATGGCATTTTCCGATTTTAGTATTGACAACACCGGTTTCAGAAATAGGAAGTCCTAAGATATTTTATGTTATATTAAGAATTGTTTTAACATTTATTGTAGCGACAGCAAGTTATATATTAATAGAAACGCCAATAAGAAAATTAGGTTTTGTTAACTTTATAAATCTCTTATTCAAAAGGATTACAAACTTAAAATTAAAAACACGCAAAATAATAATAACGATGGGAAGTTTAGCGGCGCTGATTTTTATAATGGGATTATTTGGCAAGGGTGTTCCGTTCGTCTCGACAGCATTTGTAAAGGAGATGACCAACACGGGAGAAAGTCAATTTGTGGAAAATAATGAAAACAGTACGGGTAACAATCAGCAAGGTAATAATGAAAAACAAGAAGAAAAGCAAGAAAAAGAACAAGGAGAATATACAACGCTTATCGTTTTAGGAGATTCTCTTACCGTTGACATCGGTCAAAAAATGAAAGAGAAATATCCGGGAGTTTTAATTAACGGGAAGATAAGTAGACAATTAACTGAAGCTGCCACTGTCGCAAACAGTTATGCAAAATATAATAGTGAAGATACAGCTATAGTATTTCAACTTGGAACAAATGGTCCGTTTACTGAAAGTCAATTAGAAACTTTAATCAAAAAATTTGATAAATCGGATATTTACTTTGTTAATGTAAGAGTACCACGTGCTTGGGAGAAAACTGTAAATACGGAATTAAACAGTATAAAAGAAAAACATTCTAATGTTACAGTAATAGATTGGTATTCTGTGGCAATTCAACACCCCGAATATTTTGAACCTGATAAAGTTCATTTAGTTCAAACCGGAGTAGACGAAATGATAGCTTTAATACAGAAAAGTTTTAAAAAACAAGTGAATTTAAAATAATACTATAAATAAAAAAACAAAACTACGGAGAATTTCTCTTGATTGTTTTGTTTTTTACTTAAGAAAATACTTTAGGAGGAAATGTCATGAAAAATCGTTCGAGCGGTGTGCTTATGCATATTACATCATTGCCCAATAAATTAGGGATTGGGACTTTTGGACAAAGTGCATATGATTTTGTCGACTTTTTAGAAGAAACAGAGCAAACGTATTGGCAAATATTGCCATTAACAACAACAAGCTATGGAGATTCTCCTTACCAATCATTTTCTGCAATAGCCGGAAATACGAATTTGATTGATTTTGATTTACTGGAAAAAGACGGATTATTAGCAAGAGAAGATTATTTTACTGTTAATTTTGGTAATGATTTAGCAGTAGTAGATTATGCGTTACTTTATGAAAAAAGAAGACCGATATTGGAAAAAGCGGTGATAAACGCGTTAGAAAATATTAAATATGCAGATGAAATAGAATTATTCAAAAATAATAATAAAAGTTGGTTAGCTGATTACGCTGAATATATGGCGATAAAAGAACATTTTGGATATCAATCATTTATTTATTGGGAAAATGATATAAAAATGGCAAAACCTTATGTGCGTGAGCAATATCGTCTGCGACTGGCTGATATAATAGAATATTATACAGTAACACAATATTTTTTCTTTAAACAATGGTTTGAATTAAAAGGATATGCTAATAAAAAAGGTATTAAAATTATAGGGGATATGCCGATTTATGTGTCCGCTGATAGTGTTGAAATGTGGACAAAGCCTGAGCTGTTTAAAGTAGATAATAATAATGATCCGCTTTATGTAGCGGGTTGCCCAGCGGATGATTTCAGTTCGGAAGGGCAGTTATGGGGAAATCCGGTCTATAACTGGGAAAAACATAAAGAGCAGAATTTTAGATGGTGGGTGTATCGTATTAAGGAAAGTTTTAAATTGTATGATGTATTAAGAATAGACCATTTTAAAGGGTTTTCTGATTATTGGCAGGTTGATAAAGCAGCAATTACAGCTAAAGTAGGCACGTGGGAAGAAGGTCCCGGTATCGGGTTGTTTGAAGCGATAAAAAAACAACTAGGGGTTCTACCTATTATTGCGGAAAATTTAGGATTTATAGATTCAAAGGCTGAAAAATTGTTGTTGGATTTGGGATATCCCGGTATGAAGATACTTCAATTTGCATTTGGCGGAGGAGATAATCTTTATTTACCGCATCATTATACGCAAAACAGTGTTGCATATACGGGAACGCATGATAATGATGTTGTGAATGGCTGGTATAATGAACTTGATGATCAAGGGAAGATGTTTGTTAATACCTATTTAGATAGACGAGCAGATGAATCTATAACACAAGCAATGATACGTGGTATTCACTCATCTGCAAGTAACCTGTCAATTATAACAATGCAAGACTTATTGGATAAAGGAACGGATAGTCGTATGAATGTACCGTCAACAGTCGGCGGAAATTGGCAGTGGCGTATGAAAGTCGGAGAGTTAAAAGAAAAACATAAAAAATTTCTAAAAGAAATCACAATATTATACTCACGAGAAAGGGGAACTAATGGAGCAAATATTTAGTGAATTTGTTAAAATAGGACGATTTGATAATTAAACAATAAAGAGGTTTGCAGCATAGCGTTGACTACGCTATGCTGCAAACTAGTAAAAAAACTTATTGGTAGTTACAGACAATGCTCATGATTTGGGAATATACTTTAAAAAGCTTTCTCTAAATCTAATGAACCGTACGAAGCAGCTCAATAAAATCGTTTTAATAAAATCATGATTTTTGAGACACTTCTTTATTAAGTTAATCTTCTTATATTTTGTATAATTTTATTATAAAATATATTAAAATGCCGGTGTGGCATGCCCTTTCGGTTTAAGCTCTTTATTGATATAATCCTTTATTTTTTCACTTGCAAGTGCCTTTTTAAGAGCGGTTATTTTTTTATCATCTTTATTGTCTTCACGTGCAACGATAGAAATCGCAAATGTTAAATCCCCATCTTTTTCAAGAATAAGACCATTTTTATCTGGAGTTAATCCTAATTTAGAAATATATGTTGGATAGTTAAACACTAAATCTTTTTCATTGTATGCTTCGTTTAAGTTTAATAAACTTACTTTAGTAAATTTGAGATTTTTAGGATTATCTTTAATATCATTTTCCGTCACAGTGAAACTATCGGGATTATTAAGAGTAATTACTTTTGCATGTGCTAATAAACGCAAAGCACGTGCTAAATTAGTAGGGTCAGATGGGATAGCAATATCAGCGCCATTTTTTAAATCTTTAATATCTTTGATATTTTTTGAATAAAAAGATACAGTTGCATTATAAATTGGTTGAACTGCTACCAGATGAGCGTTGTTTTTTTGATTGAACTGTTCCATAAATGGTTTATGTTGGAAAAAGTTAGCATCTACTTCTTTATTATTTAATGCTATATTAGCTTGAACATTATCAGATACTTTAACAATTTCAAGATTATAACCTTCTTTTTGAAGATCTTCTTTAATCATCTCTAACATATCCGTCATCGGAGAGGTATGAGAAGCTACTTTGATAGTAGTTTTTTCTTTTTTGTTATGGCTGTCATTTTTTGTTGAACAAGCTGTTAAGATTAATACTAATGCCAGTAAACTAACAGTAAATGATAGTAATTTTTTCATTAAAATATCTCCTTAATTTAAAGTATTATATGTATAATTGTATGTTTTGTTAATATTAGAGGAAATTACAAAAATCAATTTATTATATATTAAGTATAATTATTGAAAAGCTAGAATGTTTTTTATTTTATCGAAATTATAATTAAAATCGGTGTGGATTTTAAAGTATTGACGATAATGTTTTATTTTTCTTTTTTATTCGTAAAAAGTTTTGCCAAGCTATAGCCTATTGATTGAATAATGAATACATAAATAATGAATATAATAACAATCAGATACATAAGATTATAATTATACTCTTGGTAACCGTATCTAAAAGCATATTCACCTAAACCTCCGGCACCAATAACTCCCATAACGGTAGTATATGCAAGTAAACTAATAGTAGTGTATGTAAAAGATAAAATTAAATTATCTATTGTTGAGGGTAATAAAAAGTATCTGATAATTTGCATTCTGGTAGCACCCATACTAATAGCTCTATCAATAATTTTTTTCGGAACATTAATCAATGCCTGCTCAACAAACCTTGTATAAACACTAATCCCTATAAGAGTGAGCGGGAGTATAGCTGCAATATTACCGAATGATGTTTTGAATAAAAATCTGTTAACAGGTATTAAAATAAATATAAATATTAAAAATGGAACACTGCGAAGAGCGTTAAGTAAAATACTGACGATTTCATAAATTACTCTATTTTTTAATAGATAATCTTTGCTAAGTGCAAATAGAATAATACCTAACGGTAATGAAATAATTAAAATTGTAATCATAGAAACTGCCATCATATAATTAGTTTCCCAAAATGCTTTTGATATCCCATCGTAGTTTGTTTTAAATAAGTTAATCATTTAATAAAAACTCCTTTACGTAATTATAGTAATTATTATCATAGTCATCGTGTTCTTTTTTGTTAGGAGTAATAATATCTCCAATAGTTGAGTTATCAATAATAATAATTTTATCACAGAAGTTTTTAAGAAGGGATAAACTATGAGAAATCATTATGATAGAAATATCCGTAGTTTTCCTTAATTTGTTAAGAAGAGAGAAAATTTCTTTTTCACTATTTGCATCCAATGCAGAGCTAATTTCATCACAGAGTAATATTTCCGGTTCTTGAAGAAGTGCCATTGCTATTGCAACTTTTTGTTGTTCACCACCGCTAAGGCGTCCACAAAGACTGTTTTTAAGATGACTAATATTCATAAACTCAAGAATATTATTTATTTTATTTTTATCAATAGGACTTTTATTCAGTTTATAAATTAAACTTAAATGGTAATAAACGGTTTTATTATCAATAAGATTTGAGTGTTGAAAGATATAAGCCAAATTTTTTCTCATTTTACGTAATAAAGCCTTATCCAGTGAATTAATTGATATATTTTTGTATAAAATTTCTCCGCTGTCATAAGGAACTATCCCATTAATCATTTTTAAAATAGTGCTTTTTCCGGTACCATTACGCCCTATAATGCCGATGACTTCTTTTTTATTAACATCAAAGGAAATGTTATTTAACTTAAAATTAGCATTTTTGTATTCTTTTGATACACTTTTTAATTGAACTATCATAATTTACCTCCAAAAAAACTATATCATTTTCGGAAAATGTTTTCAAGAATTTTGTATTCTTAAAACGAAAAACATTGTTCATATTAGTAAATTTAATATAACTAAGTTTATAAAACTGTTATTCTAAAAAAAAATACAAAACTAGTACAATTTTAGTTATTAATTAAGTAATAACTGTTTAAATTTTGGATAAATTAGGAAACAATTCTAAAGATAAAATATTAATCTATAATGTATTGTATTTTGTAAAATAATATATACAATAATTACGAAAAGTTATAACTAAATTATTTCTTTATTTATTTGGGACAATGGTATATAATTAAGATTATGTTTAGATAAGATACTGCATAATAAATTGTTATTGCGGATGTGACAAAAATAGCAGGTGAAATTTAATTAGGTTATAATTTTAAAAACTTAAAAAAATACTGTTAATTTTAATGATTATGGAGAAAAAACTAATGACTGAAATAAAAGCGATATTTTTTGATATAGATGGAACAATAAGAAGTTTTAAAACAAAAACTATTCCGGAAAACACTAAAAATACATTAAAAAAATTAAAAGAACAAGGTATAAAAATTTTTATTGCAACAGGGAGAGCACCCTTTCATATAAAGTTTTTAGATGAATTATTAGATTTTGAATTTGACGGTTATATTACTATTAATGGACAATATTGTTTTTTAAATAATGGAGAGGTGTTAAATAATAATATGTTGTCAAAAGAAGATATAAAAAATGTTTTACCATATTTAAAAGAAAATAATATAGCTTGTGATTTTACTTTATTAGAGGGAGCATTCATAAATTTAAAAAACGAAAGGGTGCAGTGGCTTGAAAAAGAATTAGGAGATTCAACCCGTTTTGTAATAGATGAGTATGCTTATGAAAATGCTCTAAAAGAAAAAATTTATCAACTTAATGTTTTTGTTGGAGAAGATGAAGAAGAGGAACTTTTAAAATATATGCCAAATTCAAAATCAGCTCGTTGGACAACTCATTTTACCGATGTTATTCCTAAAAACGGGGGAAAAAATATAGGAATAGATGCTATTATAAATTATTTTGGAATAAAATTAGAAGAAACCATGTCTTTTGGTGATGGTGGAAATGATATTGATATGATAAAACATGCCGGTATAGGTGTTGCGATGGAAAATGGTCGTGATGATGTAAAAGAAGTTGCAGATTTTATTACAACCAGTGTTGACAACGACGGTATAACTAATGCGTTGAAACATTTTGATATATTATAAAATCGGTTAACGGTGGTACGAATAAAAAGTGGTAAAACCTTGGAGATAAAGCATATCTTCAAGGTTTGTTTTTAGTTAGTTATCAAATTTTTTTATAAAGTTATTTACAACATCTTTTGACATAAGAACAGAAAGTTTATCTCCGGAAAGGAGAATAGTATCACCTTTTGGAATAATTTCTTTGCCATTTCGTTCTATATTTGAAATAAGAATATTTTTAGTCCACGGTATTTCGCTGATTTTTTTATTAATCAGATTGCTATCACTGGTTATTGTAGTAATGATTTCTACTTCCATTTCTTTTTCTATATCTTTTATATCATTTGTTGTAAGAATTCTGTCAAGCAAATACTCGTAAATCGGTTTTGTTCCAAGAATGTTTGCTGTAAAGTATGCAAATAAGCAACAAAGGGCGATAGGAAGAAAGTAATTTAATTTTTGAGTCATTTCAAACAAAAGAATAATTGAAGTAATAGGGCTTCTAACGATTGCAGTCAAGTAGCCGGACATTGAAAGAATAATAAACAATGCCGCATATTTTTCATCAAAAAAATTACCAAAAAGAGTTCCGAGAATTGCACCTTGAATAAGAATGGGTAAAAATATACCGCCGGCAACACCGGATGTAAATGAAATCAAGGAGAACAATGTTTTTATAAAGTATAAAATTAATAAAAACATTATACTAAATTTATTTTCTATTAAAAATTCTACCAAACTGTGACCGCTCCCAAGAACTATCGGATAAAAAATAAATAGCATAAAAGATACTAAAAAAGCGATTTGTGGCCTAAATATTATACTTAGATTTAATCGTTCATACAGTTTAAATAAAATTTTTATGACAGTATTGTAAAACGTTCCGAAAATTCCCAATAAAATACCGAGTAAAGCAACCCAAGGATAAATACTAACCTCAACGTAAGAAATATCGGGAAATTTGAATATTGCCGTTAAACCGAAAATATACTGTCCGACAATATTAGCTACAACAGCAGCACTAAAACAACAAATAATAATTTTTTTAGTTATATGCTTATGAACTTCTTCAATAGAAAACAGTACCCCGGCAAGCGGTGCACCAAAAGCTATAGAAAGCCCTGCACTTGCACCACAGGTGATAAGATACTTTTCTTTAATATTATTTTTTTTCAAAAATCTTGAAACTAATTTACCGCTCATTGCCCCAAGTTGAATAGACGGACCTTCACGACCTAAAGATAATCCACCTAAACTAGCAACAAAACCACCGGTGATTTTATATATTAAAACTTTAAGAGGATTTGAGTTAAGTCTACCCGTTATTTCTGCGGAAACTTGTGGTATACCACTACCACTAGCCATAGGCTCACGTTTTAATAAAAAACCAGAAAAAAGGGCGAGTAAAATTAAAGTACTTAACAAGAGAAGTTTAAAAACAAAACCGGTTTTAATAAATTCAGCCGTAAAATGCACAATTTTTTCGCTCCACCCTATAAGAAGACGATAACTGGCACCAATCACTCCGGCTACTAATCCGACAATAATTCCATCTAGGAGTAAGGAAGATTCCGTTTTAAAATTTTTATTATCTATGTAATTTATTTTATTGATTTTCACAAGGGACTCCCTTCAAAATAAATATATCTATTAAACATTTTACTCTTATTTATAAGAAAAATCAAAGTAAATTTTAACTATAAGTATAATTTATTATAAAAAAAACAGAAAGTATGATAGAATATGAATATATTTAATGGAGAAAGGAGAAGAGTTGATGAAAGTGTTGTTAATAATTGGTATTATTTTATTAGTTATTGCACTAGAATTATACTCTTTTTGGTTAAAACTTTTGAGAGGGAAACCGGGAAGAGTTGCGGGTGCTGATGTTGAGAAAAAAACATTTGAAGAGGCACTTGTAGTTGATGTTCGTTGGCGAAAAGAGTATGCACGTGGTCATGCTATTAATGCGGTGAGTTTACCAATAAAATTATTTAAAAATGGCAGTGATGTTTTAGATGATTATAAAGATAAGGATATTATTTTGTACTGTGTTGTCGATGTTACATCACGTAATACAGAAAAATTATTAATAGAACGTGGTTTTACTAAACTTCATATTGGTGATGGAATTAAACAATATGACTACGGTAAAGCTATATATACAAATACGTTGTTATCTGAATTTAAGTATCGGATTTCGGTTAGCAAAAATTATCAACTTCTCAATTTAGGAGAAGAGATATTAGATGATAAAGAATTTAAAATATTACCTGAAGAAGTAGACGGTATTTTAGAAAAACTGGATAAAGAATCGGAAATTTTTGTTTATAGCGAAAATCCTGAACAAAATAAAGAAGTATGTAAAAAATTAGGATTAGCCGGTTATACTATTATAAATTTAGTTGAACCGTTTAATACAAAGAAATATAGAGATGCTTTTTATAATAAAAGTGATTATGAAGAAAATCCGGCAGAAGAGATAACTTCTGATTGTGGATGAGCACCTTCAGATTAAATGATAGGTTATCATTAAAATATACGAAGAACTGGAGTAAGGTTGAATTTAAAATTATTCCGGTTCTTTTTATTTATCTTGTATAAAAAATTATTTTCTATGCTATAATATAGCTTATAATAATAAATAAAGAATAAGGAACTATAAAAATGAGAGTTTTACATGTATTAGCACAACTTCCTACAAAAACAGGGAGTGGTGTGTATTTTACAAATGTTATCGATGGATTAAAAAATTTCAATATTACTCAAGCGGCGATTTATGCAACAACGCCGGAATATAATTTTAATATTTTGGATACTGTATATGAAATTGAATTTGAGGGGCGTGATCTTAATTTTCCAATAGTAGGAATGAGTGATATAATGCCATATAATAATACTCTTTATAAGAGTATGACAGATAAAATGATAGAAAGTTGGCAAACCGAATTTAGAAAAAAGTTAGAGAAAGCCAAAAAAGAATTTTGTCCTGATGTCATTATAACTCACCATCTTTGGATACTAAGTTCTATTGTTTGTGAAGTGTTTGCTGATAATAAAATAATAGGAATTTGTCATAATACAGATATTCGTCAAGCGGAAAAAAATCCAAATTTGAAAGAAAAGTATGTCTTAAATTTGTGTAAATTGGATAAAGTTTTAGCTTTGAGTAACGGAGTTATAGCTGAAATATCAAAAGTCTATAATTACCCTAAAGAAAATATAATAAATATAGGTGCAGGGTATAACGAAAAAATATTTTATCCGTTAGAAAATTATACTCAAAAAGACAAAATAGAGATACTTTATGCCGGTAAATTTGATGAATCAAAAGGTTTTTTTGAACTTATTAAAGCATTTAGAAAATTAGAATTATTGAGAAATGATGTAACACTGGAATTGATTGGAAACGTAAAAAAAGAAGATAGAGAAAAAATTTTTACTCTGATAGGAAATTCTGACAATATAAAAGTATATAATGCAACGGATCAAAAACACCTTGGAGAAATAATGAGAACAAAGGATATTTTTATCCTACCCTCTTATTTTGAGGGGTTAGGGCTTATAGCAGTTGAAGCTTTAGGGAGCGGATTAAGAGTAATTGCGACGGAAATTGAAGGTTTGATGGAATTTTTGGGTGAAAAAATAAATAATTCGGATATTATAGAATATATTGCCATGCCGACAATTTATGATACTGATAAAGCAATAGAGGAAGAAAAGCCGGCTTTTGTAGAAAGAATAGTAACAGCATTAAATTTAATGGTAGAAAGAACAAAAAAAGAAAGAAAAATACCCGAATATTTAATAGCGGAAATAGAACGTCACTCATGGAAAAAGAAAATAGAAGAAATTTATAAGTTGCTATTATAATATATAATAATTGTTATGTTATAAAAGTATATATTATTTTACAAATATTTTAGCAAT
>NZ_KI271863.1 GCF_000469465.1 Gemella bergeri ATCC 700627 | reverse complement strand
CAAAGAAAATATTTTTAATTAATAATTCTAAATTTTTAAAAATTTTACTTACTGATAATTTTATTTATAACTTTTCTCAAATAAAAAACCAACTCTTAAAACTTTTATCCAAATTTTGGAGAGTTGGTTTATATTTTTTCTTTAATTATTTATTTTTCTTTTTAGGAGCATGGATACACATATCAATACAGTCAGCCATAGCTTCATATAATGCTTCTGAATATGTCGGATGTCCATGAATAATATCCATTACATCATCAATTGTCATTTCTGTTTGAATAAGCGTTGATCCTTCATTAATGATTTCAGCCGCTACAGGTCCAACAATATGAATACCTAAAATTTCTCTATATTTAGTATCCATAATTACTTTAACAAACCCTTCACCATGGTTAGAAGCTAACGAGCGTCCATTAGCAGCAAAGTTGAAACGTCCAACTTTTACATCATGTTTTTCACGAGCTTGATCTTCTGTTAAACCAACCATTGCAACTTCCGGATGTGTGTAAATTGCTGCCGGAGTAGACTTAAGGTCAACTTTTTTACTATGTCCCATTGCGTTTTCAGCAGCAACTTCTCCCATTTTGAACGCTGCATGTGCTAACATCTTAGTACCGTTAATATCTCCCGGTGCATAGATACCTTTTACAGATGTTTCCATATACTCGTCAACTTTCACACGTCCACGTTCCATTTCGAATTTATCTGCTAATTCTCCAAGACAAGTGTTGTCCGGTACACGTCCGATAGATAATAATACCTTATCTGCTACGATGTCGGCTTTACCTTCTACCTTAACTACCACTTCATGCCCTTTATCAACGATTTCCAGTAATTTAGTTGAAGTAAGAACGTTAATCCCTTGTTTTCTAAATTGTTTTTCTAATGCTACAGAAGCATCTTTATCCATATTAGCGATTAATCTGTCAGCCATTTCAACAATAGTTACTTTAGAACCGAATGTTGCAAATGCCTGTCCTAATTCAGAACCAATTACACCACCACCGATAACAGCTAAACGTGACGGTACTTCCGTAATGTCTAAAAATTCATCACTTGTTAATACCTTGTCGCTATCCATTCCCGGAATATTAATTCTGCTAACTTTAGAACCACCGGCTAAAATTACGTTATCAGAGTCAATAGTTTCTTTATCGTCAACAACAACTTTTTTATCAGCTGTTAGTCTACCTACACCGTTGAATACTTTAACACCATAAGATTTAAGGAGTCCTGCCACCCCACCTGATAATGTTTTAGAAACTTTATTTTTAACCGCTACAGTTCTTTCCATATCTACCGTAAAGGCATCATTCACAAGCTTAATACCACGATCTTTTGCCGAGTGAATGTAGTTAATAATTTCTGCATTGTGCAAGAATGTTTTTGTCGGGATACAACCACGATTTAAACAAGTTCCACCTAGTTCACGATTTTCAACTAATGCTACTTTTCCACCTAATTGTGCTGCCTTAATAGCTGCCACATAACCGGCAGGACCACCACCGATAACGGCAACATCATATTCCCCACGACGTTCACGTTTTGGTAATACTTTTTCTTTTTTGGTTTCCGGAACTTTTACATCAGCTGCAACTTCTTTTACTACTTCTTGAGCTGCTGCTACCGTTCCGTCCGCACTCGGTATTTCTTCACCGGGTTGTCCAATCCACGCGATTGTTTGCACTACGGGCACTGTTGACCCTGCCGGATGTAAGATTTTCAATAATGTTCCGCTTGCTTCAGCTTCTACTTCCATATTTACTTTATCAGTTACAATTTCAAGTAGGACTTCACCTTCTTTAACTTCATCCCCCTCGTTTTTAAACCATTGTACGATTTCGCCTTCTTCCATTTCACTACCGGCTTTTGGCATAATAACTTCTACTGCCATGTTTTTCTCACTCCTTAAATACTAGTTTATATATATTTTTTCTTTAACATTATATCATTATTAGATTAACAATGATAGTGGGTTTTCGATAGCTTCTTTCAACGTCTTCATGAATTTAGCCCCCTCTAATCCATCTACTACACGGTGATCTGCTGTTAAGGTAAGAGTCATAATTGGTCTTACAACTATTTCACCGTTCATTACAACCGGTTTCGGCACAGTTGCACTAACACCTAAAATTGCTGTATTAGGTTGGTTTATAATTGGTACAAAACTTTTAACGCCATACATACCTAAATTACTGATTGTAAATGTTGAATCAGCCATTTCATCCGGTTTTAATTTTCCGTTAAGAGCTTTTGTTGTAATTTCTTTAGAAGCTACCACCAACTCTTTAAGGTTCATCTTATCTGCACCTTTAATTACCGGTACCACTAATCCGCTGTCCATACCAACAGCTATTGATAAGTTTACATAATGATGTAGATACATCTCTTTCTCATCTTTTGATAATGAAGCATTTACATATGGATGTTTCATCAATGATTTAATAACCGCTAATGAAATAAAGTCAGTTACTGTTGCTTTTTTACCTGTTTCTTCTATGATTGTATCAACAACTTTTTTACGTAATGCTAATAGTTCCGTCATATCCACTTCAACATTAACTACAAAAGTCGGTGCACTGAAATAAGATTCACTCATACGTTTAGAAATAACTTTACGCATCGGTGACATAGGTACTGTTTCAACAACGCCCCATTGATTTTCATTAGGAGCAAGTGGTGCTTTTTTAGCTTTTGCCGGTGCTACCTCTTCTTTTTTCACCGGTGCCGCTTTTGGTGTACCATGAAGTACTGCAAGCACATCCGCTTTCATAATCTTACCGTTTGGTCCCGTACCGACGATACCTGTTGTACTAACTCCCTCAATTTCAGCAATACGTTCTGCTAATGGAGAAATTTTCACCTTACTGTTAAGTTTATACTCAAGTACATCTTCTTTATGAATACGCCCTTTAGCACCTGTTCCTTTAACTTTTGCTAAATCAATTCCTTTTTCACGTGCATACGCTCTTGCCGCAGGTGTTGCACGCAATCCTGAATAATCTATTTTTTCTATTTCCTTAACCGGCGTCACATCTACTTTTTTCTCTACTATTGTTTCCGCTGGTGCTACCTCTCCTGTTGCACTTGCTCCCGGAATTTCTTCTCCTGCTTCCCCTATCCATGCGATAGTTTGTACCACAGGAACTACATCTCCAGCTTGTGCCAATATTTTTAAAAGTGTTCCGCTAGCGTCAGCTTCTACTTCCATATTTACTTTATCAGTGACGATTTCTAATAGGACTTCTCCTGCTTCTACACGGTCTCCTTCTTTTTTAAACCATTGTACGATTTCGCCCTCTTCCATTTCACTGCCGGCTTTTGGCATAATAACCTCTACTGCCATTTTGTATTTCACATCCTTCGCTAACTAAATTATTATTTTTTATTTATCGCTTTTTTAATTGTTTCTTTAATGTCTTCAACATCCGGAACAACTAATTTTTCTAAATTTTTAGCTGATGGAATATTTGTATCAGCTCCTGCCACACGGTATATAGGACTATCCAAGAAATCAAATGCATCACTTTCTGCAATACGTGCAACGATTTCTCCACCAAAACCACCAGTTTTAAATGAATCGTGGCATACCACTAATTTACCTGTTTTCTTAACGGATTTAACAATAATATCCGTATCCAGCGGTACCAAAGTAATCGGGTCTACTACTTCTACTGAAATACCTTCTTCTTTTAGTTCTTCCGCAGCTTTTAAACTACGTTCCAACATACGTCCCCAACTAACTAATGTAATATCGCTACCTTCGGCTTTAATATCCCCTTTACCGATAACACCGATTTTCCCAACTTCTACTTCACCTTTACGACCAAATAATGCTTTTGGTTCAATAAAGATAACAGGGTTATTATCTCTTACAGACGCTCTTAAAATAGAGTAAACATCACCTGCTGTCCCCGGTGCTACTACTTTTAAGCCCGGAATATGACAGAACCACGCTTCTAATGCTTTAGTATGTTGTGCTGCGGCACCTGTTCCCGCACCGGAAGCACAACGGTATACTACCGGCACTTGAACATCTCCACCTAACATATAGCGCATCGGAGCTGCTTGGTTAACGATAGCATCCATTGCTATTGTTACGAAATCCATGAATGTCACATCAACGATTGGACGCATGCCTACAGAAGCAGCCCCTGCCGCCGCTCCGTTAATAGCCGCTTCACTAATCGGTGTATCAATTATACGTTCTTCTCCAAATTCTTCCAGCATACCGACAGTAGTACCGAAATCTCCTCCGAAGATACCGACATCTTCACCCATTAAAAATACATTTTCATCTTCACGCATTTCATGAGTCATCGCTTCTTTGATGGCTTCACGAATTGTCATAATTTTTGTTTCTTTAGTCATAACTATTAATCTCCTATGTATAAATATTATTCTGGTATTTATTAAATATTACGCAAATTAATCAGCGTAGTTATCTTGGAATGCAACTTCCGGTTCAGATAGTGGTGATTCTTTTGCAAATTCTACCGCATCATTGATAGTTGCATTTGCTCTAGTTTCAATTTCTTTTAATTCTTCTTCTGTTGCAATATTATTTTCTAATAAGAATTTTTTATATTTTACGTTAGGATCTTTTTTCTTCCATTCTGCTACTTCTTCACGACTACGGTATTTTCCGGCATCAGAAGCAGAGTGACCAAACCAACGATATGATACGGCTTCAACCAACACAGGTCCTTTACCGCTTCTTGTATGCTCAATAGCTTCTTGCATTGCATCATACACTGCAAGAACATCGTTACCATCTTCTACATGGATACCTTTAATTCTATAAGCTGCAGCACGTTCAGTAATTTTCTCAACACGCATACATCTTTCTTGTGCCATTGAAATACCATATTTATTATTAATTACATAGAAAATAAGTGGTAAATCCCAGTTTGATGCCATGTTCAAACATTCGTGGAAACTTCCTTCATTTGTTGCACCGTCTCCCATACAACATACAACGATATTACCGGTTTTTTTCATTTTTTGTGCTAAGGCAGCTCCTGTACTTAATCCGTGTCCGCCACCTACAATACCGTTACAACCCATGTTCCCATGCTCTAAATCATAAACGTGCATACTTCCGCCACGTCCTTTACATTGTCCGGTCGATTTACCAAGAATTTCTGCCATCATACGATCAATTTCGACACCTTTTGTGATTGTTTGTCCATGACCACGGTGATTAGAATACATTAAATCTTCTTTTTTTAACGGATAGATCGCGCCGACATTTGCTGCCTCCTCTCCTACAGAATAGTGAGTCATACCATGAACTAAACCACGTGAGTATAGTTTACTTAACCCCATATCAAAATCTCTTATAAGTTGCATTAGTTCATACATTTCTAAATGCTCTTGTTTAGTTAAGTCTTTTGATGTTTTTACCATAATAACCTCCAAAGTTAATATATATTAAATGTATATAAATTATGTATTCATATATTACTCTACTAATATACAACTTTTAAAATTGGTTGTCAAATTTTCAAACCGAAATAAAATAATAATATTTGCCTTACCTTAAAAACACTCTTTATTTAACACTGATTTTTAACATTTATAAACAGCTATTAGGTTTTTACTATATTTGCTTTTATTTTCAATTTAATCTGTGATAATATAGAAATTCTCTGTTGTATACTTATATTAATACAGAAATAAATTATTACTCTTATAAGATACATTCTATTTTTTAATATTAATA
>NZ_KI271862.1 GCF_000469465.1 Gemella bergeri ATCC 700627 | reverse complement strand
GTTGCTGTTCAAAGGTTAATTCTTAGTTTTTTAAATATCTTTGATACGATAAAAACTAAGAGAGTTCCTAAGGTTGCCTCCCCACTATAAAATCAGCAACAAAAAATATTTTGTATATAAATATATACTATAATTTCCAAAAATAATAAATTATAATAAAAAGCTGAGGCACATCACCTCAGCCATCTACTGCCTATTATTAATTTTGAATTTTAAAAACAAATCATTATATAATTGTAACATTTTTGGTGACAAATCTTCATATACTTCAACTTTTCCAAATGTATCCAAGTTTGGATAAAATTCTTCATCATCTGTCACTTCTTTCGGTAACAACTCCTTAGCAGCTAAACTTGGTGTTGCGTAACCTATAAATTCAGCATTTTTTGCAGCATTTTCCGGTTTTAACATAAAGTTAATAAATTTATATGCTGCATCTTCATTTTTTGAAGTTTTTGGAATAACGATATTATCAAACCATAAGTTTGTTCCTTCTTTGGGAACGGAATACTCTAATTCCTCATTTTCCGACATAATAGCTGAGGCATCTCCTGAAAAAACTACTGACACCCATGCTTCATTATTTATCATTAACATTTTTTTCTCATCAGCATTAATTGCTTTAATATTTGAGTGCATTAATTCCAGCTTTCTCTCAGCAAGATTTAAATTCACCTCATTTGTATCATTAACAGAATTTCCTTCTGATTGCAAAGCAATACCCATCATTTCTCTTGCACCATCAATTAATAAAATATTATTTTGCAATCTGTTATCCCAAAGATCGTTCCATTTATCAAATTTTAAATCTTTTGGCACCTTGTTTTTATTATAAAGAATACCTACCGTACCCCAGAAATAAGGTATTGAATATTCATTATTATAATCAAAACTTTTATCAAATAATTTTGGATCAAGAGTATCAAAATTCTCTAATTTACTTTTATCTATTTTATTAAGAAGATTTAATTTTTTCATCTTTTTAATCATATAATCTGATGGTATAACAATATCATACGGCGTCGAACCGGATTGAATTTTTGTCAACATCGCTTCATTTGAATCAAAAGTTTCATAAACAACCTTTATTCCTGCTTCTTTTTCAAAATCCTTAATAAGTTCCGGATCAATATATTCGCCCCAATTAAAAATTGTCAATGTTTGTTTATCGCTACCACCTGAACTGTCAATAAATGAACGACTGTATAACAAACCAATACAAACTATCAAAATGGATAAAGCTGTCATTAATAATTTTTTCATGCTACTTTACCTCCCTTTTTAATTTATTTGTATTAAAAATATAGTAAATTGATACCGCTACAACTACAAAAACTGATAATACTGTTGATAAAGCATTGATTTGAAGACTTATTCCTTGACGTGCCATTGAATAAATTTCTACTGATAATGTTTGAAATCCATTTCCGGTTACAAAAAATGTTACAGCAAAATCATCAAGCGAATAAGTTAACCCCATAAAAAAACCTGCCATTATCCCCGGAGTAATGTATGGAATAACAATTTGACTTAATACTTGTTTATAATTTGCCCCTAGATCAATCGCTGCATTAACTATAGAATGTGGCATTTCATATAATTTTGGAAGTACCATTAATACAACAATCGGAATACTAAAAGCAATATGCGATAATAATACTGACCAAAAACCTTGGATATTATCAATACCAAATTGTTTTGAAATAGATGTAAACATTAATAAAAATGAACACCCGATAATCACATCCGGACTGATAATTAGAATATTATTTCCAACAAGATAACTGTTACGTCGCTTTTTTGATTTTAGAGAATAAATTCCCAATGCCCCTAATGTTCCGAAAATTGCTGAAAACAATCCACACAACAATGCAACTACCACTGTATTAATAACAATAACAAGCATACGACTGTTTTTAAATAGCTCCGTATAATGAACCAGAGAAAAACTATCAAAATTAATCATTGTTTTCCCGGCATTAAATGAATAATATGCTAAATAAATCAACGGAATATACAAAATAGCAAAAATAGTAACTAAATATATTTTAGAGCCTAATTTCATTATTTTCTACCTCCTATACCTATCTTATCTTTTGTATTTGTTAATATCATAATAATTCCCATTACAACTATTAAAAATACTGCAATCGTTGACCCAAGTCCCCAGTTTTGAGTTACTAAAAAATGTTCTTCAATCGCCGTTCCAAGATTAATAATTTTATTACCGGCTATTAAACGTGTAATCATAAATAATGATAACGCCGGTATAAATGTTACTTGGATACCGGTTTTCACACCATTAATACTTAATGGCAAGATAACTTTCCTAAACGTTGTTTTAAAATCTGCTCCAAGATCATACGATGCTTCAATTAAATTTTTATTAATACCAACTACTGAATTATATATTGGTAATAACATAAACGGTAAATAAATATAGCTTGATACAAAAACAAAACTAAATGAGTTAAACAACAAACTCTGTGTACCAACTCCAAGATATTCTAAAAAACTGTTAACAGTACCATATTCCCCGAACAAACCTAAAAAAGCATACGTTTTTAGCAAGATATTAATCCACGTAGGCATAATGATAAATAGTAAAAGCAACTCGCTATATTTACTTTTACTAATAATAAATGCAAGTGGGCAACTTATAACAAGGCATATAATTGTAATTAAAAATGCGTACCAAAAACTATATAATGTCATTAAAACGTAAGTACTACTAAAGAATACATTATAGTTACTAAATGTAAAATTACCGTTTATATCATGAAATGAATAATATACAATAAGTAATATAGGAAAAACAACAAATAATAGTAACCACGTTATATAAGGAATCATAAAAAATGAACGTGTTTTTTTATTGAACATTTTTATTCCTCCTCTTCATACGACTCAAGTCGTGCATCAAACTCTTCTTCAGTTTCTCCCGGCACCATAATATGTATTGCTTCCGGTTCAAAATTTAAACTTACGGCACTCCCCGGTTTTGCAGCTTTTGTCGAATGAACAATCCATTCGTTGTATTGATCATCTAAACAACAAATTTCATAATGCACTCCGCGAAATAATTGTGTATCAACAACTACTTTGATTTTTCCTTTATCCTCCGCCGTAATTTCTAAATCTTCCGGCCGGATTACAACTTCAACACGTTTATTTTTATCAAGTCCGGCATCAACACATTCATACTCTTTCCCATAAATTTCTACTAAATAATCATCTAACATAACAGCATTAACGATATTAGACTCTCCTATAAAGTCAGCTACAAAACGATTAACAGGTTCATCATAAATATCTAACGGTGTACCGCTTTGTTCTATTTTCCCATGATTCATCACAAAAATATAATCACTCATCGCTAATGCTTCTTCCTGATCATGAGTTACATAGATAAACGTAATACCTGTTTGTTGTTGGAGTTCACGCAGTTCATACTGCATTTCTTGTCGTAACTTTAAATCAAGTGCTGATAAGGATTCATCAAGAAGTATAATTTCAGGTTCATTAACAATAGCACGTGCAATAGCAACACGTTGTTTTTGTCCGCCGCTCATTTCATTAATATCACGCTTTTCAAAACCTGATAAATTTACTTGTTTAAGTGCTTTTTTTACTTTTTTCTTTATAATCTCTTTATTTATCTTTTTTATTTTCAAACCAAAAGCTACGTTTTCATATACATTCATATGAGGAAACAGTGCATAATCTTGAAATACAGTATTTACATGACGCTTATTGGCCGGCAAAGCATTAACTACTTTATTATCCAGTAAAACATCTCCTGTTGTCGGGCTAAGGAACCCTCCGATTAATTTTAAAATAGTACTTTTCCCACAACCGCTTGGACCTAACAAAGTATAAAATTTGCCCTTTTCTATTTCTAAATCAATATTTTTTAGTACCTTTGTATTCCCAAAAGACATTGATACATTTTTAAATTCCACAATATTCGCCATTTTTCTCTCCTTTTATAAATATGAATTTGTCGCTACTATAAGAATTTCACATTTTTCATCAAACGGATTTGATAATCGATGTTCTGATGTAGCCAAAAAATAAAATGATTCATTCGCTTTAGCTATAAATTCATCATCACCAAGCATTAATTTACATTTTCCTCTTAAAACATAACACAACGTTTCCGATTCTGACGGATCGAAAGTTTTATAACTGCTATTACTCTCTAAAGTTAGTATTAAAGATTCCATTTCTTTTTCATTAGATTCCGGCACCAACCATTTAAGTTCATAACCTTCATCAGTTTCTGCATAACTAGTTTGATCATCTAATGAATAATATACTTTTTGACTTGCACTTTCTTTATCAAAAAAATCTTTTGGTGCACATCCTAATACTTTTAATATATTAAAAAAAGTTTCCATAGATGGCGATGCTAAATCTCTTTCCACCTGAGAAATATATCCTTTTGTGAGATCAGTTCGTTCTCCAAGTTCTTCTTGTGTTAGATTCTTTTGAATTCTGAGTCTTTTTAATCTTTCACCAATTGAATACATATTAAATCCTTCCATAAAGTTTACTATTATAAAACTCATATTTATAAAAGTTTTATAATAGTAAACTAATTGTTATTAAAGTTATTTATTATTAAACATTAAGTTTAATAATACTGTTAACATAAAATATATAATACGATATTTTTTAAAAAAAATCAAGTAGTTTATAAAAAATTACACAAAAAAACTCAAGCAATTTTTATCGCTTAAGTTTTCATTTTAAATTCTTTTTGTTTCAAATTTATCCGATATTAATACTCCCCAGATCAATAACCCTAATAATACCGCCCAAAATATTACAGTCCATAATGTCGAATGAGGAAAATGCTCAGGAATCAATGCTAATGCCGGATGAGCTGCCGCTATGACAAATAGTTTTATACCTACCCACGCAACAATAAGAAATGCTGCAATTTCTAAACCCGGTTTTTTTTCAAGTATTCTTATAAAAATATTAGCTGCATACCTCATAATAATAACTCCAATAAAACCGCCTACTACCATTACCAAGAACTGCCCTAAATTAATTCCACCTATTGACGTCTCGGAAATATGAGGTAATGTTATCGCTATGGCTACTGCTGCTAAAATTGAGTCAATAGCAAATGCGATATCCGTTAACTCAACTTTTAATACTGTTAGCCAAAATCCACTTTGTTTTCTAGGTTTTTTTTCCTCATGATGTTCTTCCGGATGTTTTCTTTTATCAAAAAATTCTTTTATATGACTAACAGCCATATAAATTAAATATAAACCACCTATTACCTGAATTTCCCAATACTGCGCTAAAATGGTAATTAAAAAAATGGCAATTATCCTAAAAAACAATGCTCCAGCTAATCCGTACAATAAAGCGTGTTTTTGTTCTTTTAGTGGTAGATGCCTTACCATTATCGCAAGAACAATGGCATTATCAGCTGATAATAAGCCTTCCAATATAACCAAACTAAATAATACAATTACATATTGAACCAAAACCTGCGAATCCATTAAAACTCTCCTTTAATCTATTACTTTTTTAAAAATTTTTATTATAAATATTACTATTACCAACCCTATTATATTTAATCCTAATGGTAAAAAAGTATTTATTTCAAAAGTCACATTGTAGTCTAAGCTGTTAAATGCCTTATCAAAAACATTAAAAATACTATTATTTAAAAGGTTACCATAAATTTCAGGTAATCTCTCGCTTAGAACTTTTACAAGAACCCCTGAACCTATAAAGTATAATAATGATAATGAAATTGCCAAATTTGTATTATTAAACAACGAAAGTGCCAATAAAAATATCAAATTAGCAAATAATAACAACAAAAATAGTTGAACAATATATGTTAATAAATGCCCATTCGTCAATAAATCTCGTACTATTTTCACCAGAATATCCCTTTTTTTTAGAAAAAGAACGGTAAAAACTCCTAATAAAACAACAATGTTATAAAGAAAAAAATATACTAAATTAGCAAACACTGCGAAAAAATCTCTAACAGATTTTACTTTTCTAACTTCTAATAAAGTCACAACTTTTGTTTTATAATCCTCACGATATGAATAAATATAATTTATTCCCATTATAAAAATAACAAGCACCAAGATAATTTTAATAATCACATTGAAGATTGTTTCAATCTCAGATATTTCAAAAAACTGGGAGATACTATTTAATTTATAACTTAAAAAGGAACCAATAAGTAAGGTAATTATACCAAAAAGATAATTAAATTTTCGTTTAAATATTTTTGCAAATTCTATTTGTAACATTTTTAATCACCTTCTTCTTCGTATAATTTTATTTTTTCTCCAAGATTTCTAATCTGATATACTTCAATATTATTTTTCAATAATTCATAAACTATATCTTCAAGCACTTCTTCTCTTACAACAATTTCTTTATCATTATAAATTGTGTATTGATAATTTTGCAGAATAATTTCTAAATCATCTTGATGAGAAACTGTGACAGCTGCCAATTTTTTTATTATTAATAAATCTTTCAGTAAACCATAATATGATTTTTCACAATTAGAAATTACGATGACAGTATTCGCCAATTCTGTTAATCTATTCAACATTGTATCTAAAATAACTACTGTTGTTTTTCTACTTTTTTCAGTTAACAACAAATTTTTTATCACAATTTTATCTTCTTTTGATAGAGAATTATCTATATCTTCTATTATTAATAATTTTTGTTTAATAAGTAGCGAAAATAAAATATGAAATTTTATTTTTTCTTTTTTTTCTAAATTTTTATATTTTTTATTTTCATCTATACTTAATAACTGTAATTTTTCTTTTAATTTTTCAGCACTGTATCCTATTTTGAAAATAGTCAACATCTGTTTCAGATTTTTTAGCACGGTTATATTTTCATAAAAACCATAATCATCAATAAATATTATTTTTTCTTTTTCTATTTTTTTATTATCAAAAAGAATATTTCCTTTATATTTTGTCCTATTTTGAAAAGATTCTTTAATAATATTTAAACCTTCCGAGCTATCACTTATAATTGACAAAATTTCTCCTTTATCAATTTTAAAATCCAACTCTAAAGAAGTATTTTTGTTTATTTTTTTTTTATAATTATTAAATTCTAACACTACTTTTTTCCCCTGAAGTTAGTTTAAATTATTTCCTATCTATCTTATTATAATACCATTGCTTGCACTCATTGTCAAAACTCATGATATATCAGTAATAAAATTTTTTATTTTATATTATCTTCCTAAGTAATTATGTAAAATTTTTGTTCCATATTGTGATATTTTATCTTATTAAAGTATTCAAAATTCACTTTCTGTATAACTATACAATTATTACTTTAAAGTTAGTTAATAAAAAAAACTCTTTGTCAAATACAAGAATAGAATTTTTACCTTGCCTAATATTTGACAAAGAGCAAAAAAAGAGTTACTTCAAAATAAGGAAAGTGACCCAAATATCATGATTGAAAATCAAATTTGCAGCGGCACCGTCGCACAGTTTACTAGATTCGAAAAAAGCTCTTTAAAGCATACTTACCAAATCAATAAACCGCCACATCTAACTACTAATAAGTAAATTTCATTAGAATTTTTAGCTTTTAAGTCAACATCTTATTTTGAAATAACCTTTTTATATATTTTATTATTTTACTTTATCTAAATCTACATTCATTATTTTAGCTGTGTCTTCTACTTTTTTATATGAATCCTTATCAACTTCTTGAAAACCTGTAATATTAAACATTTTTTTAAATAACTCGCTCATTTTAGGATCTTTTTCTATATCCTGCAATGCTTGTTTCAATTTTTGTTGTAACTCATTATCCATTTTACTAGAAGCTGTAACCATGATTCCCGGTATTAAATCACTTGATTTCAGTTTTTCTATATCTGTTAATGCATTAGGGAAATCTTTCGCATATTTCTCAGGTACTCCATCAAAAGTTCCAATAACATCAACATCTTTATTTAATAAAAGTTGTAAACTTTTATCATGCCCCCCACTAAATTGATAAGTAATATCTTTATTAAGATCCAATCCGGCTTCTACCAACATTGCTCCCGGATAAATATAACCCGATGACGATGACGGATCTACAAAAGCTACCTTTTTCCCTTTAACGTCTTGCAGCGATTTAATTCCAGAATCTTTTCTTACATATAAATCCGCATAATATCCCGGTTTCCCTGTTGCACCTTTTGATGTTAATAATGGTACAGCATTACTTTGTTTTTGTGCCAACAACGCAGAAAATGGTGGAATAATACCAAAATCAACACTTCCACTTCCGATTCCCTCTACAACACCGATATAGCTACTGGCAGTAAAGGCCTCTACTTTTACACCAAGTTTTTCACTTAGATAATCTGCTATAGGTTGCACATCTTCAATTAATTTTTCACTATTTTTAAGTGGCACAAACCCCATCTTAATCACTTTATTTTCCTGTTTTTTGTTTTCCGGTTTTGCTGAACAACCAACAATACTAAAAATAAATATCATACTAAAAATAGTTAACAATAATCGTTTCATAACTATTACTCCTTAAAATTATTTGATATATTATATCAGTCAAAAATTATTCTATCATATTTCTATGAAGATAGCTAGAAAAAAGTTAAACGCATTCATAATTTTTTAAAAAGATAAGTTGTAAAATAAA
>NZ_KI271861.1 GCF_000469465.1 Gemella bergeri ATCC 700627 | reverse complement strand
TGGTACAATAGTAAAGCAAGATAAAAAATTATAATTTTTAAAATCTATTTTATATAAAATATTATAGGACAAAATAAAAAAAGATGATCTACGAAACGTAAATCATCTCATTAAAGTTAGAAGAATGGTTGAATGTCTGCTATTTAACTAGTTTTACAAAATGTTTTAATGTTCTAATAAGTTGTGCCGTATAAGACATTTCATTATCATACCAAGATACTACTTTTACCATTTGATTGTCCCCTGTTCCAATAACTCTGGTTTGAGTAGCATCAAATAATGAACCGTAGTTCATCCCTATAATATCTGAAGAAACTATCGGATCTTCTGTATAACCGTATGATTCATTAGCCGCTTTTTTCATTGCAGCATTCACTTCTTCCACAGTTACTTTTTTCTCAAGATTAACAAATAATTCAGTTAAAGACCCTGTTGGCACAGGTACACGTTGTGCAGCACCATCTAACTTACCGTTTAATTCCGGTATTACTAACCCAATTGCTTTGGCAGCACCGGTTGTATTAGGCACGATATTTTCCGCAGCAGCACGTCCACGTCTAAAATCACCTTTTCTGTGTGAACCGTCTAGTGTATTCTGATCCCCGGTATATCCATGAATAGTAGTCATTAATCCTTGAACAATTCCGAAGTTATCATGCATCGCTTTAGCCATAGGCGCTAAACAGTTAGTTGTACATGAAGCACCTGAAATAACAGTTTCACTTCCATCTAATATCTCATGGTTTACATTATAAACTATTGTTTTTACATCACTCCCCCCCGGAGCTGATAACAATACTTTTTTAGCACCCGCTTTAATGTGTGCTTGAGCTTTTTCTTTGCTATTAAATCTACCGCTACATTCTAATACTATATCTACTCCCAGTTCTTTCCACGGTAAATTTTCCGGTTCTGGTTCTCCAAATACTTTAATTTCTTTCCCATTTACTATAAAAGCACCGTCACCTTCTTCAACGGTTCCCGGAAATGGTCCTTGCGTTGTATCGTATTTCAACAAATACACTATTTGATCTATCGGTCTTACTCTTGATCTGTTAACAGCAACAACCTCTATATCATCTGCGTGTTGTGCCTGTATTTGTCTTAAAACGAGTCTCCCTATACGCCCAAATCCATTTAGTGCTACTTTTATTGTCATGTGTTTTTCCCCCAAAAAATCTTATTTTTTAATTTTTATTAAAGTAAGCGTTTCAAACACCTAGAATTAATATAACATAACTTCATATCTTTTTCAAGTAGTGTGTTATATTTTTATAATATTATACATTAACTTTATATTTATACGAATATATATATTATTTTATTTCTCCACATTTACCAAAATAAGGTTTTATTATATCTATATTTTATTTATATAATTTTTCATAATCTTATAGATAATTCCGTTAATATCGGTGGCTCTATCTTTTCTTGATTTTTAGGATAATCTTTGTAAATTAGTATCGGATATTGGTTTATATAATTTCTCAACTTTTTATGAATATCCGATATTTTTGATATAACATCTTCTTCTTTTTCAAATTCTAAATAACGTTTTAGATAAAATCCATTCAATTCATTTTCATAAATAGTCTCAACCGCTTCAATATTTAAAAACTGTGTATTATTATCATAATCGGATTTTGGGAAGGTATTTGCTACATATACACTCGCATCGTAATATCTCGTATCAGAAATTACTTTTTTAAAACCAAGATTCTTTTTTTGAATGGATAAGTAAAAAGGAATATCCGGATAGGCAGCCAACCTAACTTCTATTTCTCCGTCATGCGATACGGAATCAGACTTTTTGTAACTATAGTTTCCTTTTCCATATGTTGTATCTAAATATGACGAAATATTCTTCTCATCCAAATCTTCCCATTTAGCTAATTTGCTCTTATCTGTTTTTGAAGAAATAACAGAAGGTTCATAAAACAATACATCAACTATTGCATCATCCACAACTTGCGAATAGTTTTCTCGCATATCTTTACAAAATTTTTCAATTTTACTGCTGAAAGTTGATATATCCTTATCATCTCTTACATCCCATTTTATTTTTACCATTCCGGTTGAATATGTTATATTCTTCATTTCATCTGCGGTAAAGTATTTTAGTGCTATAAGATTGCATACTTTTTCGATTCTATTGTCAACAAACTTATACTCAGGTACCGGAGCGAAGGAATTAAGACCTATTTTTTCTTTTACAGTGTACTTAACATCCGGATATTTAGTTAGAGAAACCTCCCAACTTTTCGAATCAATTTGTTCTACCTTAACTTCCCCCGTATTGTAACGTTTTTCAAGTCGTTTTTGTATTTCTTCCGTTGTGAGACGTTTGCTATCACCCAAACTGCACCCTGAACCGAAAATTATTATAAGGAAAGTTATAATTATCATGTAACAAAATTTTTTCATTTATTTTACCTCCCGTTTTCGATATCTACTTTCCAAAATAATTTTTTATTAGTTTTTGAATCTTAAGTAAACTATTAGTGTCCTATTAAATTTATCCGCAAAATACATATATACTCTTGTTTTCAATTTTAAATTTTTACAAATTTTTAGAGCATCCTTGAAAAAACCGTCAACACTGATAAGTTCTGTCCGTGTTTTATTTGCAAATTCAACTGGGTTATCTATACTAAAATACATTTGTGCAGCACCATTACCGGTTTTCTTTACATACTTATTCGCAAGTTTTAAACCTGCTGAATTTGTAACATCAAAAATTAACTCTCCTTTAGAAATATTATCTTTCATCTGTTTAATCATAGATAATATTTTTTCTTCTTTAAAATATTGATATACCCCTGAAACAACCATTAAAGTTGGCAATGAAACATCAATTTCTTTTACCCAATCAAGAGTAAACATATCTCCTGAAATCAACGTTTCGTTTTCCGCTTTTCCAAGCACCTGTTTTCTTATCTCTATCACATTCGGTAAATCGACTTGATAGAAATATGCTTTTGTATTTCCTATACGATTAAAGGCTGTTTCCAACCCTGCTCCCAAAAATACCACATTACATAAATCATTTTTCTCAAGAAACTTTGTTATTTTTTGATCTATTGTGTATTGCCTACAAACACTTGCCATATAAAAATATTCTGTCGTATTTTCTTTTATGCTGTTTGCAGGAATATATTTTTCCAAAGATAAGGCTTTTTTGTCATAAAAAAATTCAGGAAATTTCTTAGATGCATATATTCTTGCCATTAATGGGATATATAAGGTATCTTCCACCCCTTTTAATATATTTTTTTTATTCATTTTTTATCCTCACAAAAATACTTTATTAACTCTTTTTTTCTCCATAAATTATTCTTACCATTATTATATCATAAACGTTGATTATGTTGAATTTCTACTTGTCTTACATTTTAGTTTTAGAGTTTAGGTTATGTCATTTTTACAACTAAGAAAATATCTTTATATTGAATTAGTCACTTGCTTAAAGTGTTTTTGTAGTAAGAAATATATGACAAAAACTTAAATTTTATAAAGATGTAATTCCCGATTTCTATCATGCTACTCCAACGAATTTTCATGGAGTTATCTCAAAAAATAAAAATACTTATTAATAGTTAGAAGAAACTGTTTATTGATTTTAAAACTCACTTCAAGAAAATTTCAAAGGTCTGATAAACTCTATGAATACTACCAATCGAAATAGATTTTTATCAAGATAATAATTTTTAAAAACTTCGGAATTAATTCAAGTTAATTACCGCTATTTTTAATTTTCCAAACTTAATACAGAATATTTTTTAATATAGATACAGATAAATATAATAATTTTATTTTAAAAAATTTACCGAGTTTAATAAATTTACAAAAACTTTTTACAAAGGTATAATATATTTTGTAAAAATAATTATAAACCAACAATTATGAGGTAAATTAAATGAAAAAGAAAAATCTAAAATTTTTGTTAGCAACATCATTAACAGCTACTTTACTTCTTTCATATGGGAAAATAAATTTTTATGATAATAATACAGTGAGTGCTGAAAATGTTAATACAACTCAAAAAAATAATAATTCTTCTAAAATTCCTATGACCTTGGAAGAATATAAACAAAAAAGTGCCTTAGAATTAGCAGCTCTTATTCGCAATAAAAAAGTCACAAGCGAAGAACTCGTTACTCTTGCTTACAGAGCAATAGAAGCTGAAAATCCAAGATTAAATCTTGTTCTTATGAATGAAAATGGAAATATTCCTAAAGCAATTTGGGATAAAGCATATGAAGATGCAAGAGAAATAGACAAACGAATTAATGCAGGTAATGCCGCAAGCAATCCTATTAATTGGCAAGAACAACCTTTTGCAGGAGTTCCTACTCTTATAAAAGGATTAGACGCCTTAAAAGATGGTGATCACTCTAACGGCGTTTTGTCGGAAAAAGGGAAAATTTCCTCATCAGATGGACAAGTCGCCAAAGAATTTCGTAAATTGGAATTTATTATTCTCGGTCAAACCAATTACCCCGAACTCGGTTGGAGAAATATAACCGATTCTAAACTATTCGGTCCTGCCGGAAACCCATGGAATCCTGAACGTAATACGGGTGGCTCTTCCGGAGGTTCTGCCGGAGCCGTTGCAGCTGGTTTTGTTCCAATAGCAAGTGGAAGTGATGCCGGCGGTTCTATTCGTATACCGGCATCTTGGACAGGTCTTATCGGTTTAAAACCAACCGGTTCTGTTGTTAAGTTTCCACTGGTAAAATCTGTTGAAGATGCTAAAGTTTATTTTGATAAAACCACTATTAATAAACCAAAAGAATTAACTCCCGTTCCTAAAGATTTAAAAAAATTGAAAATAGCATACACATTAAAAACTCCGTTAAAAGATGTCAAACTTAGTGAAGACGGTAAAAAAGCCGTTCTAAAAGCTGTTGAATTTTTAAAAGCACAAGGCTTTTCAGTTGAAGAAGTTACTGAATTTCCTATTGACGGTTATGAAGGGATTAAAACTTATACCGTAAATTCTATCGGTTATGGTTCTAACTATGTAGAAAAAGCGAAGAAAAAAGGTGAAAACGGAAAATATGATTTAGACCCGGCAACTTACACATTCGGCTCGTCTTCTACAAAAGGATACAGAGCAAATACTGATATTTCAGGTGTAAAACCCGCTTCAGAATACAAAAAATCTATAAATGAATTTTACAAAAAGTACGACTTATTCTTAATGGCAACTAATGCCGTAACTGCTCCGTCTAACAATAAAACCATTGACCCTTATGTTAATCCGGATATTGAAAAACAACTATATAATATCAACAGCATACAAGATCCTAAAAAACGCTTTGAATTATTAGTTAAACAGTGGGAGCCTATGATGAGACGTACTCCATTTACATGGTTATTTAATCTGACCGGAAATCCGGCAATTTCACTGCCCGTTTATGTCAACAGCAACAACTTGCCACTTGGAGTAATGTTCGCAGCACAAGATAATTCCGAAAAAATATTATTAGAAATGGCACAACTATTCCAAGATAACAATCAATTTAAGTTGCATCCGTCTATAACCAATAATGCCACCACTAAAAATGGAAACAAAATAGCAACCAATGATTATGGAACAAAATTTGAATATAAAATTCCCGATATTGCTCCTACAAATCCCAAACCTGAACTAAAAATTAAAGATAATCAAAATACCGATAAAGATAAAACAACCGAAGTATCTCAACCTGACAACAAGCAAGGTACTGACCACTCTAATAAAAAGACTACCAAAAAAACTCTTCCTAAAACAGGTACCCATACTTATTCATCGGTAACCTTTGGATTTATTACTTTATCTTTAACCGGAATTATTGTTTTAGTAAAACGTAAAAAAATTAATTTTAAAAAATAGAATATAATAAACTACCGCTAAAGCTGATTGAACTAAAAAACATTTTCCCAATCCAGTTTTATCGAGTTAAATGTTTCACTTTTATTTGCAATCTATCTTATACAAAAAACTAAATAACAGATAAAACACTCACCTAAATTTACTTAATAAATACTTTTTAAACTTAATAAAATATAAAGAAGCTACTCGAAAATTGTCATTTCATTAAAAATCGATTTTATCGAGTAGCTCTTTATTTATATTATTTTAGCTAAGTTTCCCTTTTAGCTTCATATTTTTAACAATTTTTTCAATTGAGTTAACATAAGCTGCTTTTCTCATTGGAATTTCAAAACGTTCCTTTACTGACCAAATATCATTGAATGCTTTTGTCATAACACGATCTTGTTTTTCTACTACTTCTTCTTCACTCCAATAATAACCTTGTAGATTTTGCACCCATTCAAAGTATGATACTGTTACTCCGCCGCTGTTTGCCAATATATCCGGAATAACAACTTTACCACGCTCCGTTAAAACTTTATCTCCTGCCAATGTAGCCGGTCCGTTCGCTCCTTCTGAAATAATGGGTGCATTTATTAAATTAGCTTCTTTCTCATCAATAGCATTTTCTAAAGCACATGGGCAAAGCACATCAACATCTAACGCCCAAAATTCATCTAAACTTAAACGTTTAGTATTAGGCAACGTATGAAATCTTACTTTTGTATCCTTACAGTGTCGAAGCTCCTCATAAGATAGTCCTTCAGCACGGTAAACCGCATACTGAACACCGTTATCGTCACGTTCGGTAACTGCAACAACAGTTCCACCATAGTTGATTATTGTTTGAACGGTGTAACTACCTACGTTACCGAAGCCTTGAACAGCAACTTTTGAGCCTTTTACCGATTTTTCTAATTTTTCCAATGCTAATTTGGCAGCCAAAGCAACACCATGCCCTGTCGCCTGTGTTCTACCTAACGAACCTCCAAGCTCTAACGGTTTTCCTGTTAGTGTTCCAATCGCTTGTTCTCCTGTCAATGTATTAAACTCATCAATCATCCACGACATAATTTGACCGTTCGTATTCACATCCGGTGCGGGTATATCTTGTTTTTCTCCAAGATATTTATATAATCCTCGGATATAGCCACGTGATAATTGTTCTAGTTCACCTTGTGACAATTCTTTCGGATCTACTATAACACCGCCTTTTCCACCGCCATAAGGTAGATTAGCAACTGCACACTTAAATGTCATCCAAATAGATAATGCTTTTACCTCATCTCCTGTTACTAATGGGTGAAAACGTAGTCCCCCTTTAGTTGGTCCTATCGCATCATTATGCTGAGAACGAAAACCTTTGAAGTATTTTACCTCGCCACTATCCATTTTTACCGGAATAGTGATTTCAATAAAACGTTGCGGATCTTTTAACGCTTCATATACCTCATCTTTATACCCCAGTATAGCACAGGCACTTTTAATTTGTTCTCTGGCATTAATTAATGGATTGTTATTCATAACTGATTCTCCTTAAACTTTTTAATTTTAAGAGTAATAATTTTACCCTACCTTATTATAACAAATTACTATAAAGATTGTAAACGGTATGTTTTTCTTATTAAAGCTAATTTTTTCAACTTTAACCTATACCTTATCAATGTTATTATAAGGGATAAATTTTTAATTAATTAATACAATGTTCCACTTTTTTTACTGTTTTACTTAACATTATACCAGCTATCTCCTATACCTGCCTCCGCTTTTAGTTTTACAGATAACTTAGCAGCATTCTCCATTATTGTCACTATTTCTTTTGTAAACTTCTCTACCACTTTTTTATTTACATCTAAAATTAATTCATCATGAACTTGAAGCAGCAATTTAGCATCAATATTATTTTTTTCTATATAATCGTTAACATTTATCATTGCAATTTTTATTATATCCGCTGCCGTGCCTTGAATTGGAGTATTCATTGCGATACGTGAATTTAGGTTTACTATCATTTTATTTTTTGAATTAATCTCCGGAAGATTTCTTCTTCTATGGTACAATGTTTCAACATACCCTTTTTCTTTTGCAAAGTTTACAATATCTTCCATATATTGTTTTACCCCAGGAAATGTTTCTAAATACTTTTTAATAAATTCTTTTGCACGCTTTCTTGTTATTCCCAAATTATTTGACAATCCAAAATCAGAAATACCGTATATTATCCCAAAATTTACCGCCTTAGCTTCACGACGCATAGCAGGCGTTACTTCTTCAAGTGTGACTCCATTTACATCACTTGCCGTTTTTGCATGAATATCAACATCATGTTCAAAAGCATCAATCATTCTGTTGTCATTCGCAATATGGGCTAATACCCTTAATTCAATTTGAGAATAGTCAATTGATAAAATAACTCTATCTTTAGAACCCGAAATAAATGCTTTTCTAATTTTTTTCCCTTCTTCGATTCTTGTCGGTATATTCTGAAGATTTGGGTTAACCGATGATAGTCTTCCTGTTTGAGTTAATGTTTGTTCATAACGTGTATGAATTTTCCCTTCACGAGTAATATCCTTAATCAATCCTTTAGCATAAGTTGAATTGAGTTTTGTCAATATTCTGTATTCCATTATAAGCGGGATAATTTCATGAGTGTTTTGGAGTTGTTCCAACACTTCTACAGAAGTGGAATATCCTGTTTTTATTTTTTTTATAGGAGGTAAATTTAATTTTTCAAATAAAATTACTGCCAGCTGTTTTGGAGAAGCGATATTAAATTCTTCACCTGCTAAAGCATGAATACCGGCCTCAAGCGTTGAAATTCGTTTATCCAGTTCTACACTCATTATTTCCAATTCTCTTTTACTAACATGAATACCTTCAAATTCCATTTTTGCTAATACTTTTGCAGTTTTTATTTCTATGTTTTCAAAAAGATTTATCATATCTTCTTCAATTAATTTTTTTCTTAATGGTTCTTCTAATTTTGAAATATAACTTACTATTTGAGCTAAGTAAGGATGAATCACACTATTAACCGGTAAAGTTCTTCTTGCTCCTTTGCCGTAGATTTCTTCATCACTTTTTAAAATTTCTCCAAGATAATTAAAAACTATTTTATCAATTTGAATTTTTGAAGTTACATCTGCTAAATATGCGGCAATCATAACATCAAAAACATCTCCGTTTATTGTAGTACCGTTTTTCAACGCTAAATACATCAATTTTTTGTAATCATATACTATCTTTTTATTTTCTGAAGTTAGATAATCCAATACCGTTTCATTACTAAAAAAAGAATCTTCACTAAACAAATAAATTTTTTCTTGGTTATAAACAGCTATTCCTACCACACTGGAATTATGATAATCTTCCGTATAACATTCCGCATGGATACTTGCTGAATTAAAATCTATTTTTGTTTTATCAGTAGCATGAATTATTTCCAATTCTTTCTCTATTTCTAAATCCGTTTTTTCAGCTTCTATATGTAGTTTTTTTAAAAACGAGGTAAACTCCAATTTTTCAAATAATTCTATTTTCTTTTTCCTGTTTTCTTCAAAAATTAATTCTTCAAGTTTATTTTCTAACGGTACTTCTGTATGAATAGTAGCCAATTTTTTGCTTATCAGGGCATCTTCTTTCCCTTCTGTTAGACGTTCTTTTAACTTTTTACCACTTATATTATCGATATTATCTAAAATATTTTCAACACTTCCATACTCGGTAAGCAGTTTAATCGCAGTTTTCTCACCAACTCCGGCTATCCCCGGAATATTATCAGACTTATCCCCCATTAAACCTTTCATATCAATTATTTGTTCCGGAGTTAAATTGTATTTTTCTTTAATAAATTCCGGAGTATAATAATCAATTTCCGTTACTCCTCGTTTTGTATAATAAATCGTTATATTATCACTTGCAAGCTGAGTTAAATCTTTATCACCTGAAACGATAATAACTTCTAAGCCGGCTTTTTCTGCCAAACGTGCATAACTTCCGATAATATCGTCCGCTTCATAATCAAAATGCTCTTCGTATTTTATTCCATAAGATTCTATAAGCTCTCTTACATATCCGAACTGTTCCACCAACTCATCAGGCGTTTTATCACGTGTACCTTTATAATTTTCATAACTCTTATGTCGAAAAGTTTGTTTTCCTTTATCAAAGGCAACAAGTGCATATTTCGGCTTAACATCGGTTAAAACTCTCTCCAACATTAAGGTAAAACCATAAACACTGTTCGTATATAGTCCTTTTTTATTTTTTAGTGCCGGCATAGCATAAAAAGCACGGTAGCTCAAACTATTACCATCCAACAAAATTATTTTATCCATGTCTATCTCCTCATTATACCGTTAATAAACTAAAAAGAACTCACAAGTAAAAATTTTTCAAAATCACAATTTTTCTACCTCTGAGTTCCCCCTCTTTTAATTAATATTCATCATGATGATCATGCGAACAACCATGATGATGGTGATGTTCAAAATGTTCTATAATTTCATGAACTCTTTTACTTCCTGTCAGCTCATAAACATTTTTTAGCGTTTCCAAATAAGTCGGTTCGTCATGCAGTACTTCAAAATAAGTCACCGCTTCTTCTTCAACAAAATCAATATAATCTTCCTCTTCTGATAGAGCATTTAAGGCTGCCCCTAACAAAATCGGATCATCTTTAATAATAGCGTGTTCGTTGTATAAGCTATAAATTTTATCATATTCAAATAAAGTTTTCAAAGCGTAAATTGCTATATACAGGGTTTCTTCCGAAATTCCCATATTTGTTAAAACTTCTTTCACTAACTGACGTATTTTATCATATTCTTTATCGTCGTTATAAAGAGAAATCAAGTGCAAATAGGCACTGTGGGCAACCCCTTGAAGTTCAATGTATTTTTCAAGATATTTTTTCGCTTCTTCACCTTTTGACATATGACCTAAATGTAAATAAGAATCAACAAACTCTGAATCCAAAGCTATTGTTTTTAAAAGGTACATTTTTGAATTTTCAATATCCTTAAGTTGATTGTATGAATATGCAACAGCGAATAATAAATTGGCATCTTCATACTCCCTGCCATGTCTTGTATAAAAATCAACGGCATCTTCAAACAAACCCATTACAAATAAATTATCAAATGCTAAATGAAAACTTTCAGCGGACGGTTCTTCATGAAAAATTCTTTCACTCATAATTTTCGCCTTATTTTCCCTACCGGTTTCTAAATAAATAGATACCAACTCCGAATCTATACTCCTTATAGCTTCAGGGTGCTTGGTTTTACTGCGTGCTTGTTGAAACTTATCTTCAGCAATTTCCAACAAACCGTCATTTTTATAAATCATACCCTCTAAATACAAAACCGGTGCTGTTTTTTCAGCATTGTATAAAATAAGAAGAGCATCATCCTTTTTATCAAGATACATTAAATTATGAACATATCCTTCAATCGCATCGTCTTCTTCCTTATTTTGTTCATAAATAATTCTTGACAATTCAAGTGCATCCTCGAACAATCCATTATTAAATAAAATCGAACGGAAATTTTCCTGTTTTTCTCTATCTAATTGTTCCAAGTCAATATCCTTAAATTCTTCTAAAAAATTTTGTATATCCATTATTTATCTCTCCTTGCTAATTTATTCATTACATATTCTAATTCCAGACGTGTTTTTTTATCCATATCTCTAATGACAAAACGTGCCTTTTCTAAATATCTCACACTCACCGAAAGTGTCTGTCCCAATATCTCTTCATTATTTTTTATAAAATCTATTATCTTCTGCTTATACTCTATGCTGCTGTCTTTACAAAAATCTAAAAATAACTCATTATTATATTCTCTGGCGATTATTGCCGGTAAAGTCATATTTCCATTTATTAAATCCTGCCCTGACTCTTTACCGAGGTTATTCCCACCGGAAAAATCCAAATAATCGTCAACTATTTGATAGCTCATTCCAAGATAATAACCATATCTGTAACTGCTAATTATGTCCTTATCGTCCGCACCCGAAATAATGCTACCGGCTACACAAGAAAAAGCGATAAGAATCGCAGTTTTACGTTTTATTTTTTTCAAATAATCTAATCTTCTGGTATTAACATTGTATAAATCATCTTCTTGAATTAATTCGCCGATGCAAAGCTCCTTTAAAGTCGTCACAAGGTAAGTATGTAATCTCTCATCTTCAAATTCACTAATCGCATTAAGAACGACTGAAAAAAGATAATCACCAACATACAAGGCGAAATAATTCCCGTACTTTTTATTTAATGTTACATTACCACGTCGAGTTTGTGCGTTATCAATAATATCATCATGGATAAGACTTGCAGTATGAATAATTTCAACGATACCGGCAAGACGGATAATATCTTTTCTATTCTCTTTAAAATTTCCTAATTTTGCACAGATAAGCAACAAAAGCACCCTTATCCTTTTTCCGCCATTTAAAAAATATTTCTTAATAACTTTATTTAATTCATTATCATTACTTTTTGTTATTTCAAAAATATCTTCTAGCACTTCTGCTATTAATCCGTCATACTGTTTTAACATTTAATTCTCCGCCCATACTACTTTTTTGATAAAGTTTCTGTCATCATTATCTATTTTTTTACCATAAAACTCAAACCACACATAAATAATATTAATAATGAATTTATCTACACTCGAATTATTATTTAGTAATTTTTGATACCCAATTTTCATAACATCTGTCAATTTTTTCAGCTTAACCGAATCTTTTTTTAATAAACTATAATACTCGAAACTATAATAATCACCAAAAAGCAATGACTTAGTTTTAATGTTGTTGGTAGAAAATTCTTTTATATGTTTCTCTAAAGAACTCAAAGCAAAAAATATAGCTTTGTTATATTCTTCGTTATTAAAATCATAATGCTCTTTTATTTTAAAAAGATTTAACTTTTCTATAAATTTTTTATTATAACTATATGTTCCCATTGTAAAACCTCAAGTTTTTTATCCCTATTATTATAACACAATATAGATATTAATAAAAATTTCAAAACTAAAAAACTTTCTAACACTTATGAACTATAGTTATTACCTTTTGAAAAATTGAATAAATTTTAAGGATTGGTTCTTTTTAGTTAGAAAGTTTTATATATCTTTTATCAAATTAAATCAATAGTTTAATTTTTTATAAATAACTTACCGTTTCATTTTGATTAATATCATCTTCAGGTTCTTTTCTTACAAATAACATTATCGCTACTATGAAGTGTAATATATATATTGGGAAGAAAAATCCAACCGATGTTACACCGACACCAATAGCTACCAACAGGAAGAAAATACCGGCTACAATACGTTTTTTTATGATAAATGTCGCTATCAACGCTAATATTAATAAAACAATGTAAATTACTGTATAAATTTTAAATGTTACAACACCCAATTCTAATGCTTTATCCGCAGAAATAGACGCATTTTGTTGAGCTAAACTGGCTTCAAATGCTTTTAAAAACTCCGGATTTTTTAATATATCTTTTGTACTACTAATAAATGATACATAACTTAATCCACCGGTAATAATTAATAATAACACATTAGCTATCCAAGCTAAAATTTTTTCAGTAGTTCTTTTAAATGGTTTCATAAATAACTCCTCCTTATATTTTAATGAATATTACATAAACTATCACAGCCTTAGTATATCATATTTTAAATTTTTGTGCTAATTTTTTACTAAAGTGTTAAATTTATTATCTAAATAAAAAATAATACAAGAATAGAATTTTTTTATGCTCCATATTTGACACGGAACAAAATTTAATATGATAATATATGAAATAACTCAAAAACCATTACCTTTCTAGACAGATAATGGTTTTTATATTATTATTTATAATTTTCTTCAAAATGTTCTATTGCTTTTGCAAAACTTTCCACTACATATGTAGCCTGTTGCTGTACTTCTTTCGGAGCACCGCTCATACAGTAAGAAATGTCGGCTATTTTAAACATATCCACATCATTTCCGGAATCACCCAAAGCAATAATTCTATTATATCCTGATTTTATTAATTTTATTCCACTCGCTTTAGAAATACCCCTAGCTGTTATTTCCATTCTTGTTGATCCCGATTTGTAAATCTCTACATTCGGAAATAATTTTTTCATAACTTCATAATGAGAATTTAATTCTTCTTTACACGGTCTTACATTTATCTTATAAATTGTTTTCCCAACCAATAATTCAAAAGGATTATCCACACAAATAAGCTCCATATTCCAAAGTCTATCCTTTTTCTCATGATTGAAGTTACCAATTCTTCGTTTGCCGTCTAAAGCATCAAATATAAGTTTATTTTCTTTTAAATATTTAAAAATATCCTCTAAATCTTTTTCTTGAATATGTTTTTCAAATATAATTTCATTTTGTCTTGTTACGACCGCTCCGTTAAACCCTATCATGTCTGTGACTTCTATATTATCACCCTCGGCAATATATTTGATTTCTTCAACAGAACGCCCAGTCGCAACTGAGAAGTCCCCATATTTTTTTGCACTATGATACGCCCTTAAATCATCCTGTTCGACGAATACTGAATTTTTCACAAATGTTCCGTCTAAGTCTGTAACAAACAAATTTTTCATAAACCTATTCCTCCATACCAAGCATATCTTGAATTTCCATTTTTAACACATTTGCGTGAGAACCGTAAATAGATTGCATCTGCATATCACTTTCCGCAAATCCCATAGCTCCCAGTTTAGTTGTAATTCTCTCCTGATCGACTAAACTTTTATCTTTAACATTTATTCTTAATCGTGTAATACAAGCATCTACCGCTTCAATATTTTCTGCTCCACCATGTGCTTTTACCAATTCAACAGCTTGTTTATGAATTCCTTCCGGTGTTTTTTGAACGGTTTCCATAACTTCATCATCACTTGCTGCATCATCCATTACTTTTGGCGATTCCTCTTTACCGATTGTTGCAATTTCCACACCCAGTTTAGCACGTGCTTCTTTTTTATTTGATAATCTCACATCGTCAGTATCTTCACGTCCCGGTGTTTTAAGATCAAATTTAACAATCATAAATCTAAAGACAACATAGTAGATAAAGAAATATACTACCCCAACGATCGGCACTAACCACCAAGCAGTTTTCGGCCCTTGAAGTACACCGTAAATTACCCAGTTAATAAAACCATGTCCTGTAGGTGTTGCAACTCCCGCTCCTAACATATGCATTACAAATAGTGCTGACCCTGCTAAGAATGCGTGTACGATATAAAGGATAGGTGCTACAAATAAGAACGTAAACTCGATTGGTTCTGTAATACCGGTTAAGAATGATGTTCCTGCTGCTGCAAATAATAGTGAACCCACCATTTTACGTTTTTTAGGATCAGCAGTTTTATACATTGCATAGGCTGCGCCGGATAAACCAAACATAAAGTAAACGAATTTACCACCGTTAAAACGTGTGATACTTGGATCAACATGTGTTACATTAGGATCAGCTAATGATGTTAAATAAGCATTAATTGTACCAACAACACGTTTTCCACCAATTTCCCATGCTCCTCCAAGTTCTGTAGTACGAACCGGCCAGTTTAAGCCGTGATGAAGACCAAACGGTAGTAAAGCACGTTCTACCAACCCGTAAAGAAATGTTCCTATCGGACCTGATTTTAAAATAAATATTGATAGAACACTAATTCCTCTTTGCACCGGTGGCCAAACAAAGAATAATCCGGCTGCCACTACCGACATAATTATAATGGTTGCGATCGGCACAAAACGTGGTCCACTAAAGAATCCGATTACCGTTGGAAGTTGTACCTTAACCGCCCACTTATGAACGAAGTAAACAACAATACCGACGATAATACCACCGAATACACTAAGATCGATTGTTTGAATACCAAGAACCTTTGTCTGCATGGCATTTGATAATGCCAGTTTAGCGTCATTGCTTGATAATTTACTGGTATCAACTAATTTATGACTTTGTACAAGCAGGAAGTTTAATACATAATGTAAAACGATAAATCCTAATAATCCTGATAAAGCAGCCGAACCTTTTTCACGTTTAGCAAGCCCTACCGCTACCCCTACTGCAAAAATTATCGGTAAGTTATTAAATGCTGTGTCTCCAAGCACAATTAAGAATTTCATAATAAATTGAATAATATCATTTTTTAATGCCGGAAACATTTTTAAAGTGTTTGAATTACTGAATGCAGTCCCAATACCTTTAATTATCCCTGCACCGGGAAGTACAGATACCGGTAATAAGAATGAACGTCCGAATTGCTCAAAAGCGGAAACGAACTTATTTTTTTTCTTTGCCATTACTTTCTTCTCCTTTTTAAAATTATATGTATATATTATAACAGATCTGAAAACGATTTTTCTTATCTTGCCTAAAAGTTACTTTTATTGTATTTTTTTACTATTTAGGTAATATTTTACTAATTATCTTCTAAACTTGATACAATCGCTTTTATTTTCATTATTTTTATGTTATTATACTTTATAATAACAATCGCAATGAAAAATTTAGTAAATTTTACTCAAAGGAGTGAATTATGTTTTTTAATAACTTAAAAGAAAATTACGATAAATTATCTATTTCTGAACAACAAGCAATAGACTATTTAATGAAACAAGATAATATTGAATACGTCACGTTAAAAGAAATCGGACAGGCAGTTTTAGTTTCTTCATCAACTATCATCCGTGCTTGTAAAAAACTCGGCTATAACACATTTATTGATTTAAAATATGATTTGAGAACAAGTAAAGAATTATCCAAAAGTGAAAATTCATCCACTTCTAACTTCGTTCAATTAAAGGAACAACTAAGCGTTGAATTTGGACGTACCATGTCTATCTTAAATCAAAAAGATTTTGAGGTATTTTCGGATATTATTATAAAATCCCGCAGAATTTTTTGTGTAGGTAGTGGTTCCAGTTATATGGTCATGAGCGACTTCAATAGAAAGTTAAAACTCATTAATCTCTGGTCTAATGATTATTTTGAACATTACTCTATAAAACGTATACCCGATATTTCAACAAATAAAGATGTTATTTTAGTATTTTCTTTAGGCGGAAATACCGAGATTATCAACGACAGCCTTCTGGAAGCAAAACAAAACGGAACAACCATTATTTCAATAACCAGCCTGTCTAACAGCCCACTCGCTAAAATAAGCGACCACGTTATAAAAGTCTACGACGCACCTAAAACCAGAAAAAAAATCCGTTCTCGCCTTATGTTAAATGTTGTCGGAATTATTCTTTTCGAAACAATCGTCAACACCATGAGTCCGGGGCAGTATATTATAGATTAACAATATGGGCATAAGATAAAAATTTTTATGCTTTTTATATAAATCATTCAAAATATATTGATAAATATATTCTAAAATACAAACTAAAAAACACTGGGTAGATAGCTACACTCAAAAACAAATATTTTTTAAAGTACAGCTAAATAATAAGTTACCTAGTGTTTTATTATTATAAATTTGAAAAGTTTTTTACAAATAATACCATCATAAATATATATTATCAACTTAGAGTAATTATCCAAATACAATAATTAATAATAAATTTTAAATGATTATATTTATATCAGTTAAAATTATCGTTCTTCCATATATTTTTGAATTTCTTTAGAAGTTAACTTCCTCACTTCTGTATTACTGTACTCTCTATACTTTCCAATAGCAAAAACAGGTTTCATAGTATTGCAAGTTTTCCCCTTATTCTTTTTTAAATAATTTTTCAATTCTTCACTATTTACTAAAATTTTATACGATAATCTTCCATTTTTCTCATTTTTTATCTCATAAATTCCACACGAACTTTTCATACTGTAATCAGCTGTTCGTAAATATAATTTTGCAATTTCTAAAGACTTGAAAGGAAAATTCCATCTTTGTAATCTTCTAACCAGATCACACTCAATACAAATACAACGTCCACACATCCCACAAATATACTGAGTATGATTTTCTAAACATTCTAAGGGATTTAACAACGGTGTTATTCTGTTTTCAGTTGAGTAACATTCCTCACACATTTTTCTCCCACCTTTCCAATGTTCTTTTCTTGTACATTCACTTAATTATTTTTCTTACATTATACCATTTTGCAATTTACTTATACAGTTATTGACCTATATACTTATAAAAAATAAAAAAAAGATGGTATAATAAGGTTAAAAAGCGAAAGAAAAAGGAAAAACTGTAATGAATACTCCAAATAACAAAAAAGAAGAATTATTAAAAAAATACAACCTTTGGATTAAAAAAAATATGTTCAGATTTTTATTTGGCGTTATTTTATATTTAATTATTCTAATGGTAAACTTTATTTTTTTCAAAAATAATAAGGTCACTATCTTTAGTACCCTACTTATTTTTTCATATACAATATATATTTATACTTTACGTTGGTTTATTACAAAGCACCTTATCGGGAAAATTAATAATATTGATTTTTAATTGTAGAAAACGGCTCGAAAATTGAAAATTAAGATTTCATTAAAAATCGATTTTGCCAAGTAGAAATTTCCACAATTCATTAGATTTGAAAAAAACTTTTTAAATCATATTCCTAAATCAATAAATTAATAAATCTAACTACTGATAAGTAAATTTTATTAGAATTTTTAGCTTTCAGATCCGCCCTTTAATTATTTGTTATACCACTACAAAAAAAGAGATGAGTTTTTACACTCACCTCTTTTTCGGCTTTGCTACTAAACTAAAATATGCCCTTTTCTCTTTTATATAACTTTACTTTAATATATGGTTTTCCCATAATTCTATTTTATCTTTATAATTTACATAAACAAATCTCATAAGAAAATCTTTTTGAGTATTAATCACCCGTTAATATCTCTAAATTTATTTTTTTCTTAGAAATTTCTATAAACTTAACTATTACGAAAAGATTTTTTTTATGATATAATTAGAAAATATAATTTATAAAAGAAAGGAATTTACATGACACAGAAAAAAAATTCAAAACTATTTCTCGTTCTCTTTCTAGGAACGTTATCTGCATTTGGACCATTTGTTACAGATTTATATCTGCCTGCACTTCCATTTATGGCAGAATACTTTGGAGCTAATACTTCGACCATTCAGTTAACACTTACAGGAAGTATGGTAGGACTTGCATTAGGGCAACTTCTTATAGGCCCTATCAGTGATAAGTTTGGGCGTAAACAACCCTTAATTATTAGTCTTATTATTTATTTAATCAGCACTATAGCTATTATTGTTTTCCCCAACATTTACGCAATGATTATTTTGCGATTTGTTCAAGGTATTTCGTCAGCAGGAGCAGTTGTTATATCTCGTGCTATCTCTACCGACCTTTATCGCGGAAGAGAAATGGCAGAGTTTTTCGCTTTGCTTATGGCGGTTAATGGACTCGCTCCGATAATCTCTCCTGTTGTAGGAAGCCTGCTGCTTCAATTAACAGATTGGCGCGGTATTTTTATTACACTTGCAATCATCGGTATAATAATTATTATTGCAGCTTTTAAATTAGTAGAATCGTTAAAAGAAGAAAAAAGACTTAATGTACCTATATTAAAAACCTATAATTCTATAGTTTTAGTATCAAAAAATAAACTGTTTACTATTCTTGTTTTAATTCAGGCATTTGCGTTAGCAACCATGTTCGCTTATATAGCCGCATCTCCATTTATTTTACAAACACATTATAAACTATCACCATTCTTATATAGTTTGTGCTTCGGTTTAAACGGTTTCGCTCTTGTTGTAGGTAGTAAGGCAGCCGGACGCTTTAATGAAAAGAAAAGTATTAAATTGGGATTAAGTATTATGTTAATTCTAAGTATTTACTTAGCTATTATTTTAACTTTAGCATTGCCATTCCTATTTGTTGAAGTAGGCTTTTTCTTTTTATTATTAGGATTAGGTTTTATACTTCCTTCAGGTTCCGCTCTTGCAATGAATCTGGAAAGAGAGCGTGCCGGTAGTGCTTCCGCATTATTCGGTTTCCTTCCGTTTTTCTTGGGAGGTGTAGTTTCTCCTCTCGTTGGATTGGGCAATATTTTTCATTCCAGTGCTATAGCAATCGTTTTTTGTTCAGCAGTTTCTTATTTACTGTTTAAAACTATTGAGAGAAAAATATAATATTAATAGTCGCTAAATAATTTTGATTTAGCGACTATTTTAATTATCAAATTATAAGTTTCACAATAGTCATTCTATAAATAGACTATTAAATAAGGGTGCCATGCTTACCGTGATATATCAAGTTTGTTACAAAACATTAAAAGAGTGATGAAATTTTATCCATCACTCTTTCTTTACCTGATTTTTTAATCAGTTTTGTTTAATAAACCAAAACATTTATTGCTTTCGCTTATTTCTACTCTTCATCTTTTCTTTTTCTTCTTAATGCTAATCCAAGTCCTGCCAATAATGTTGCCAGTCCCGCATACACTCCGTTTGTTGCCTCATTACCTGTTTTTGGTAATGGTGTTTTTGGTGTTGTCGGTGGTACCGGTGGTGTTTTTGGTGGTACCGGATTAGTTGTCGGATTGGTGTCTATGTCTAATACTCCGTCTGATGTACGAGCTATATTTTTAATTTCTTTGCCATATGTTTCTTCATTGACTTTTACTTTAAATGTTACTGTCCATGTTTCTCCTTTGGCTACTCTCTTAGTCCATACTACTTCTCCGTTTGTGTATTTTCCATTGTTATCTGCTGAGTTTTCTACATATGTTGTGTACTCAGGGATTTTATCTTTGATTGTTACATCTCTGTCTTCTCCCGTTGTATTTGTGTAACTTACTGTATACGTTAAGATGTCTCCCGGTTTTACCGCTTTGCCGTTAATTGTTGTTCCACTTTCGTTTACAACGTCTTTTACAGGTTTTTTCGGTGTTGGGTTATTTGTTGGG